>JAILRU010000076.1 GCA_024697945.1 Bacteroidaceae bacterium
AGTCGAGCATCTGCTGCTTGTCCAGGGAGCGCACTCCGAAGTCGTCGATGATGAGCAGGTCGGTGTCTGCAATCTTGTTGAAGAACTTGGTCAGCGTACCCTCCATGCGTGCCATCGCAATCTGCTCGAAGAGCTTGAAGATGTTGTAGTAGCGCACCTTGAATCCCATCATGCATGCCTGATGGCCCAGTACAGTGGCGAGCCAGCTCTTGCCGGTTCCGGCAGGGCCGGTGATGATGACGGGGATTCCTCCCTTGATGTAGGCACAGGTGGCCAGTTCCATGACGCGGTTCTTGTCCAGCCCGCGACTTGCATCGAACTGTGTCTCCATGATGGTTGCCTGATAGCGGAAGTTGGCAGTCTTGAGGAGCCTCGCGTTGCGGTTCTCCTTCCTCTGTTCACTCTCGGCAGACAGCAGGAGCTGCAGCCCGTCGCGCAGGGACATACCGTCCACACGCCTTGTCTCGATGAGCGACCGCCAGCAGTTTTCCATGCCGGGCAGTCGCAGTTCCTTGGTAAATGTCGTGATTTCGTCCATAATGTAAATGATTTATATTAAACGTAAGTGACTTGTTCTCTTATTCGAATAATCCCCTGATGTTCTCGTGCTCAGGCGGTGAGATGATGTCCTCGTCACGGCTTGCCTGGAGGATGCCCAGGCACTTGCTCTGGATGGCATGCTCGATAAACTTGTAGGAGCACCTGTTAAAGCGGATGGCACTCTCACATGCGAGGTCAAACAGACGGGGTTCTGTAGTCCTCTGAAGACGAAGCAGTGCATCGCAGCGGTTATAGAGAACCTCTGGCGGCAGGCGCTTGTCAAGCTCGTCAAACATGGTCTCAACCACGATGCCAAGGTTCTCGTTGACACCCCTGCACTTGCAGATGTAATAGACTGGTGAGCGCTGCCTGTATGCCTGGCTGTTGGAAGCCATGTCCTCCTTCTTGGTGGAATACTGCCCGGGCGTCCTGTCCCTCGGCCACTCCCTGACAAGCTCGCCGTCCTGTGTGTATATCTTTACGAGTGTGGCGGTGAAGATGACCTGCATCCTGGTACCGACGTACTTGTAGGGCACGGAGTAGTAGTGCATGTCGCGTCCGAGGTAGACACAGCAGTTGTCCTGGACTGTCAGCTTGGTATAGAACTTGACCTCATAGCGCTCCCTGGGCAGAGGGCACAGGCTGGGCTTCTCAATGGCCAGGAACAGTTCCTCACGGTTCTGCGGGCGCTGCTGCATGCGCCTCTGGTTGCTCTCCCGCATCTTCTGGAAGATGGCCGCATTCATGTCCTCGATGGAATAGAATGTCTCATTGCGCAGCGGTGCCACGACCCTGCGGTAGAAGATCTTCACATGGTCTTCCACGTTCGATTTGTCCTTGGGATGTACAGGGCGTGCGGGGATGGCAACACAGCCGTAGTGGTTACAGAAGTCCTCGAAGATCTTGTTGAGCTCAGGCATGCCCTTCTCGCGCTTGATGACGGCTGACTTCAGGTTGTCCGGGACCAGTATCTTGGGGACACCTCCTATATGCTCGAAGAAGCGCTCCGTAGCATAGAGGAAGTCCTCCACCTTCTGGGAAGGAACGGCCATTGCAAAGCCGTAGTCAGTGGCTGGCAGGCAGGCAACGAAGATCTCTGCATCGTGTATCTCGCCTGTGTCTATGTCAACATACTGCATCTTGCCCCCGGCATAGTCGAGGAACGCCTTTTCACCTCCCACATAGAGATCCTTGAGAATCGTGGATGCCGTCTTTCCCTCCGAGCCGGTGATGTACCTGTTCAGATGCTCCTTGAACTGTGTGATTCCATACGGATGGGCAGACTCCCTACAGTACTCCTCCCACAGCAACTGCATGGTCACATGCGGACGCTGCAGCTCGGAGGCATAATACGGTAGCCTGCCTTTCAGCTCGTCAAAACGGCTGTCAGTGTAGGCGGCATTGCCTCCCACCATGCGATGGGCCAACACTGGGTCGTCAAGGGACAGCAGCTCGTCAATGCTCATGCTGTCCTTCTTTGCCTGGTTTACATACTTGTTCACTGTGTTCTTGTCGAGGTCCACTGCCTCCGCGATGCTGCGGTTTGACATCCCTCCATTCTTGAACATACGAAGAACTTGTTTCGATTTACTCATGTCTACTGCGTTATTTGCCATAATCTCTGCTTGTGAATGTTACTTTCACTTGCAAAGGTAAGCAAACTTGAAGTGACTGAATTTGATCCGACGCAGGATTCATGCCATACAGCCATATTTTTGACTGATTTTGCTCCGACGGGAGGGGCGGCTGACTGAATTTGCTCCGACGGCAAAGTGAGGCTCCGGTTTTCACGCTCCACTGACTGATTTTGCTCCGATAGTCGCTGATAATCAGGACCTGCTTCTGCAAAACTGACTGATTTTGCTCCGACGGAAGGGCATTTTAGCACCCTTTGGAGGTCAGTCATGAAACGGTGACTGAATTTGCTCCGATTTTCGGGCCGTTTTTCGAGCTTTGACTGACTTTGCTCCGACAGAAAGACCGTTTTAAGGCCTCTTTTTGCCGGATTTAAGCCAAAATCGCCTCATTCAGCTGACTGAATTTTGCCGTCCGAACTGACTGAACATGCTCCGACGTGCGACAAAAACATGGCTATTTACATGCGATAACACGCATTTTTGACATATTTTCTATCGCTGTGTAGCGACTGATTTTGTGTTCGATAGGTGCTCCAATCTACCCTTCATCTTTCTCTCTTGGACGGCAATATGATATTGACTTATCTTCCTTAATTCAAGAAGAAAACTTTCGATTATGTAAAAATTCTGCAAATTGACGAGTTTTCTTTCTGGATTTTGAAAAATAACTTGTTGAGTTATGTACTTTTATAGGTATCTGTTGAGTTCCAAAACTAGATGATGAACGGTTGTGGATGACTCATCTTCGGCAGGATTGCCGTGTGAGATTTCAGCAAGTACAGTTTCTGCATTGCTGATAGCCTGTTGCTGTCGCGACAAAAGGAGATTGTACATAACAGCACCATAGCCCTCACTTTTACTGTATGGCATACCAGTTAGTCTGGTGAGCATGTCCTTGTACTGGTTTCGATGAATAGCACCAGTATATAGGTTGTAGTGCAGCAAGAACCAATACTCAAATGCCTGATTGCTGTATGCCACACGGAAGCCGTTCTTCTCGGCAAGCTGTATTGCCTGGTTGAAATCCTTTGCAGGGAAATCGTCTTTGTCAAAGACTACCCAGCATTGGTCATAAACCCTTTTTCTCTTTTGGTCGGCTTCACGAATACTTATTGCCTTGCTGACAAGCGTCATCGTGTTCATCGCCTGACCAACAGCCTTGATGGTGGCTGCTGTCATGCGGAACGCCTTGAAGTAGTCAGGTTCGGTCTTTTCTCCTTCACAGACGATGAGAAACGACTGCTTGATTTCCCTTACACCCTGACGGCGTGACAGGTTTGATAACCTATGGTCTTTCTTCTGTCGTTTAGCCATAGCTCTTAAGAAGGATTAAAGATTTTCTCTAATTCACCAAAGATAGGGGTTGCTCCATATTTGCCAAGCAGATAGTCCCTCTCAAACGGGGATGTACTGCGTACCTTGTATTCTGCCAATGAAAATAGTTCCGTTGCACCAAAGTTGTCCTTTTGGGTAAACCAAACCTGATCTCTTCTGAACAGGCCAGCACTCAGCAAGAATGTATCATGCGCTGTAAACAGAAGTTGTGCTCCCTTGGGATTCGTCTGGGCATCATTGAACAAGGCAACAATCTTTTTGATGAGCAACGGATGAAGCTTGGAGTCGAGTTCATCAATGACAATGCGCTTTCCATTGTCAAGAGCATCAATGATAGGATAAGCAAGTGAGAAATACTTGATAGTGCCTTCTGATTCGTTCCTGTTGAATGCAAAAGATACGCTGTTCACTTCCCGGCCATTATCATCATACTGCCTGTGGTCACTTACGATGCGGTTGTCAATCTTGGAAATGTTTTCTATTCCAAGGTCAGCATACTTTGCAAATGAAATGATACGCTTACGTAGAGACTCGTCATCAAGATGCTTGATAGCGTTATTCCAAAGTTGCTCGTCTTCAGAACAAAATACCACTAATGTGTCACTTAGCCATTGGAGAATGCTGACAGAGGTTGGCTCGTTGAATTGAGCAGCTGTTGAGAGCAGCAGCGCATTGTTGCGTACCATCTTCTTATTCACCAGTTCCTGAAGAAGTTGGTTCTTTGGATGAACTGTAGTGGAATCTGCCTCACGATAGAATAGTTCGACATCCTTAGCACGTTTTTTGCAAGCTCGTTTATATAGCCATTCCTCGTGAACGGTGTGGTTATCCACTTCAAAGCCATACCTGTAGATGAACTCGCCATCGGTAAAAGTCGCCTCAAATGTGGTAGACTCTTTCATGCTTGAAGCATTTAGCCTGAAGTTTTCAACGCCTATTGTATCTCCGACCTGACTGTTTTTGAACGATTCCGTGACGAACCGCTTATAAAAATCAAAAGCTTTCAGCACATTTGATTTTCCAGACGCATTTGCGCCATAAATGACAGCACTCCTTACAAGTGATATGCCTGTGTCTTCAAGAGGAAACAGGTCATTCGGCTCGGAGCAGGCCTCTTTGAGCGATGTTGATATGAAAGATAGTTTAAGCTCTTCCTTTATCGACAGAAAGTTGGTTACACAAAATTCAAGAATCATACTTTTAACTTCGATATTTGTGAATTTTCTGCAAAGATACGACTTTTCTTTCAAAACAAGGAAAGAAAACCAAAGAATTTGCATTATTTACTACCAAATAACCTTATTTTGCCATCTTTGAGTATAAGTATAGGTTTTTCTTTCTCTTCTTGGTCGGTAAAAAGGATTTTTACTCAGTTTCCTTGTACGATTTTGGGTACAAAGGTAGTAATTTTCCATGAAAATGAAAAAATGTTTTGCAAACAAATTTGGTTATTTGGCGTATTTTTGTTTGGTTATTTGGCTTAATGATGTTTGGTTATTTGGCTTAAAACTACTTGGTCGTTTGGTAATGTTTTGTTCGGCGAGTTGAGATGATTATATTCGGTAGTTTGTGACCTGCAGATTAGAAGCCTGATGATAATTGTGCCATTTTTGACCCGAAATCTGCGTAAACAATGCGTAAACATTTTATTCCAGTTAAGGGTATTTTATGAGTTTCAGTTAAAATCACATTTTTGTAAAACACTGATTATCAGCATACTTACATAGCAACAAAATATCACAGAATATCACTTTAAGATACTCATAATCTGGAGGTCCCAGGTTCAAGCCCTGGCTGGTCCACAATAAAAGTCTCAGAGAAATCTGAGATTTTTTTTGTGCCTAAACTCCATATTATAAGGGGTTTGTAAGAGTACCCAATCTCTAACAGATAACAAGTCTTAATCCCTTTCTGCCTTTCAGTTGGTTCCAAAATCAGCGCATTTTCAACCCAAAGTTTACCTCTGGTTTACCCGAGGTTTACCCCAAAACACTAAATGCTATGCTGACAATTAAGGCAGAAGTCCTAAAGGACGTTTTCACCATAACAGCATTCACACCTTGATAAGCATTCTGCAATCCCTTCTCAACAATAGAGCGCACATCGGCCAATAGCCCTTCAGTATTTCGAGTATTATATCTTTTTCCTCCATAATTGTAATAGGCTTGAATACTCGTTCTTCTTTGCCTTGTGTTTGTCTTTTCTGTCTGCAAATTTACGAATTATCTGGCATAATGCAAAACAAATCCCAATTTATTTGCTGTGGTCAAAGTGGTCAAGGTCAAAATGGTCATTTTCGATTTTCAACTCCGCTTTGGGGCTCACTATAGTAATAATAATAAATATATATTTATTATTATTACTATAGTGGCACTTTTGGGGCAATCCGAAATCGATTTTGACAAATGACCAAATGACCAAAATGACCGCACCGCAAAAAAAAGTTCAAAAAAGTTGATGAAAAATTCGTACACCGCAATGGGAATGTCGTACCTTTGCAGCGTCAAAGAAAAGGAGAAGAAAATGCTGGTATTAAATCTAAAAATTGCTACTATTAAATCTGGAAATTGCGCGCATTAATAGTCCCGATTTTTACCCTTAACACCCACTTTCAGACCCCAGCCCGAGACGAAGTGAAAAACTATAACAAATTCAAAATTATTAAATTCAAAATTTAACTCTTAACTTTTAACGATTATGGCTATTAAAGTAATTGCACAGCGCCGAGTGCTTAAAATCGGCAAGAAGCATTCCTGACGGCCCTGACGACTACAAGTTGCATGGGCATGGGACCAATCGCTCTTTAAACGGGGCTACGACCTAAATGATAAGTTAAAGTTACTCATTTTGATAAGGACATAAATAATTTCGGGAGGCTCTGCTGAAAACCAGCGGGACCTCCCGAAGCTATTATGCTTTTAGCGTTTATTTGACTGCGATTTTTTTGCCGCCAACGATGTTGATGCCCTTCTGCATCTTGCCCAGGCGCTGGCCTGCGAGGTTGTAGATGACAGTCTTTTCCTGGCTGGAAGCTGAGGTGAGGCTTACTCCGTCAACCTTGCTGGTATCGATGTAGGTGACAGCGATGGTCTTGATGCGAGCCTGAGCGGAAGCCTGGTTGGTCAGGACTACCTTATCCGTATCGCCTTCCCATGTGGCAGTAATGCCTCCTTCTTCGGTGACTGCAGCATTGCCAATCTGGTCCTTCCATTCCTTGATGTTGTCCTTACCTGTAGCAGTGAGGACAATCTTGGTGATGGAATAGCCTTCGGCAACAGAGAGTTCAATGTAGCTGGGCTCGGTGAGAACTCTTTCGTCGTCCTTGCCTTCGTACTTACTGCCGTAAATCTTGATGTGAGTATCGCCGGGCTTTGCGTATGCCTTGTTGGCATAGAGGGAAAGCAGTCCGTCGTTACGGGTAGCTGTGAGTTCCGCACCAGTATCGGGAGCGCCCTGACCCACGATGTCCTCATCATTATAAGCGAAGGTGGCGTCTGCATAGCCATCGATGGTAACGGTCAGTGTGAAGCTCTTGCTGTCGGGCAGATAGGTCTCGGTTGCTGCGACATTGGCGGTAATGACTGTAGTGCCCTTGCCTACGAGCGTAATGGTACCCCTTTCGTCGATGGTGGCAACCTTTTCGTCAGAGCTCTCATAAGTGACTGCACCATCGGAATTGGTTCTGAAGACAGCGGTTGAAGCTCCGTTGATGTCAACGACTTCTTCCTCTACGCTCCAAGAAGACTCAGGAGCAATCTGCGAGGTGACGAGCTCAAACTCTGCTGCTGTGCGTGGAGCAATCTCCCAATAGCCAAACCAGATAGCAACACCTGTCACGTTGTATGTCTGACCTTCAATAAGTTCGGGATAACCCTCTACCTTGAATGTATTGAAAGGAGCGATGGTGTTGTCGTCGCCGTCGATGAACTTGCCTTCGCTATAAGTGACGCCTTCGAGACGGATGAGGTTACCCTGCTGGTTGATGACTTCAGTATTGAGGTCAGAGACTACGACATTCTGAGGAGTTACCTCTGCATTTTTCGTGACGGTCACACCTTCTGTGGTAGCGGTAAGCCCCATGATTTCGGGATAGGTGAAATCGTTCTTGGCAAAGATTACCACGGTGATTGAGGCTGAGCCATTGAGCATGTCACCCACCTCGAAGCCATGATCCTTCTGATAGAGGACGATACCATTAGCGCCGTCCGTAAGGAAGACTTGGTTGCCATTCACGCCAGTCACAGCCCAGCTGTTGATGCTTACGGGAACTGTCTGCTCTGTTTCTGTAGCCACTGCGCAAAGACGACCAATAGTCGGGATGGCAGCGCCAAATGTGAATGTGGCTTCGGCTACGGCACTGTAAGCACCGGTTGCATCGATAGCGACAGCCTTCACAACGCAGTCCTCGCTAATGGTGAACGGAGCGGTGTACGTCATGCCTGCGGCCATGCCTGGCTCACTGCCATCGGTAGTGTAAATGATTTCACAGCCCTCAGCAGCAGTAATCGTTACCGTCTGCGGTTCAGCGAAGGTACCACCGTTAGGAGTGATGACGGGCTTTGCAACAAACACTACGCCGCCTGCCTCTACGAAGTCGTCAGTCGTGCGAGGAGCAATTTCCCATTTGTCGAACCAGACAGCAACACCGGTAGCGTCGTAGCTCTTGCCTTCTGTCAAATCAGGCATCTGGGGAATATTGAAAGTGTTGTAAGGAATGATTGAAGCGCCAGTGGCATCCATCAATACGCCTTCTGTATAGGTCAGGCTTTCCAGTTTGATGACACATCCCTGCATGTTCGTCTGGAGTTCGCCAATCGTCACTGGGATAGGCTCAACTGTCACACCCTTAGCTGCAACGGTCACGCCTTCGGTAGTAGAAGACAGGCCTGTGATTTCAGGAGCATTCTTATAGCTTGTCAAGTTAAATGTAGCTCTGCCTCTGAGCTGGTCTCCAACCTCGAAACCGTGATTCTTCTCATAGAGCAAAATGCCATTCTTGCCATCGGTGAAGTAAACATTGCTGCTCTTTACACCTGTAACAATCCAGTTGTTGAGGTCAACGGTGACAGAGCCGGGCTCTGCTGCACAAAGCTCAGCGATAGTTGCGATAGCCTCACCCGTGGAGAACTTGAACTCAGCAGAGGCAATAGAGCTGGAAGCCCCTGTCACGTCGTAGGCAATGGCCTTGACGGTGCAGTCCTCGCTAACGGTGAAGGGAGCAGTGTATCTCATACCTGCAGCCATGCTTGGTTCGATGCCATCGGTTGTGTAGATAATATCACAGCCTTCGCCAGCGGTAATCGTCACTTCCTGCGGCTCTGTGAAGGTACCGCCGTTTGGCGTGATGGCGGGCTTTGCTACAATGACACCACCATTGGAATATTCCACGGTAATCTTCTTGATGTAGAATGCACCCTTGTTGTTTGTACCACCCTCTTCGGATTTAGTCCAAACGATGGCAATCTCGCCTTCTGCTCCGCCTGTGAATTCATACGCAACGTTTTCTGTTGTCAGAGATGTTGTCGTTTCGCCGTTGCTAATGGAATATTCCCTACCAGCGACAGTCACTCCCATAGTTCCAATCAAGTTCTTTCCGCGACTTGCTTCCACCGTAACGCTGGCGATAGTGCCGGGAATGCCCTGCGTAGAAAGAATAACGCTGTTGCAAGTGCTGTTGTTCGTTCCGAAGTGAGCACCTAAATCATTACTGAAAACACTGACTTTGCCACCATCCAATGCGAGGGTCCAGTCAACATCGCTCAGCGTAAACTGAGTATCCGTTGTACCCTCGGGGATGTCCGTTGTGACAAACGTGTGGGAATACGTGTCTGCCCATACATTACTACCTGCGAAAAAGAGGAGCATGGTGAGCAAGTAAAATAAAGTAGATTTTCTCATAAAAGTTTGTGTTTAGGGTTTGTTTGATTAATTTATTTATAATGTCTGTACAAATATACAATTATTTATATTAGTGTGCATACTTTTCCGAAATAAAAAAGTGAGAAAGAATTGTAGTTTGATATAAAAGGCCTAACTTTGCAGGGAAAAATTAAAAAGAATCAAGTAATAACCTTAAAAAGTTAACCAGAAACGACCAATTTCCCAAACGACCATTATGAGTGAAAACATTCTTTTTATGACGCTTGGTGGTTCAGCCATCATCCATCTTGTCATTACTTGTGTGATGGGTCTTTTTGCCCGCCACCGTGTGCAGTACCTATGCCTGGCATGGGTCAATGGCATCTTTTTCTCCTGGATGCTTATAGCTTTGTTTTTCAGCCGTGGCATTGCCGAAGGGCAACCGGGCATGCTGCATCCGGGCATGCTGCTGGCATTGCTCTGTGGCTGCTTCTTGCAGAGTATCTACCCCCTTAGCATTCCTATGCCGGGCTTCTTGCAATGGGAACGCATGTGGCGTTATGCACGTCCAATCCTGATATTGATAGCCATCTATGCCATTGCCACACTGATGGGCAGCCGAATCGTGTATATCTATACAGCAAAAGATCTGATCAAGAACATCCTGAGCAGTGACATCCTGATGCGACTCTTTGCCCTGGCGCTGAGCATTTACTACATTGTGAATATCTTCCTGCTGCCGCGACGTATGGCACGCCACGCCAATGTGCCTGGCTATCTGCTTGGCTACTGCATAGCCCTGGGGCTTTCAGTGGTCTTCTATACCTGTGTCGCCATATTCTACAACCTGACGATGCTCGCCATCTATATCGTTATCTTTACCATACTCAACCTCTACCTTATGCTCCGTACACTTGAGACATTGGCTCTGCAGCTGCCGCGCCCCGTCATCAAAGAGGTCACAGAAGAACCTGTCGAGGAGACGAAAGAGAAGGAGCAGGAGGATTTCAACGAGGCCAACCTGCGTCGCTTCAAGCATATTAACTACTGGATGCAGAGCCACAAGAAGGAGTGGAAGGACAGCTCATTCGGACGCGACAGGCTCTGTCAGGCGACAGGCTATAACCGCCACCTCGTGTTGCAGAGCGTACGCAGCCAAGGCTTCAATAATGTGCACGACTACATCAGCAGTTTCCGCGTGACAGAGCTGAAGCGCATGATAGCACGCGGCGATGTGAAAACGCCCAACGACGCACTCCTGGCAGGATTCGGCACCACCCAGACCGTCCGCGCCTGCTTCCTAAAAATAGAAGGTGTCTCACTGGACGAATATTTGAAAGATACAGTTAAGTAGGTAGAAACTAAGTGAAGAGCGCCAACAAAATAAGCCCCTGCGGACAACCGCAGGGGCTTATTAGTCCCTCCCCCCTCAAGGGGAAGTTAGAGAAGAAATTTTTACTGTGCTGCCATGATGTTCAGAATGGTTACGAAGTCGGCGATATCCACCTTCTGGTCACCATTGATATCAGCTTCTGCATTGTACTCACCTGCAGCCATGATGTTCAGGACAGTTACTGCATCAGCAATATCCACCTTACCATCACCATTCAGGTCACCCTTAATTCCACCTGTACCAATGCCGTTACCAGGAGTAACGACAACCTTGTTCATGCCGGGGAGTGTGTAGCGGCTGAAGGTCTCAGTTCCGCCAGAGGCAACATAGAGGTTGTTTGCATAGTCGAATGCCAAGCTTGTGATGCTGCTCTCCAGAACAGAGATGGTCTGCTTCGGGTTCAGGAAGATTCTGCCATTCTCCATGGGAACGTAGTTGGTCTCGTAGAGAACAATCTTGCCGCTGCCCTGAGGTATAGCAATGTACTCACCGCCGGTAGTAACAGCTATTCTGCCGCTATTGGTGGTAATGCTGGCGTTGCTGTAGTCCTCGTTGCCCTCAGCATCGAAGTGCTTGATGGCAGGATGCTCGGCAGTTGCACTTACAGACTGGATGAACCAGAGGCCACCCTGACCGTCCTCGTGGATGCCAACATAGCTGGGAGTGTAAACATAATTACCATCCAGAGGCTCGAAGTTAGCAGTAGGAGCTGCACTCCATTCCTTAGCAGTACCGAGGTCGTAGATAGAGCAGTTGTAGTCGGTGGAGTTGTTCTCACCGTTGCTGCGCTGTCCGCCCAGAACGTACATCTTCAGGTCATTGCCCTGACCTTCGAATGCCAAGCTCATAGCCATGCGGTTCTGCTCGTCGTCGCCAACATAGGTGATACCTGTCTGCTCGTCGAGCTCGCCACCTGTGAAGACAGGCTTCCAAGGCTCATCGAGGTTGTCGGGATTGATTTCCCAAACAGAGCTGTTGCTGGTGCCGGAAGCACGAGCCACGAAGAGACGTCCGTCTTCGGTGAAGCGGAGGTCCTTGAGGTCGAACTTGTAGCTGCCAGAGATAATGAGAGCCGATGCGTCAGCAATCTCCTGAGGAATAGGAAGACCACCATAGAATCCGGGAGTGCCGTCAGCTGCGTTGATGGGCTGGAAGTTCTGGTCGAATGCGAAGAGAGCTCCAGACTTCTCTGTGGAGATGTAGCCCTCGGGATACTGTTCAGCCCAAGACTCAGCAATGAGTACCTGACCGAAGCCCTTGCTTGCAGGATTGTTGTTCACTGCCATTCCGTAGGGAGCCCATACCTTGTAAACGTCGCCCACTCTGAGAACATCGAGAGAGCCCTTGCCAGTAACCTCAATCTTGAAGTTGAGGGCAGTAGGATTCTTATCGCCGAAGTTACTTACGGGAACAACTACCCTGTGAGTGCCAGCTGTGAAGATTTCGTCAGGTTCTGCGGTGTAAACCAAAGCCTCACCGTCGTAGAAGTTAACCTTGACATCCTCAGCCTCAGCATTCAGGTCGTAACTTACGACAACATTCTCGCCTTCCTTCTTGGCATCCAGGTTGTATGCGAATGCATTGAGCTGAATGTTAGGCTTCTCGTTGGTGTACTTGCCACCATAGAGGTAAACGGGAAGACCGTCGAACAGACGCGGTGTAGCGTCGGCACCGAGCGTCTGGAACCATGTGGGATTGTCACCTGTCTGGCCGTTCAGCTTCCAAGTAACCTCACCACTTGCCAACTGTTCAGTAGTAACGAGTGTACCCTCTGACTCACGGAAGTACTGAGAAACATATACATTCGTCGGAGTGCACTTCGTGCCACGGCTGATGGTACGTGAGTTGTCACCGTCAACACCGACATTGGTGTACTCGGAGAGAATGAGTGTGTTCTGAATCTTGAGAGATGCATCTGCCCAACCAGCTACGCCACCAAAGTACCAGTGTGGGGTGTCGCCCTCACCAATAATCTGGTTATTGACGAGACAGTTCTTGATAAGGCTGTTAGCACTGCCGTTGCGACCGATTACACCACCGGAAGAGGTGTCACCAGAGAGGTTGGGAGCGAGGTGGAAGGCAACAGCAATCTCAACGTTGTCGATGGTTGACGTACCGGACATCCAGCGAGTGACGGGACCAGAGAACTGGTGGCTGGTGTACATTTCACCTGTCAGCTTGAAGTTCTTGACCGTGGCATTCTGCAACTCGTAGAACAGCGTTGCAGGCTCAGCATATTCACTTGATGGAATATTCACATCATCGATATAGACATTGAGAAGCGCGTGACCCTGACCATCGAATACGCCAGAGAAGATGTGCTGTGCATTCTCACCTCTGTTGTGACCGATAGGCAGCATGGAAACGCCGTACATATCCACATCAGCTGTGAGCTTACCCTTGGCATATCTGTCGAGTTCACTGGCAATCGTACGATAAGCAACGAACTGCTTAGTAGTACCAATCAGGTAGTAACCCTCTTCGTCCTGAGTAGGAATAATCTCAGCTGCAATACCAGTGGTGAGAGCCTCTGGGTTCAGAGCTTCCTCTGTGCTGTAGTCACCATTCATGTATGCATCGAACAGAGCGTCGGCGACATCATAGATGGCATCTGTCTCGTCATTGCTGAACACAAAATCGCCAGTCTCAATCCAGTCGCCTGTTTCTGCATCCTTTTCAACCAGTGGCAGGTTACCGGTAACCAACCAGTCAATAGCACTATATACATTGAAGAGCTTCACGTAAGCCTGCTTGCCTTCGTAAATCTGCTGGAAGAGTTCGGAAATCTTCTGAACCAGAGCAGCCTTGGCCTCTACAGTCTCTGCTGCAGCAATACCATTCACGGCAGTCTGAAGTTCCTCCAACAGGGCAGCGGGGAAGTTAGGAGCCTCAGCCGCATTCTCCAAGCTGCACTCATATTCGAAGATAGTTTCAGCGCGAGCCTGCATGTTCTCAAGTACCAGGTCGAGAGCTTCGCCAACCTTCTCGTTCGTAGCATCGCCGCAGTAGGTCAGCGTCACGGGACCCCAACCAGTCCAGTCCTTGTCGTACTTTGTGCCTGGGTTCTTGATGCCGACAGTCAGTTTGCCGTCCTCGCCTACATAACCAATGGTGTAAGCCTGATAACGGCCTGCCTTTGTAGCAATAGCCATACCAGTCGGACCCTGGATAACATAACCAAGAAGAGCATCGCCCATTTCATCGTTCAGTGCATTGTTCTCATAGATTTCCATGTCGTATGCACTCTTGATGGTCAGGTTGCAGTTCTCACCGTCAACAGCCTCGTCAACAGATACGGGATCTTCGATGGCTGCGGGGAAGTAGTTGAACGTTCCGTTAGCATAGACACCTGCAGCATAGTTGGTGCTGTAGCGGTCGTTGCTGGGACGGAAGGCACCGTTGATGCCTATCAGATAGTAGCCCTGCTTCATATTCTCGACTGTCTGGTACATGTCACCGGTTACGTTGAAGGCCTCAACGCCATTGATGGTATTGCCCTCAGCGTCCTCGGTCTCGCCAGTGCCGGTGATGAAGCCGCCCGTCCAGTTCTCGTTCTTCGAAGAGAAGTCATAGTTAATCAGCAGCTTGCTGATGTCGGAGCCAGCCACATAGTCGGAAGCAATAGCCTCGGCGAGCCACCTATCAACGCGCTCTGTCTCGGCCTTGATTTCCTCGGCAGTAGCCAAGTGATTCTCGACGATGTACTCATACGTACCAAGAGGATTAGCATCGCTGGGCTCGTCGATATTATCCTCAGAGAGATAGTACTCAAGAGCCTCACGCAGTTCGCCTGCGAAGGTGTCGTTAGAAGCAAGGAATGCCTTAACCTCTTCGCACTTGGCGATGTAGGCCTCATAAACCTTGGCACTTTCCTCAACAGCAGCCTTGGCAGCATAGACAGCCTCGATAGCTTCAGCAAATGCCTCGATAGACTCAGTCTCAGTCAGAGCTTCCACTGCAGCACTCCATTCGTCAATCAGGGCCTGAGTAGCTACAACGTCGTCAATCATGGACTTCTCGTAAGACTGAATCTCTGAAGCCACATCGTTCAGGTCATTCTCAGAAAGGATGGAGAAGTACTGGTCAGCACCATAGATGACCACACCATGATTGTTGAACGGATAGGGGTGTTCATCCTCCTCGAGGGTCTGATACCAGTCAGGATTGATGAACTTGCCTTCGTTCAGGTTGTAGCAGAGCGCACCGTTGCTGACTTCTTCGAGCGGGAGGGTAATCGTCAGGCGGTCTGCTGCCGTGGGATTGTAGTGCTGTTGCTTGTTGTTTTCAACACCTTCGATGTCTGCCTCGTAGCAGTTTATAACCTTTGCGGAGCCACGGGTGAAGGAGTCGCTCGAGTAAATAGATGCTGATGGCATCTGGCAAGTACTCCAGCAATTCTTAACCACAGAGCCGCTGCCCGAGTAGCCGCAGATAGCGCCAGACTCGACACCGCCTGTGATTTCACCTGTTACATAGCAATTGGTGATGAACATGTTCATCGAACCGCCAGAGCAGCATCCGATGATACCTGCAGCGTTACGAGTTCCCACGCCAACCGTACCTTCGAAACCGACGTTCGTGATGTAAATGTCACCACTGCCATCGGTACAACCAATGATACCAGCGTAGTTCGAACCATAGAGGCTGCAAGACTCGTCCAAAACAAGGTCATGGACATTGGCACCACTAACGACAGTACCAATCAAGCCATTGTAGTTGTTGTTATCATTGATAACGAAGTTGCTGATGGTATGACCTTGACCGTCGAACTCGCCGGAGAACTGGAATACGACTTTGAAGCGCTCCATGTAGTCAGACATGTCGATGTCGTCAGTCAAGCGAACACTGGCATCCGAATGTGAGAGAGCATAATTGCTCCACCATGCCAGCTCAGCACCGTTGCTAACTTCGAAGAAGCCATCCACGGGAGTTACGAAGCTTTCGTCGAACTTACCGCAGTTGACACACCAGCCATCCTCGAACTGATGAGGTGGTATAACAGCTTCGCCGGAAGAATTATTGGTATAACCGCCGCCACCCAATGGGGTTCCGTCGCAATTGAATTTTCCTGCAGAAGAATAAACGAGTGCTCCTTCCTTCTTGATAGGCATAGGCTCTGGGTCAACGCCAATCAGCTGATAGAAGCGGTCCAGACCGTTCTGTTTGCTGTTCAGGAAGAATGCCAACTCACCGTTAGCAATACCTTCCTCGTTCTCGTAGTGAGTATATAAGTCATGGTCCGAGACAGAGTTACCAAAGATGGGATTCACCACATACACATTCTCCGTCACCACATTGCCTGGGTTACGGGCGATGTTCTGGGAATTCTCCGTATTGGTGTCCAAAGTCTGGTCGCCGGCACCGATGATATTACCAAGCACAGCGCAGTTCCTGTAGGTGGTCTTTGCTGCTGTCCAACCGGCGAAGCCACCGACGCGGGCACAGTCTGCACCACCTTCAGCACCTGGCAGCGTGAAGGTACCTGCATAGATACAGTTCTCTACAGTCTTTTCCTTATCACCCGTCCAGCCGAAGAAACCGCCGGAGGTGTTGTCGCCAACTACGGAAGAGGTGATGTCAACATCGGAATAGACGTTGCGCACCAAAGCCATGTGGGCTTCAGCACAGAGGGAACCAACTCGTGCTCCATTTGTCTCAAGAGTTCCGTGCACAATAAGGTTCTCGATGTTACCCGTCATTTCAGGGAACAGACCAGCATAGCCCGGGACGTCGCTTATGCCGATGGTAAAGGCGTGGCCCTGACCGTCGAAGTTACCGTCAATCCAGTCGCTACTGTTGAAGATGTACTTACCAGGCTCTGCGATGTACTCGATGTCGTTCATCATCTTCATGTTCAGTCTGAAGCCGTTAGCAATACGGTTCCAGCCCTCCACCTTGTCGATGTCCTCTTTAGTTCTCAGGAGGACAGCTCGGTCGGCCTTGTCGAACTTCTCAGGATCATCAAACTCGAATGCATGGAAGTCGAAGCAGCCGCAAGTGGTGCAGATACCAAACTTGTCGAACGTGTGCTTTGTAGCCTGATCGCTACCCTGGTTAGAGTAGGTGAGTACGCTTCCAACCATCTGACCGTTACAGTCTGTTGCGCCGGAGGCAAAGACTTGTCCTCTGCCGAATGCAGCGGGAACGGGGAACAGGTCTGTACCGATGGTCTGAACCCAGGCAATGGTGCTCTGGTCATTGTTCAACTGGTAGCAGATGCGACCGTCAGCCAACTCCTCGTAAGGCACAACCGTTGTAGCTACGTTGTCGCCCCATTGCTGGGTAACATAGTTGTTGTAGCAAGCGCCTGCGGGACGGTTTGCATCGGGGTCAGCATTGTACGTTCCAAGGTCAACAACCTTCAGATTGCCCTCGTTACGTGCGATGTTGCTGCTGTGTCCGTTGGAAGTGTCGGAGAAAGCGAAGGTACAACCGTCGCTGACAACCAGACAGTTCGCGATGTTGCAACGCTTCTCTGCCCAACCTACGACACCACCGCAGTTCGTGGTGGTTTCACCATTGATGGCTATTTTTGCCAAACAGTTCTCAATGGTTGTACCGCCATAGCCGACAGCGACAATACCGCCGTGAGTGGCATCACCTGGCACAGAGCTGTTGATGGTCACGTCCACGTAGCAGCCGCGGATGATACCGTAGTTTCGTGCTACGATACCGGCAGCAAACTTGCTGGCCGTAGTAATTGTACCCTCCACCTTCAGGTTCTGAATAACAGCACCGAAGCCAGTGTACTGGAAGAGAGCCGCATTCATGTCTTCCGGGTACATGTTGATTTTAATGGCATGTCCCTGGCCATCGAAAGTACCCTGATACGGCTTTTCAGCAGTACCAATCATCGTACCGTCGATGCCCCTGTCAACGTCTGTCGTCAGGACAGCATTGGCATAGACATTACCATCATTCACGAGTACAGCGAACTCTTCCAAGTCAGCTGCCGTACCGATCTGATAGACGCCATTCACTTCGGAAAGCGCCCACGCAGCTGTGGAGACAACGCTCAGCAGCGCAGTCATACACAGATTCAGTAGTTTTTTTCTCATAGTAGAATGTGTTTTGATTAATAAATTGGGTTAATTATAGGTTTTTGAGTTTATAAATTTTGAATTAATAAATCGATATCGTCTTGCAAAGTTAACGTTTTTTTTGATTCATATCAAATATTTTAAAAAATTTCTTTAAAAAGGGAGCTAATTTGACAAAATAGTATAATTCCAATAAAAAATAATAGTAAAGCCCCCGCAGAATAAATCCGCAGAGGCTTATTATAGTCCTCCCCCCCCCAAAAGGGGAGGTTTAGGAGGGGGTCTTTACTGCGCAGCCATGATATTTAGGATGCTGACGAAGTCGGCAATGTCCACCTTGCGGTCTTCGTTGATATCAGCGTCGGCGCTGTACTCACTGGCAGCCATGATGTTCAGGACGGTCACTGCGTCGGCAATGTCCACCTTGCCGTCGCCGTTGAGGTCACCCCTGAGGGCGTCGCCTTCGTTGTAGTAACCGCGGGCTTCGTCGTAGAAGACTTGCTTGTGGCCCTCGAAGAGCATGGGATGCTCGTCCTGGCCGAGCGTCTGGAACCAGTTGATTGCCGTCTGGTCGCCATTGAGCTTGTAGCAAACCTCACCGCTCTGCAGCTGCTCAGCTGTTGCGGGCGTGCCTTGGTCTATGATTCCTTCTCTCTTTGCTTGCATTGCATAGAAGACATTTCCTCCATCGGTGTATCCATTACGCGAAACGATGCTGCTCGGATAGCTTGCTGGTTCTGCAGCAAGGTCGTACTCGGAGAGAATAAAGGTGTTCTTGACGTTGAGGGTAGCATCCCTCCAACCGCAGACACCGCCGACAGAGAAGGTGTTCTCGCCGATGAACTTGCAGGCAACAAGGCAGTTGTTGACGGTGCAGTTACCGCCACGGCCGTGAACAGCCATGACGCCGCCATGAGTGCCATCACCCTCTTTCTCAGAGTACAGGGCAACAGCAATCTCACAGTTGTCAATCGTTGTCGTTCCAGAAGTCCAAGCTGCAAGACCTGCCATACGCTGCTGGTCGCCATAGTACTCACCTGTCAACTTCAGATTCTTGACGGTTGCATTCTGCAACTCAAAGAACAGAGCCGTGTGCATCTCGCCATAGTGTGAGATAGTGACGTTCTCGAGAGCATTGCCTTGGCCGTCGAACGTTCCGGAATAAACCTTGTTGGGAGTGAAGGGCTGCATGCCGATGCCTGTCATATCGACATCGTTCACGAGCTTGCCCTTGAGCGTATTGTCAAGTTCATTGACAAAAGCACGGTATGCCACGAACTGCTTGGGATTGGTGATGAGGTAATAACCGGCACCGTCCTTCTGAGGCACGATGGTGGTAAGAACCTCGCCTGCCAGTCCCTCCAACGCTGTGGCAGGATTGAGAGCCTGTTCCGTGCTGAAGGAACCGTCGCTATATGCATCGAGCATCATATCACTGGCATCATAGATGGCATCAACCTCGTCGTCATTGAATACATACTCTTCGGTCTCATACAATTTGCCCTCATCGTCCTTTGCTACCAGAGGCAGGTTGCCGTTTATGACAACATTAACCTTTGAAGCGAAGTTGAACATGTCGATATAGGCACGCTTGCCTTCGTAAACCTTCTGGAAGAGGTCGGAAAATTTTTCTGCAAGAGCAGCCTTGGCATCGACGGTCTCTGCTGCGGGAATGGCATCAATAACCTCTTGGAGCTGTTCTTTCAATTCAGCGGGGAAGTTCGGACATGCTGCAGGATTATCGACATCCACTTCTGCCTCATAATCGATGATGGACTGAGCACGTGCCGTCATGTTCTCGAGCACTTCGTCGAGAGCCTTTCCGTCAGCAGCATCGCCGCAGTAAGTCACCTTGATGGGGCCCCAGCCAGTCCAGTCGTTGCCGAAGTTTGTGCCCTGGCTCTTGATGCCGATGGTAAGCTGGCCATCCTCGCCTACGTAGGCGATGGTGTAGGCACGGTAGCGGCCTGCATTTGCTGCTGCTGCCATACCGTAAGGACCATGAACGACAAAGCCGAGGAGGGTTGCGCCATTGTCTTCGGCCTGCTCTTCGCTAGTAGAGAAGTTATCGTCATAGACAGGAAGGTCGAGGGCACCCTGACCGTGCAGGTTACAGTTCACTTGGTCGATGGTGTCCTTGGCTGCGATGTAGTCCTCGATGACCGTTGGGAAATAGTTGAAGATGCCGTTGGCATAGATGCCGGCAGCGTAGTTGGTGCTGTAGCGGTCGTTGCTGGGACGGAAGGCTCCACTCACGCCTACGAGGTAGTAGCCGGGCTTCATGTTCTCGACAGTCTGGAACATATCGCCAGTCCTGTTCCAACCCTCAACGCCTACAACCGTACCGCTCTGAGTCTGAGTATTAGCCACCTCGCCGTATGCGTTGCACCAAGCACCGCTCCAGTGTTCGGCATTCTTCTTTGCGAAGTCGCTGTTGGGAATCAGCCAGCTGATATCGGTGCCAGGCATATAGTCCTCGGCAATGGCCTTGGTGAGCCATTCGGCCACACGCTCTGTCTCTGCCTGAATCTCCTCGGCAGTAGCGGTGTGTTCTTCGATGATGTACGCATAGGAACCGAGAGGATTGTCTTCGTCGGGCTCGCTGGCCTCCTCTTCGGAGAGATAGGCTTCGAGTGACGTACGAAGGTTGCCGGTGAAGGTCTGGTCGTCCGCAAGGAATGCCCTTACCTCAGCGCATTTGTCAATGTAGGCCTGATATACGGCTGCGTTCTCCTGGACGGCTGCTTTTGCTGCTTCGACAGCATCGTAAGCATCTGCGAAGCCACTGATGGTAGATGCTTCCTCGCCTGTCAATGCCTCCACTGCAACCTTCCACTCGTCAATGAGAGCCTGAGTGGCGATGATTCCCTTTTCCGTTTGCTCTTCTTCATAAGCCTGAATTACAGGAGCCACAGTGGCAACGTCCTCATTGGTAAGGACATAGAAGTACTGTTCTGCACCATAGATAACGGTGCCATGAGTGGGAAGCGGATAAGGATGGAGGTCCTTTTCGAGCGTCTGATACCAGGCAGGTTCGCGGAACTGAGAGCCGTTAGCCTTCCAAGCAAGAGCACCGCTGGCTATTTCCTCCTCGGGAATGAAGTTCACCTCGGGATTGCCGCTGTAGCTGTTCTCGAGGATACCTGAGCCCTCCAGACCATAGCAGTTCTTGATGACCACGGTATTGTAGTTCGGGTGGCGTGCCCAACTGCGGGCAGGGTCGGGATAGGCATCTATCGTACCGAGAGCAAAGCAGTTGGTCACTTCTGCATACTGGCCAAGCCAGCCGGAGAACAAGCCATTCTCCGTGTGGGTGTCGTTGAGGACATGTATGTTACCAATGTAACCGCAGCCCGTGATGGTCATGTGGCAAGCAGACCCCATAGCACAACCGAAAATACCGGCACCGTTCGTGCCGCCATCGACTGTTGCGTCACCCATATTCAGCACACCCGAAATGGTGATGTGACCCGGCCAGTTGGCGGCCATACCTACGACACCAGTATAACCCTGGCCATAGATGGAACAGGTTTTGTCGAGCACCACGTTCTTGACGAACACGCCTTCTGCTGCGCGAGCGTCCTCAGCACTGAGACCACCAAAGCCATTCGAGGGCTGGCTGCTCATGACGCCAATGAGACCTGCACCACGACAGCCCGGCAGATAGATATTGAGGTTGCTTATAGCGTGGAACTGTCCGTCAAAGTTGCCATAGAAAGGAGTTGTCTCATTGCCAATCTGCGGATAGGCGCGGTCGGGATATTTGGTGTTGTACTCCTCCATATCGATGTCCGCAGTCAGACGTGCGCTGAGACCCAAGTCCTTCTTGGCAGCATAGTGAGCCCACCACATAAGCTGTGCGGCGTTTCCGATTTCGCACCAGCCATCGACGGGCGTCATGAAGTTCTCATCCAACTCTCCGCAAACAGTACAGAGACCCTCCTCGAACTGGTGAGCAGGGATTACGGCAGAAGGCGTATTGGAGTATGAAACATCGCCTATGGGCTTACCGTCACAACCGTAAACATCAGCCTTGGTATAGACAAGGGCACCTTCCTTCTTGATAGGCATAGGTTCGGGGTCTGTACCTATCACCTGATAGAAGCGTTCGAGGCCCTCCTGCTCGCCGTTCAGTCGGAAAGCGAGCTCGCCGCTTGCCACGGCTTCGGGGTTCTCTATGAGGGTGTACAGGGAAACGTCTCCTGTTTCATTGTAATTGTTGAGACTATAAACGTTGGTGCAGCGGGCGACGTTCGGGTTACGGGAGATGGTCTGCGTGTCGCCGCCGAAGTTGTTGAGTGTTCCGATGAAAGCACAATTGTTGAAGTAGTTCGTGCCATTTGCCCATCCGCACAATCCACCAACAGCCTCCGAGCCTTCCACGCCATTGATGTCGCCGGCATAGATACAGTTGTCGAACGTGGTCCTCGTTCCGCCACAGTTTATGAGGCCGCCGTGGGAGCAGTCGCCTTCATGGGTGGTGTTAATGGTGACGTCAGAAAAGACGTTGCGAACCTTGTTGTCCGTGCCATAGTCGCGACCAATGAGTGAACCAGCATTGCGTTCGCTTGTGCCTATCGTGCCATGCAGGATGAGGTTCTCAATGACCTGGCCGCTATTATACCACTTTGGGAAGAGGGCTGCGTAGTCCTCTGTGATGTCCACCATTTCGATAGTGAGAGTGTGGTTCTGTCCGTAGAAGCTGCCCTCAATCCATCCGTTGGTATTCAGGATGGTCTGTCCAGGCTCAGGTGTACACGTTACGTCGCCGCCCAGCTCCATGCTGTACTTCAAGCCGTTGTGGAAGCGGTGCCAAGTCTCCATGACGAAGAAGTCCTTGCCATCGTTGATGACGAATGCCTTCTTGACGGGGTCGTACTGAGTGGCGTCGTTGAGGTCGAAGTAGTTCCAGCGAAACTGTCCGCAGGTGGTACAGATACCATACTTGTCGTAGGTGTGCGGCATAGCCGTCACGCTGCCGCTGTTGGAATAAGTCACCTCGCCGTCAGCTATGCCCTGACAGTTGGTAGCAGCAGAAGCATAGACCTGACCTGACGGACGGAAGACAGCAGGAACGGGATACGGGTCCGTACCGATGTTCTGCGTCCAACGAATATCGCGTTGGTCGTTGTTGAGCATGTAGCAAACCTTGCCGCTTGCCACGTCTTCTGCGGTGACGATCTCGGTGCCTTTGTTGAGGCAGCCCCAGTCGTCGAGGACGTAGTTGTTGGCTGCCGCGCTCTGCGGCCAGTTCTTGTAGCTGTTCTCGTTGTAGGTGTTGAGGTCAACGACGGCAAGCATGTTGTCGTTGCGGACGATGCCTGCGCTCTTGCCGTCGGACTTGTCGAAGTTGTAGTCGTCGTTAAGGCAGAGGTTGTTGGCGAAGTGTAACCTCGCTTCGTCTGCCCATGCAGCGACGCCGCCGAACTTGTGCGAGCCGGGAGCATCGACGCTAATCTTTGCGAGGTTGTTCTCCGTGACGCTGACAAAGTTGCACTGTCCGATTAAGGCACCAGCGCTGGCATCGGACATCTCCTTGGCGCAGATGACTTTGATGTCCACCCAGCAGTCACGGATAGTGCCGCTGCTGTAGTTGGTGATGCCGGCAGCGTGCTGACGCTCGGTCGTGATGGTGCCTTGCACCTTCAGCCTCTTGACGACGGCGAGGCGGCCGATAGAGCGGAAAAGGGCGGGGCCTTGGTTGTCCTTTGTTCCGTCCGCGAAGTTGATGGTGATGGTGTGGCCTGCACCATCGAAAACACCGACATATTCACCATTGTAAATCTTGTAGGTGTCGATGTCGGTGCCAAGGTCGATGTCTGCCGTCAGGATGGCATTGGCACCCTTCTCACCACCATTAACGAGTGCAGCGAACTCTGCAAAGCCCTCTGCAGAACCAATCTGGTAGAAGCCTCCCTCATCGGAAAGCGCCCACGCAGCTGTGGAGACTACACTCAGCAGTGCGGTCAGACACAGATTTAGTAGTTTTTTTCTCATGGAATGATAAAGATTTTGTTAATAAATAGGTTTTATTAGTTTACTTGCCAGATTATGTTTTGAAAAACAAAATTATTATTTTTTTATTTTTCTTCAAAACATTTTAAAAGATTTTCTTCCTTGTTTCATTTTACTTAAGTATTTCCGAGTAAAAAGGTATACCTTCTGGGGGTAAAAAGGTATACTCTCTTGGGGTAATAAGGTATACTTTCATGGGATAAGAAGGGATACTTTCTCCAGGAAGGAAAGTATAGGCAAAAAAGCCCCCACGGAGTGTTCCGCAGGGGCCTAATAGTTCCTCCCCCCAAGGGGGAGGTTAGAAGGGGGTCTTTTACTGTGCAGCCATGATGTTCAGGATGCTTACGAAGTCGGCGATATCCACCTTCTGGTCGTTGTTGATATCAGCAGCTGCGTCGTATTCACTTGAAGCCATGATGTTCAGGACAGTCACAGCATCTGCAATATCAACCTTACCGTCACCGTTCAGGTCACCCAGGATTCCACCAGTACCGATGCCGTTACCCGGAGTGATGACGAGCTTGTTCTCGGTGGGGATGGTGTAGCGACTGAAGGTCTCTGTGCCGCCGGAAGCTACATACAGATTGTTGGCATAGTCGAATGCCAAGCTTGAGATGCTGCTCTCGGAAACGCTGATGTTCAGCTTCGGATCAAGGAAGATCTTGCCATTGGCCATAGGCACGTAGTTGGTCTCATAGAGCACAATCTTGCCGCTGCCCATAGGAATAGCGAGATAGTTGCCGTCGGTAGTTACAGCGATTCTGCCTCCACTGGTAGCGGTGCTGATGTCGCTGTAGTCCTCATTGCCCTCTGCATCGAAGTGCTTGATGGCAGGAGTCTCAGCTGTATGCTGGTTCTGAATGAACCAGAGACCGCCACGGCCATCCTCGCGAATGCCTGCATAGCTCGAAGTGTAGGTATATACACCGTCAAGAGCTGCAACGTATCCAGAAGGAGCAGTGGTCCATTTGGTAGCAGTTCCGAGGTTGTAGAAAGCACAGTTGTAGTCGGTAGTGTTGCGCTCACCGTTGCTGCGCTGTCCGCCCAGAACGTACATCTTCAGGTCTTCGCCCTTGCCTTCGAATGCAAAACCGACAGCCATGCGGTTCTGTTCTTCGTTGCCTACGTAGGTGATACCTGTAGCCTCATCGAGCTCACCACCTGTGAAGACAGGCTTCCAAGGCTCATCGAGGTTCTCGGGATTGATTTCCCAAACAGAGCTGTTGGTAGTGCCGGAAGCACGAGCCACAAAGAGACGTCCGTCTTCGGTGAAGCGGAGGTCCTTGAGGTCGAATTTGTTGCCATCGATGATTTCCAGAGGAGTCTCGTTTGCAATATCAAGACCGCCGTAGAAGCCAGGAGTGCCGTCGGCAGAGTTGATCTGCTGGAAGTCAGCATCGAATGCAAAGAGTGCACCAATCTTCTTGCTGGAGATATAGCTCTTCGTGCCATAGTCCTCAACCCAAGACTCTGCCAAGAGAACCTGACCGAAGCCCTTGCTTGCAGGATTGTTGTTGACAGCCATACCGTAGGGGCCATAAACATTGTAGCTCTCGCCCATCTTGAGGACGTCGAGAGAACCCTTGCCTGTAACAGCAACCTCATAGTTCAGAGTGGTAGGATCAGCGGGGAGCTTGCTGGCGTCAACAGTTACACTGTGAGCACCTGCACGGAGTTCACCAGCAGGAACATCCTCCTTGTAAACCATCAGTTCGCCATTGAAGAAGCGAATCTCAGCGGCCTCTGCCTCTGCATTGAGATTGAACTTCACGACAACATTGCTGCCGACGACTTTAGCCTCAAGGTTGAAAGCGAAGGCATTGAGCTGAGGATTGGGCTGCTCGTTGATGTACTTGCCACCATAGAAGTAAACCGTAGCACCTTCGAACAGACGAGGAGTAACATCGGTACCAATGGTCTGGAACCATGCAACGTTCTCACTCTGGCTGTCATTGAGCTTGTAAGCAACCTCACCGCTTGCCAGCTGCTCGTCAGTAACCTTTGTACCCTTTGCGTCGCCAAGCTGCAATACATAGAACACATTGCTTACTGTGCAGTTGTCAGGGTTACGGCTTACAGTATTGCAACTGCTTGAGCTGATGGTGCCGCTCTGAGTAAGAATCAATGTGTTCTTGACAGTAGAAGCTGCAGTTGACCAACCGATAACGCCACCGCAAGAGTTGGTTGACTCACCGAACATTGGGCAGTTAACCAGACAGTTGCTGACAACAGTACCAGCTGTTTCGTTCACACCGATGAGGCCACCGTGTGTACCGTCACCATCGACAGTGGAGTACATCTTCACGGCTACGTCACAGTTGTCGATGACACAGTCGCCGTAGGTGTAGCCTGTGATACCACCGATATACTTAGAATCACTGTAGTATTCGCCGGTAACCTTCAAGTTCTTGACGGTAGCGCCGTCGATAGCACCGAAGATACCCGTGTTCTGTGCATAGTGAGCGATATAGAGATTGTTGAGAGCATAGCCCTGACCATCGAGGATGCCATGGAACCTGGTATCCTTGTCGTTACCGGGCTGCATGCCGATACCTGTCATGTCGATGTCGTTCACGAGCTTGCCCTTGGCGTAGGTGTCAAGGAAATAAGCAATGGCACGGAAGGCAACATACTGCTTGGGATTGGAAAGGATGTAATATCCGTCCTCGTCCTGATCGGGAGCAATCTCTGCAATGGCAGGATTGTCCAAAGAAGCAGCCTCCAGAGCCTCTTCTGTGCTGTAGGTACCACCGTAATAAGCCTCGAACATCTCGTCGGATACTTTAGCAAGTGCGTTCAGTTCGTCTTCACTGAAAACATTTCCTCCACTCTCGTACCATTCGCCAGTCTCTCCGTCCTTCTCAACGAGAGGCAGGTTACCCATTTCGATGGAGCCAGTGCCTTCGGCGGCATTGTAAAGGGCGATGTAAGCTTGCTTACCAGCGTAAATCTTCTGGAAGATGTCGGAGAACTTGGCAACAAGTGCAGCCTGAGCCTCGATGGTCTGTGCTGAGCTATAGCTGCCGACAGCAGCATCGAGTTCAGCCTTCAGAGCTTCGGGATAGTTGGGACCTGCAGCAGCTGTCTCTTCGGACATCTCGTATTCGAGGATAGTGTTAGCACGATCCATCATGTTCTTGAGAACGGTGCCGAGAGCTGCATTGATGAAGTCCTCGTCGTCACCACAGTAGGTCACCTTGAGAGCACTCCAGCCAGTCCAGTCGCTGCTATACTTTGTACCTGGGTTCTTGATGCCAACGGTGAGTTTGCCATCCTCGCCTACGTAAGCGATGGTATAAGCCTGGTAACGGTCTGCATTTGCTGCAGCTGCCATACCGGTCTCACCATGAACAACATAACCGAGGGCAGTTGCACCTGCCTCTTCTGCTTTTTCTATATTATCATAAACTGCACCATCGTCGGTGATGAGGAGGTCATGAGCACCTGCACCATTCAGGTTGCAGTTCACCTGGTCAACAGCTTCATCAACAGTTACAGGATCTTCGATAACAGCGGGGAAGTAGTTGA
This sequence comes from Bacteroidaceae bacterium, assembly GCA_024697945.1. Taxonomy (GTDB): domain Bacteria; phylum Bacteroidota; class Bacteroidia; order Bacteroidales; family Bacteroidaceae; genus Physcousia. The sequence goes on from JAILRU010000076.1 coordinate 27,348, forward strand.
AAATGTCGTTTGCATAGAAACCGGCAGCATAGTTGGTGCTGTAGCGGTTGTTGCTGGGACGGAAGGCAGCGTGAGTGCCAACGAGATAGTAACCGGGCTTCATGCCTTCAACGGTCTGGTACATGTCACCTGTTACGTTCCAAGCCTCAACACCTACGATAGTCTTGCCGTTGGAATCCTTAATGGTCGTGCCATTGCCTGTAGCCCAACCGTTGGTCCACTTCGTATTGTGGCCTTCGCTGAAGTCGCTGTTGGGAATCAGGCCGCTGACATCAGTACCAGCCTTGTAGTCTTCTGCAATAGCATCAGCGAGCCACTTGGTGACACGCTCTGTCTCTGCCTTGATTTCCTCTGCAGTGGCAGTGTGGGTCTCCTTGATGTACTCGTATGTTCCGAGAGGATTCTCGTCGCTGGGCTCGTCATTCTCAGAGAGATAGTATTCGAGGGATTCGCGCAGTGAACCTTCAAAACTGTCATCGTTAGCAAGCTTATCCTTAACATCCTCACACTTGTCGATGTAAGCCTGATAGATTGCTGCGTTCTTTTCAACCTCAACCTTCTTTTCGTTGACAGCATCAATAGCGTCAGCGAACTCAAGGATTGTCTTGGCATCTATCAGGGCATCGAGCAGAGCCTTGTACTCATCAAGCAGTTCCTGAGTGGCAATGGTTCCCTCGAGGTCTTCTTCCTCGAAAGTCTGAATAGCAGCAGCAACTTCGCCCAAATCCTCTTCGTTGGCTACAGAGAAATACTGACCGGCAGCATAGATGACGGTACCGTGAGAGGGATCGGGATAGGGATACAGGTCATCACCGATGGTCTGATACCAGTAAGAAGTGCGGAACTGACTTCCATTAGCTCTCCAAGCAAGGGCACCACTTGCGAAGTCCTCCTCGGAAACGGTAGGAACCTGAGTGCCATAGAGAGAATAGCAGTTGGTGAATGTGGCACTGCTGTAACGTGCGAAGTAGTGGTCATCGTCCTGAATGCCCTCTACAGAGCCGACTGCAAAGCAGTTGGTCACCTCGGCATAGCTGCCAAGCCAGCCAGAGAACGAACCATTCTCCTTCGGACCATAGACATTGCCGGTCATACCGCAGTTGTCAATGGTGACGTGGCAGGTACTACTCATCACACAACCGAACACGCCGGAAGCGTTGGGACCACCATTAGCCGTTACGTCACCGCACATCATCACGCCCTTGATGTTGACGTGACCTGCCCAAGGAGCCGTCATACCAACCAGGCCGATATAGCCACGACCGATAAGCTCACAGCTCTCGTCGAGCACTACGTTCTTGATATATACACCTTCTGCTGCACGTGCGTCAGAATCGCTGATGCCATTATAGTTTGCAGAAGGCAGACTGTTCATGACAGCGATAAGACCAACACCATTGTCTGCAGGATGATCGACAATAAGGTTGCTGATGGTGTGGAACTGGCCGTCGAAGTTGCCATAGAAGGGAGCACCCTCGGTACCTACATTGGCCCAGCGGTCGCAATAGCCGTCCATGTCGATGTCATCGGTCAGACGTGCACTAGCACCAAGGTCCTTCTTGGCAGCATAATTGCTCCACCATACAAGCTCGGCACCGTTGCTGATTTCGAACCATCCGTCAACAGGTGTCATAAAGTCTTCCTGCATAGCATCGCAGACAGTGCAGAAGCCATCCTCAAACTGGTGAGGAGGAATTACAGCAGAGCCAGAAGGCGTGTTGGTATAAACGGTTTCGCCCAAAGGCTGACCATCGCAGCGATACTCTGAGGCAGTTGCATAGACGAGTGCACCTTCCTTCTTGATAGGCACGGGGAAGAGGTCCTCGCCAATCTTCTGATAGAAGCGCTCTACACCACCTTCATTGCCATTCAGAGCGTATGCAAGGGCACCATTCTCTATGTCAGTAGCATCCTCTATAAGTGTAGCCTTTGCCTCGTCCTCATAGCCATACTCGTTGGCATAATAGACATTTGTGCAAGTAATGTTGGAAGGATTACGGGAAAGGGTCTTGGAGTCACCTATTGCACCATTGAGCGTTCCGAGGAAAGCACAGTTTGTGTAATAAGTCTGAGCAGAAGACCAGCCGCAGAAGCCGGCAAGGCACTCCGTAATTTCCTCGTTACCGTTGATGTTACCTGCATAGATGGTGTTCATCACCTGTGTCTTGGACTCGACAATACCAATCAAGCCACCCGTGGTGTTATCACCAGCATGGGTTGTGTTGATATCGATGTCAGAGAATGTGTTGATGATGTTCACGCGGTCACGATAAGTCTGACCAGCTATGGAACCTGCATATTGTCCGCTGGTTTCGATTGTACCATGCATGATGACATTCTCGAACCTGCGACCTGCAAACTTGGGGAAGAGAGAGGCGTTGTTGCCCGTCATTTCTGTCATTGCGATGGTAAGCTGATGTCCGTCACCGTTGAAGCAACCATCGAACCAGTTGCTGGCATTGAAGATGTAACGACCCGGCTCTGCGGTGTACTCCAAGTCGTTAGCCAACTTAATGCTGAAACGTGCACCATTCGTGATACGGTTCCAACCCTCGGCCAGGTCGATATCCTCAGGAGTCCTGATGAGGTAGTAGCCGTCCGTTGCGTCACGTTCGAGAGCGTAGAAGTTGTAGCAGCCGCATTTCTGGCAGATACCAAACTTGTCGTATGCGTGTGCTGTTGCCTGAGCAGTTCCTTCATTCGAGAAGGTCAGCTCGCCTTCGCTCTTGCCGTCGCAGTCGGTGGGACCGCTGGCATAGACCTGAGCGCTACCGAATGCTGCGGGAACAGGGAAGGGATCTGTACCAATCTGCTGAACCCATGCAATGTTGCTCTGGTCGGTGTTCAACTGATAGCAGATACGGCCGTCGGCAAGGTCATCGTATGGAACGATGGTCACGCACTTGGTGTTGCCCCATGCGTTGGTGGCATAGTTGTTCGTGCTGGCACCACCAGGACGATTGTCGTACTCGTTGCCGATATACTCACTCAAATTGACAGTCTGAAGATTGCCGTCGTTACGACCGATGGTTCCGCTACCGCTGGCTGAGTCGAAGTTGCTGCCGTCGTTGATGACCAGACAGTTAATCACGTTGGTACGACCGTCGCACCAGCCTACAACACCACCGCTGTTCTGAGTGGTTGCACCATTGATGGTGAATTTTGCCAGACAGTTCTCAATCATAGCACCCTGATAGGCTATGCCTACGACACCACCGTGAGTGGCATCACCAGCCATAGCGCTGACCACATTGACGTCAACATAGCAGCCGCGGATAGTACCGCTGCTCCATGCAGCAATACCAGACGCATACTTCTTGTTGGTCGTGATGGTTCCTTGCACCTTCAGGTTCTTGATGAGGGCATTGTCACCAACATTACGGAAGATTGCCGTACCATCGGCATCCTGGTTGATAACATCGATGGTAATGGTATAGCCCGCGCCGTCGAAGCAACCCTGATAGTCGAGACCGTCACGACCTATCATGGTTTCGTCTGCGCCCTTGTTAATGTCTGCCGTCAGGACAGCATTAAGATAAGGCATACCTTCACCACCATTCACGAGATCTGCGAAAGCCTTCAAGTCTTCAGCAGTACCAATCTGATAGACGCCATTCACTTCAGAAAGCGCCCATGCAGCTGTGGAAACAACGCTCAACAGCGCTGCCAGACACAGATTCAGTAGTTTTTTACTCATAGAATGTGTAATTAAAGTTAATAAATAAAGTTAATTAAATGTATGTACTTTTATCAAATTTTATATAAAATAAACATATATGTTCGCCAAATTTAGCATTTTTTACTTTAGCTTCAAAACTTTTTAACACATTTCTTCACTATAAAGACTATTTTGTTAGGAAAAGACAAAAAGAGGGCTATCCTTTATATATTGTCACCGATAATCGCGTATATATCAACTAAGCACCAACTAAGCACCCAGTATATACCAACTATGTACCCCTATGAACCTCCTGTGTATCTCCTGTGAGTTTCAGATTTAATCTATACATTTCTCTTATTCTTCTCTAACATATCTCTAACCCTAAGCCTTAGAGAAGAGTTAGAGATATGTTAGAGATGTGTTAGAGATATGTTAGAGATGTAATGGAGTTTTTCCTGCACAATTATGGCTACCGAGATAAATGAAATCGGTGAAGACATGTGGTACGGAAGAAGTACGGAAATGGCCCGGATGTGTTACGGAAGGAATGCGGAAATGTCGTGATGGAAGTGAACAAGCTCGCGAACAATGGAACTGCTGATGCTGGCATACTGCGGGGAAGCGGGAAGTAGGATGGTCTCTATACCTGTGAGTTGACGGTTGACATCTGCCAGTTGCATCTCGTATTCGAAGTCGGCTGTAGTGCGGACACCACGAATAATGGCAGTGATACCGTGCTTTTTTGCAAAATCTACGGTAAGACCCATATAACTTTCCACGGTGACACGCGGTTCCTCGGCATATAGCCTGCGGATTGTGCTGACACGTTCCTCAACAGGCATCCATCCTGCTTTGTTTTCGTTATAGCCGACGGCAATGACTACCTCGTCAAAGAGGTTCAGAGCCCGCCTGACAATATCGGCGTGCCCCAAAGTAAAAGGGTCGAACGAGCCTGGGAAAAGTCCTCTCATGCCGTTTCCTCCTCTTCTGCCAAATCCTCTTCGATGACGAGATTGTCGATGATGAAGTTCTGACGCTCCATTGTATTGTCACCCATGTAGAAATTCAGGAGCTCTGCCACCTGGTCGGACTTATGCAGCGTCACTTGGTCCAGGCGGATGTCAGGACCGATGAAGTTACGGAACTCCTCAGGACTGATTTCTCCCAAGCCTTTGAAACGCGTTATCTCAGGTTCTGGTCCCAAGTCGTCGATGGCTTGTTGGCGCTCGTCCTCAGAGTAGCAGTACTGTGTCACAAAATCCTTCGAGAGACTGAGGTGACGGGGACGTTTTCCGTCGCTGAAAGCGACAGACTCTTCGGCATTCTCGCGGGCTGCCAGCTCCTTCTCAATAGCATTCAGCTTAGCCTTGCCAATCTTCGTCTTACGCCCTCGGACACGAAAGAGCGGTGTCTGCAAGATGAAGACATGTCCCTTCTTGACCAGTTCGGGGAAGAACTTCAGGAAGAAGGTAAGCATCAGCAGGCGGATGTGCATGCCATCGTCATCGGCATCGGTTGCCACAATTACTTTGTTGTAGCGCAAGCCGTCCAACCCGTCCTCGATATTGAGGGCTGCCTGTAGCAGGTTGAACTCCTCGTTCTCATAGACCACCTTCTTGGTAAGTTTGTAGCAGTTGAGGGGCTTGCCTCGCAGGGAGAACACGGCCTGAGTGTTGACGTCGCGACTCTTGGTGATGCTACCGCTGGCAGAGTCACCCTCGGTGATGAAGATGCTGCTCTCCTCCTGCAATTCGCCCTTGGGGTCTGAAAGATGCACACGGCAGTCGCGCAACTTGCGGTTGTGCAGGCTGGCCTTCTTCGACATCTCCCGCGCCTTCTTCGCCACACCTGCCATTTCCTTGCGAAGCTTCTCACTCTCAGCCACCTTCTGCAGGATGATGTCTGCTACATCGGTATTCTTATGCAGGTAGTTATCAACCTGTTCCTTGACGAAGTCGCCGATGAACTTGTCGATGGAGATGCCGCCTTCGGGTTCGGTGGTGGTACTGCCCAGCTTCACCTTTGTTTGGCTCTCGAAGAGGGGTTCCTGAATGTTGATGCTGATGGCAGCCACCATACCATTGCGGATGTCGGTATATTCGTAGTTCTTGCCACTATAGTCCTTGATGACCTCGGCTATGTACTTCTTGAAAGCCGCTTGGTGTGTACCACCCAGCGTGGTATTCTGTCCGTTAACAAACGAGTAGTACTCCTCGCCATTCTGCTTGGTGTGGGTGAAGGCAATCTCGATGTCTTCGCCACGCAGGTGTATGATGGGATAAAGCGGTTCGTAGTCCATACGGTCGGAGAGCAGGTCGCTCAGTCCGTTGCGCGACAGGATGCGGCGCCCGTTGAACATGACGGTCAGACCCGTGTTCAGATAGGTATAGTTGCGGAGCATCGTCTCGACGAACTCACCCCGGAAAGCGTAGTGCTTGAAAAGCGATGCATCGGGCTCGAAGAAGACGGCTGTACCATTCTCGTCCTGGGTAGCTTCCGTCGTGTCGCTCTCAATGATGCCCTTGCTGAAGACGGCACGACGCATCTGTCCGTCGCGGTAGCTCCTAACCTCGAACTTTGTACTCAAGGCATTCACCGCCTTGAGGCCCACGCCGTTCAGACCGACACTCTTCTGGAACGCCTTGCTGTCGTACTTGCCGCCCGTGTTAAGCATCGAAACGGCTTCGACAAGCTTGCCCAAAGGAATACCACGCCCATAGTCACGGACGCTGACACGCAGGTTATCCTCAATATCCACCTCTATGCGCTTGCCGGCTCCCATCTTGAACTCATCGATACTGTTGTCGATGACTTCCTTCAACAGCACATAGATGCCATCCTCGGCCTGCGAGCCGTCGCTGAGACGCCCAATGTACATACCAGGACGCGTGCGGATGTGCTCCATGTCGGAGAGATGCCGGATATTATCTTCAATGTATTGTGTGGTTTCGTTCATAACTCTTTACTAAAAACGGCACGACGCTTATGGTCGCAATAGTCGAGATTCTTCAACTGCATCTGAATGGCAAGGTTGTCCTCAAGTTGTGGATTCGACTCAGCCCACTCGTACCCGCATTTGATACCTTGGGGAATCATGTCCGCAAAGAAGAGGGCGTTAGCTCCCTTGTCCTGGTATTCGGGCAGGACTCCAACAAGAAGCATGTCAAGAATCTGATGTTTTCTCTTGAAATATAATTCATTAGCAATGTGCCACCAGCCGAATGGATAGAGTTTAGCCTTAGCCTTCTGGACGGCACGGCTCAAGCTTGGCATGCAGATACCTGCACCGATGATTTCTCCTTCAGCATTTTCTACAACTGAAAGGAAGCGGCGGTCAAGCATCGTCAGGAAGCGGTCGGCATACCATTGCATCTGTTGTTCGTCGAGTTCGCTGTAACCATAGAGATTGGCGTATGCGCGGTTGATAACACCGAGCACCTTCTGTATGTACCCTCCCTTGCGAATTTCCTTCTTGCTGCGGAAGTGACGGAGGCGAAAGCCGTAGCGTTGTTGCACTATCTGTGCTACGCGGAAGTATTTGGCATTGTTTGCCTCATGCTCTCCCTTGGGAATGAACACCTTGTGCTCCACCCAGCCTATTTCCCTCTCGAGACCCAGCTTTGCCAAATGTTGCGGGTAATAGGGATAGTTGTAGATGGTAAACAGAGTAGAGAGTTGGTCGAAACCTTCGGTAAGCATGCCTTCAGGGTCCAGGTCGGTAAAGCCCAGCGGCCCCACCATACGCGCCATGCCCCTCTTGCGCCCCCACTGCTCGACAGTATCAAGCAGGGCACGGCTTACTTCAAGATCGTCGATGAAGTCAATCCAGCCGAAACGTACCTCCTGCTTGTTCCAACGTTCATTGGCACGTCGGTTGATAATGGCAGCTACACGTCCCACAATGCGACCCTCCCTTCGAGCCAGAAAGAAAGCTGCCTCGCAAAAACGGAATGCAGGATTGCTGCCTGAATCCAGCGTTTCAAACGTATCTTCCAGTAAATCGGGTACAGCATACGGGCTATCCTTGTACAGCTCGTAGTTGAAGCGGACAAAGGCCCGCATCTCCTTCTTAGAAGTAACCTGACTGACTGTTACAGTGGTCATATCGCTTTTTGTTTCCTCTTTTTGAAATTAGCGTGCAAAGGTACGAAGGTTAATTCAAAATTCAAAATTCAAAATTCAAAATTATGATAAAAGTTGAAGAATTAAGAATTATTTGAGTTTTTTAACAGATTTCCCTACTCAGCAAGGACATTAAACTCGGCTCCGCTGGCGAAGTCGGCCCCATTCTGACTGCTGAGAGCGGTAAAACGGAGATAACGGGCTTTCATGGGTTGTGTGAAGAGCACCTTCTTCTCCTTAGCATTGTTCTCGAAGTTGCCTTCACAAACGGTATCGCTCCATGTTTTGCCATCCTGACTCACCTGCACCTTGTAACCCTTGATGTTACCATTGGGACTGCCGTCCTGGCGGGGCAGATAGGAGAAGCCCTTGATGAGCTTCGTCTCGCCACAGTCGAAATCCACCCAATGCGGGTACTTGGGCACGGTAATACTGTACATCGTGTGCCAGATGGTGGAAGGGTCGTTATCCACCAGGTTCTTGGCATAGCCGCCATCAGGTCCTTCCTCACTGCTTACGTAAACCACCTCGACAGGCACTTTCTCGATGCGCTCGAAGGTCGCCGACGTCTTTACTTCCTCGCCGCCATCATACCATGCATAGACCGTTCCGCCCTCGCGAAGGCTGAAGGGTTTGGTGTACTTCTGCACTTTGCCCTTGCCAACACTATAGCTGAGGGGAAGTGCCTCGCCGTCGGAGTTGGTGTCGCCAATAATGGTGACCTTGCCTGCCTTGTCGCGCAAAATGGCGACAGGACAGGGGAAAGTCCTTCTCTTGCTAAACCCAGAGGCTTCTTCTTTATCAAAGAAAGGACAAATGGTGAGCTTCATCTGATGCAGTTCACCGAGGACTCTGTCCGGCTTCAACGGTCCGCCTTGGCCGCAACTGTTGCCGCCCAAACCATTCACGGCACAGTCAAGATGGAGATATGTGCCGTCGCTCTTGGGAAGTTCGTGCGGATGCTGGGCAAGCGTCATTTGTAGAGCACTCCACGGCAGCGCAGAGGTACTCATCGTCCCGAGTTCGCTGGAGAATGCCAAGCCGTTACCTTCCTCATCTTGTAAAGCACACCAACGCACATCCTCGCGGTTGCCCATGCTCTGGGGCTTGGGGAAAGGTACAAACTGCTCCTGCACCATGCTGTGGTAAAGCCCGACGAAAGAACCGGTCTTGCGGTCGTTGTAGTTGTTCAAGGGCCCGCGTCCGTAGTAAGAATATTGGTTGAATCGGCTCGGGAGCTTCACCTCATAACCCAAACGGGGCAGCGGCAAGTCGGGATCACTCGTGATGATACTGCTTGCAAGCACTACAACACCATCTGGATAGACATTGTAGAACTGTGTTGTCGTAAAGGAAACCGTCTCGCTGTCGCCTGTCGCATCGGCAACGCTCTCATAGGGTTGGCCAGCTTTTCCTGCACGATGTTTCGCACCGCCACTGCCTTTGGCTTGGCTCACGACAGTATAAGCGATAAGCACAGAGCCAAAGGGCGCATCGGTAACGACTGGCTTGCCCTGTACTTTATGCTGCAAGTCGTACAGTCCCTGCTGGAACCATTGGTCTCTTGCCCAGTTATCGTTATCGACTGGAGCACGGAAAGCGGACAACAGCAGCGGGGAATCCTCGAGAATGGTCTTGCCTTCGAACTGTATTCCACAAAGGCTGCCGGTCTCATTGTCAAAAGTGAAATCGAAGTCCTTGCCGCTCACGATTGTCTTGCCGCCTTTGTCAGTCACCTTCAAAGTGCCCTTCTTAATGGCGTAAAAAGGCACCCATGTGTTCCCAAGGAACAACTGCTCTGCCATCTGCACATAGCCCTTCTTTGCCCACGGCATGTCCTGCTTCAGTCGGAACTCGATGTTCAGGAAGTACTCGCCTTCGTAGGTCATATCAACAGGGAAGGAGCATTGCACATCCATACGCGGCAGGATGTCCTCCTGCAAAGTAATGGGTTCCCCTCCTATCATTATAGTGTCTCCGTCATGGAGGAGGAACGCCACAATATCGTAAGTGTCCTTATATATCGGTTCGAAGTAGTTCTTGTTGAAGATGGTAAAGTGTACCACCGCATCACTCTCTTTGTTTGATATCGAGTCGAGCTTCACGCCAACATTCTGATAGACTTTTTTCACCTCAAAGTACTGTGGCTTCGGGGTGAAGTCGGGCAGCAAGATGCCGTTCATGCAGAACATGCCATCGTTGGGCCAGTCACCGTGGTCACCACCATAGCCCAAGTACTTTGTGCCGTCTTCTGTATAAGTGTCAATAGCCTGGTCCACCCAGTCCCAGATGGCACCGCCGCAGAAGAAGTTCGTACTCTCGATAGCCTCCCAGTAATCCACGAGATTACCCAAAGAATTGCCCATGGAATGGGCATATTCCGAGATATGATAGGGGTACTTGATGCCTTTGTCCGTCCCCTTGACAGCATAGCGCACCCAATCGACGCTGGGATATTGGTTGGAACCCATATCGACGATGTTATTGTTGCGTTCGTACTGAACAGGACGACTTGTATCAAAGGCCTTGATGGCATTATAGGCTGCTACGAAATTCTCGCCGGGACCAGCCTCGTTGCCCAAGCTCCAGATGACAATGCTGGGATGGTTCATATGAGAATGTACCATCTCCATGTTGCGGGCAACATGAGCAGCACGCCATTCCATCGGGTGCGAAAGACTCGCTTCACCATAATAGTACTCGTGGCTCTCTATGTTGGCCTCGTCCTCAAGGTAAAGACCGTACTTGTCAGCAAGGTAGTACCAGTAGGGGTCGTTGCTGTAGTGCGAGAGGCGGACGTGATTGATGTTGCCACGCTTCATAATCATCACCTCCTCGGTCATCTGTTCGCGCGTGATGGCGTGACCTGTGGAGGGATTCGTCTCGTGACGGTTCACGCCCTTGAGTTTCACGGGCTGGCCGTTGACATAGAAGTAGCGTCCGGCCAGTCCGAATTCATCGTCTCCAGCTTCCGTATCGCGTATCTCAACGGTACGAATGCCGAAATAGGTTGAAGTGCAGTCAAGCAGGTTTCCCCTCTTGTCCTTCAGCTCTGCCACAAGGACATAGCGATAAGGCGCCTCGGCACTCCAAAGAAGCGGTTCCCTGATGTTCACCAAAGTCTGTGCCGAAGTAATGGTGGCCACGCCCATCGGCACAACCTTGGCCGACACACAGCGCACGGAGTCTGCCGTCTCGTCGGAATAGATGCCGACGGGATAGACGGTATAGGTCATCTTCAGGCCTTTCATAGTCCTTTCCGTGAAATTGCTGAGCTTGCGGTCTATGCGGATGATGGCACCGCTCCTGTCACCCAGTTCCATCGTTCGCACGGTGAGGTCGCTGATTTGCACCTTCGGTATAGCCGTGAGGTAGGTGCTGCGGAAGATGCCGGGCAGACGGAACATGTCCTGTGCTTCAAGGAAAGAGCCGTCGCTGCTGCGATATACTTCTACGGCCAATGTGTTCTCGCCATTTTGCAGGAAGTCGGTAATGTCGAAACGTGCCGTGTTGCGACTGTTCTTGCTGAAGCCCACGTAGCGTCCGTTAATCCAAAGATAGAAGAAGCTGTCAACACCATCAAAGTTGAGGATAATCTGGCGTCCCTTCCAATCAGCAGGCATCGTAAAGGAGCGGCGGTAGGAACCCACCTCGTTGCGATACTTATAGGTCGTCCAGCGCTGGTCTTTCGGCTCGCGCATCACCCCCTCACGCCAGTCGTCCTTCTTCACCTCGTGATAGAAGATGACAGGTTGGTTGACGTAGATGGGCAAGCCATACTTCATCTCGCCATGTTTGCCTAATCCCTGCACGTTCCAGCAGCCAGGTACTTTGATATCGTCCCATTTAGAGACATCGTAAGAGGTGTCTGCAAAGTTTTTTGGTCGCTCTTCGGGATTGGCAGACCAATGGAATTTCCAGATGCCGTCAAGGCTCTGGTAATACTTGCTACCCTCAGGGAGGACAGAGCGTGCTGTCTCAGCATCGGCAAAATGGAAGATGTAGGCATGCGGCTGCAACTTGTTCAGCGACAGCTTTTCAGGACTCTGCCACTCAGTGCCATCAGGTTCCGAAGCTTGTCCGTAAAGGAAACCCTTGAGGGTATTATCAGCACTGGCACTAACAGCAAGTGCGGAAAAGAAAAGGATTGAAAGGATGTTTTTCATAGAAGTTATGGAATCCCGTCCCATTAGGAAGGAATTTCTGAATTGTGGATTATGGATTGTTATTTATAGATTGTGAATTAATATAGTTTTCTGTGTTGCGGCAGGTTTCTCCTGCAAAGCGGCAAGCTGTGGCGATGAGGCGTTGCCAAGCATCGCGTCCCAGACTTGGCAGGCTCTCGAGCATGATATTCTCCCAAATGAGGGCGCAGGCAAAGCCGGCATTGAAGCTGTCGCCCGCACCAACGGTACTCACCACATCGGTAATGGGTGGGACCTGGAAATCGTAACAGCCCGCAGGCGTGCAGACCGTGATTTGTTCGGCACCAGCAGTACAGATAAAGTAAGGGCAATAGCGGCTGATATACATATTATATATATGTAAGGCATCGCGCGATGCAAACATCACATCAAAATCATCGGCGCTGCCACGTACAATAGTGCTTTGGCGGAAGTTCTGCTGAATAGTCGGCATCAGGGACTCCAGTTCATGCAGATGATTGCGGCGGAAGTTGAGGTCGTAATAAACGATGGCACCTGCCCCAGCAGCACGTTCGAGCAGCTGCATTATCAGCGGTCGCATACCAGTACAGGCTGCATAGTATGAGCCATAAAGGAGAACATCGCCACGCCTCATCTCTGGCAACGTCCAACTGTCTGCCACATGTGGAGTTGATTTGTAGAAAGAGTAGGTGGCATCGCCGTTCTCGCCAATGAAAGCCAGACTGATGGAACTCTTCTCGTCCTGTCGCATCTGGAAATGCTCAGTCCCGACGCTGTTGGAGCGCAGGAAATCTATCGTCTGCTGTCCCACAATGTCTGCACCAGTATAGCCGACAAACGTACAGGGAACACCAGCACGCCCCACGCTGATAATGCTATTGAAGCTACTGCCGCCCGGAACTGCCGCCACAGGCTGTCCGTCACGAAAGAGGATATCCAGAATGGTCTCCCCTACACCTACTACTTTTCTGCTGTTTTCCATATTTTGTTTGGCAAAGATACGAAGGTTAATTCAAAATTCAAAATTCAAAATTCAAAATTATGTAAAAAAGTGAAAAATGAAGGATTATTTTAGGCAATATGTGAAAATGCACAATTATTCTTTGCTAAAAACAAAAGAACACAGTACTTTATGCTATTTTTCTGCATTAATATTTGCACATTTCGCAGAAATAGCATACCTTTGCACGCGAAAGATGAAGGTGAGGGGCTCCGAAGTTCCTCACTTTTCTTTAATAAAACCTAAAAACACTAAAACGTAAAGACACATGATCAGCAAAAGTGCAGTGCAACAAGTCGTGGAAGAATGGCTTGAAGGCAAAGAGTATTTCCTCGTTGACATCAACATCAGCCCCGATGACCGCATCGTGGTGGAGATAGACCATGCCGACGGCGTATGGATTGAGGACTGTGCCGACCTGAGCCGCTACATCGAATCGCGCCTGAGCCGTGACGAGGAAGACTATGAACTGGAAGTGGGCAGTGCCGGCCTGGGTCAGCCCTTCCATGTGCACCGTCAATATGAGATACATGTGGGTCAGGAAGTGGAGACTCAGTTGCACGACGGTCATAAGTACCACGGCACGCTGCTCAGTGTCAGCGACGACGGCTTCCAGCTTGGCATCGTACAGAAGGTGAAGGAGGAAGGCAAGAAGCGTCCCGTCACGAAGGAAATTCCCACAGACTTCCGTTTCGACGACGTTGCCTACACGAAGTACCTCATCAAAGTGAAGTAAGGACTAGGTCTAGTAAAGCCTATGATTTCTAGGAAAGCCTAGGACTTCCTAAAAAGCAGAAAGAAACAAAACAAACAATAATGGCAAAAACAACAAAATCAAAAGAGGCGATAAACATGATAGAGGTTTTCGCCGACTTCAAAGAAAAGAACAACATCGACCGTGCCACTCTGGTGAGCGTGCTGGAGGAATGCTTCCGCAACGTCCTTGCTAAGATTCACGGCTCCGACGAGAACTACGACATCATCGTCAATCCCGACAAGGGCGACTTCGAGATCTACCACAACCGCGTTGTCGTGCCCGACGGCGAAGTGCAAGACGAGAACAAGGAAATTGCGCTGAGCGAGGCACAGCAGATAGAGGATGACTACGAGATAGGCGAGGAGGTCAGCCAGCGTGTTGATATGTCGGAGTTCGGACGTCGCGCCATCCTGCAGCTGCGCCAGACACTTGCCAGCCGCATCATGGAACTGGAGTACGACTCCCTCTACAACGAATACAAGGACCGCGAGGGCGAAGTCATCAGCGCCGAGGTCTATCAGACTTGGAAGCGCGAGACACTCCTCATGGACGAAGAGGGCAACGAACTGCTGCTGCCCCGTCAGGAACAGATACCCAGTGACTTCTTCCGCAAGGGTGAAAGCACTCGTGCCGTCATCTATCGCGTGGAGAGTACAGGCGGAAAACCCCGCATCATTCTGAGCCGCACCGCACCCGAGTTCCTGCAGCGCATGCTTGAGGCAGAGGTGCCGGAAATTCAGGACGGCCTCATCACCATCCACAAGGTTGCACGCATTCCTGGCGAACGTGCCAAGATTGCTGTGGAGAGCTACGACGACCGCATTGACCCAGTAGGAGCCTGCGTCGGCGTCAAGGGTAGCCGTCTGCGCGGCATCGTCCATGAGTTGCGCGGTGAAAACATTGACGTGGTAACCTGGACCTCCAATATACAGCTGATGATTACCCGTGCCCTCAATCCCGCACGTGTCAACAGCGTGGTGCTCAACGATGAGGAGCGCAGGGCAGAAGTCTTCCTTGACCCCGACCAGGTATCACTCGCCATAGGTAAGGGCGGCCTGAACATCAAGCTTGCCAGCATGCTTGTCGGTTACACCATCGACGTCTTCCGCGAAGTTGACAAAGAAGCCGAGGACGACGACGTTAGCCTCGATGAATTTACCGATGCCATCGAGCCTTGGATTATCGATGAGCTCAAGAAGATTGGCTTCGAGACAGCGCGTGACGTTCTGGGTGCTCAGCGCGAAATGATTATACAGAATGCCGACCTCGAGGAAGAAACCGTTGATGAAGTACTGCGCATCCTGAAGGAAGAGTTTGAGTAGTCCATAGTTCATAGTCCATAGTCCAAATTCATAGTCCATATATTCATAGTTATTCACTCTTCATAAATGAGCATTAGATTAAATAAAGTAACGAAAGAGTTCAACATCGGACTGCAGACAGCTGTTGAGTTTCTCCAGAAGAAAGGTTTCGGCGAGGTTGAGGCCAACCCCAACTCAAAGATAACCGAGGAGCAATATGCAGCGCTGCAGAGAGAGTTTAGCTCCGACAAGGGACTGCGTAAGGAAGCTACGCAACTCATTCAGCAGCACATTGGTCAATCCAAGGAACGCAAGGTGACGGCCAAGCCAAAGCCCGTGGAGGAAATACAGATAGAGGCTCCCAAGGTGACTGGTCCCAAAATTTTGGGACGCATAGACCTGGAGGGCAAAAAGACTGAGGCTGCAAAGCCTGAGGCAGCTCCGACTGTGCCTGAGCGAAGCGAAGAATCCAAGCCAGAACCGAAGCCTGTAAAGAAAAAAGAGGCTAAGACAACTAAGGAGGCAGAAGCCGAGGTTGCTACTCCAAAAGAAGAGCCGGTTGCTCCTGTCGTTCCTAAGGAAGAGCCCGCTTTGCCTGAGCAGAAAGAAGCCTCTGACGGGCAGCCTCAGAAAGAAGAGGAGCATGTTCAGCCTGCATCTGACCATGAGGAAATTTCGTCTGCGCTTGAGCAAAGCGAAGTTCCTGAAGAGAAGCCAGAGGAAAAGCCAGAGGAAGAAGTGTTCCGCCTCAAACCGGATGCCAGCGCAATTCCCAACCTGACAATCAAGGGTAAGATTGACCTGAGCAGCCTGAACCAGAACACACGTCCGAAGAAGAAGTCGCACGAGGAGCGCCGTCGAGAGCGCAACGGTCAGGATGGTCAAAGCGGTCAGGGAGGCGAACGCAAGAAACGCCTTCGCGTTGGCAAGGAGCGTGTTGACGTCAATGCCGTAGCAAATCAGCAGCAGGGTGGCCAGAGTAACCAAAATAACAAGAATCAGAAGAACAATGGTTCGGGTCAAGCGCAGAATCAGAACAACGGTGGCGGAAAGAACAAGAAGCAGAAGAACCATCCCAAGCAGACTCCTATTCAGCCTGAGGTAAGCGACGAAGAGGTTGCAAAGCAAGTACGCGAAACTTTGGCTCGCCTCACCAGCAAGGGCAGTAAAATGGGCAAGGGTGCCAAGTATCGCCGTGAGAAGCGCGAAGCCATCCGTCAAGGCATGGAGGAGGAACTGGCCAACGAGGCAGCAGAGAGCAAGGTTCTCAAGCTGACCGAGTTCGTCACCGCCAACGAGCTTGCCACTATGATGAACGTGCCTGTCACCAGTATTATTGCCACGTGCATGAGCATCGGCATCATGGTCAGCATCAACCAACGCATGGATGCCGAGACCATTAACCTCGTTGCAGAAGAATTCGGATTTACCACAGAATATGTCAGCGCAGAAGTCAGTGCTGCTGTCAGCGAGGAAGAGGACGACGAAGCGGACCTCGTGCCACGCGCTCCCATCGTTACCGTCATGGGTCATGTGGACCACGGTAAGACCTCGTTGCTCGATTACATCCGTCAGACCAACGTCATTGCCGGTGAGGCAGGCGGTATCACGCAGCATATCGGTGCCTACAATGTTACACTTGACGATGGACGTCACGTTACGTTCCTCGATACGCCTGGCCATGAAGCTTTCACAGCCATGCGTGCCCGTGGTGCACAAGTTACCGATATTGCCATCATCATTGTGGCTGCCGACGACGACATCATGCCACAGACAAAGGAGGCTATTGCGCATGCTACAGCAGCCAATGTGCCCATCGTCTTTGCCATCAACAAGATTGATAAGCCTGGTGCCAATCCCGACAAGATAAAGGAAGGCTTGGCCAACATGAATTTCCTTGTCGAGGAATGGGGTGGTAAGTACCAGAGTCAGGACATCAGTGCCAAGAAAGGTACCGGTGTGGCAGACCTCTTGGAGAAAGTGCTTCTGGAGGCCGAGATGCTTGACCTTAAGGCCAATCCCAACCGCAAGGCAACGGGTTCCATTATCGAATCCAGTTTGGACAAGGGTCGTGGCTATGTGGCTACGGTACTCGTCAGCAACGGTACACTGCATGTGGGTGACATTATACTTGCCGGTACGAACTACGGCCGTGTCAAGGCCATGCTCAATGAACGCGGACAGCGCGTGCAGGAGATTGGACCTTCACAGGCTGCAACAGTTCTTGGCCTAAACGGAGCACCTCAGGCAGGTGATACTTTCCATGTTATGGATTCCGACCAAGAGGCTCGCGAGATTGCCAGCAAGCGTGAACAGTTGGCTCGCGAACAGGGTTTGCGCACCATGAAGCGTCGCGGACTGGAAGAGTTGGCTCATAACATTGCGCTGGGTGGTGTTCAGGAACTCAACCTCATCGTCAAGGGTGACGTAGACGGTTCCATCGAGGCACTCAGCGACTCACTTATCAAACTCTCGACAGAAAAAGTTCAGGTCAACGTCATCTATAAGGCCGTTGGTCAAATCAGCGAAAGCGACGTCAACATGGCAGCTGCAGCTGAGAACTGCTTCATAGTCGGCTTCCAGGTGCGTCCCTCTGTCGCAGCACGCCGTTTGGCAGACCAAATGGATGTTGATATCCGCCTCTATAGTGTCATCTACGATGCAATCGAGGAAGTGAAGGATGCTATGGAAGGCATGCTCTCCCCCGAAATCAAGGAGGAGGTAACGGCACAGGTCGAGGTGCGTCAGGTATATCACATCACCAAGGTAGGTACTGTGGCTGGTGCTTATGTTGTCGATGGCAAGGTCAGCCGTACCAACAAGGCACGAGTCGTGCGCGACGGTATTGTGGTATTCACCGGAGCTATCAATGCCCTCAAACGTTTCAAGGACGACGTCAAGGAAGTTAGCACTAACTTCGAGTGTGGTATTTCGCTGGTAGGCTACAATGACTTGCGCGA
This sequence comes from Bacteroidaceae bacterium, assembly GCA_024697945.1. Taxonomy (GTDB): domain Bacteria; phylum Bacteroidota; class Bacteroidia; order Bacteroidales; family Bacteroidaceae; genus Physcousia. The sequence continues at coordinate 45,315 of JAILRU010000076.1, forward strand.
AGGCGATATGATAGAGACCTTCCAGGAGATTGAAATCAAGGCAACGCTGTAAGTGGACATTCTTTTACTCATTCTGCTGTCCGTTGGTTTTATCATCGGACTAATATCGGGAGCCGTCAAGCAGATTATCTCGCTTGCGGCTTTCGTGATAGGCTTTATCATAGCATGTCTTTACTACCAGAGGGTAGGAGAAATGTTGGACAGTTTCTTGTCAATACCAATGCTCAGCAAGGTGGTGGCGTTCTTTCTGTTGTGGATCATCGTCCCTGTTGTGGCGGAGTTGGTGAGTAAACTGCTCACGTCTTTACTGGACAAATTGTGTGTCATGGGGATGCTCAATCGACTATTGGGAGGCATCTTCGGTTTGGCAAAATACGCCCTTGTCTTGGGCGCACTCATCTGGTTCTTCTCTTCTACACATATGATTAAGAAAGAAACGATGCAGAAGTCGAAGTTGTGCCGCCCTCTTAAGGCCGTACCGGAGTATGTCTTCAAGGTATTAAAAACATCCCCCTGCCTGCACCCTGCCCCCACAGGAGGTGAGAAAGGAATGGTAAATGAGTGAGAAGAACAGTTTCGTACGTGAGGTGGCGGAGAGGAAGTATGAGTACGGCTTCACCACCGATGTGCAGACGGACATCATTGAGAAGGGACTTTCGGAGGACGTTGTGCGCATCATCTCCCAAAAGAAAGGCGAACCTGATTGGCTTCTTGAGTTCCGTCTGAACGCCTTCCGCTATTGGCTCACTCAGGAACAGCCCACTTGGGGACATCTGAAAATACCTGAGATTAACTATCAGGACATCAGCTACTACGCTGCACCATCATCCCCCCTTGGGGGAAAAGAGGGAGGCATTGACCCTGAACTGATGAAGACCTTCGATAAGCTCGGCATTCCTTTGGAAGAACGTATGGCTTTGGCAGGAACAGCTGTCGATGCCGTGATGGATTCGGTAAGCGTCAAGACGACCTTCCGCGAGAAACTACGCGAGAAAGGCATCATCTTCTGTTCTATCAGCGAGGCGGTGCGTGAACATCCCGACTTGGTGCGCGAATACCTGGGCAGTGTCGTCCCGTATAAGGACAATTTCTTTGCTGCCCTCAACTCTGCCGTCTTCAGCGACGGCTCCTTTGTCTATATTCCTAAAGGTGTACGCTGCCCAATGGAACTCAGCACCTATTTCCGCATCAATGCTCGCGGCACAGGTCAGTTCGAGCGGACACTTATTGTTTGCGACGACGATGCTTACGTCAGTTATCTCGAGGGCTGCACAGCTCCGATGCGCAACGAGAACCAACTCCATGCAGCTATCGTGGAAATCGTGGTGAAGGAACGGGCAGAGGTAAAGTACAGCACTGTGCAAAACTGGTATCCGGGTGACAGCGAAGGCAAAGGTGGTGTCCTCAACCTCGTTACCAAGCGAGGTCATCTGCGTGGCAGGGACAGCCGTCTCTCTTGGACACAGGTCGAGACGGGTAGCGCTATCACATGGAAATACCCCAGTTGTATATTGAGTGGCGACGGCAGTCAGGCTGAATTCTACAGCGTGGCGGTGACCAACAATTATCAGCAAGCCGATACTGGCACCAAGATGATACACATCGGGAAGAACACCCGCAGTACTATCATCAGCAAGGGCATCAGTGCAGGCCGTAGTCAGAATGCCTACCGAGGTTTGGTCAAGGTTACATCCACCGCCGACGGAGCCCGTAACTATAGCAGTTGTGACTCCCTGCTACTCGGTAGTAAATGCGGTGCGCACACTTTTCCCTATATGGATGTGCACAACGATACTGCAGTCGTGGAGCACGAGGCAACAACCAGTAAGATTAGCGAGGACCAACTCTTCTATTGCAATCAACGCGGTATCTCGACAGAAGAGGCCGTTTCGCTTATCGTCAACGGCTATGCTAAGGAGGTCATCAACAAACTGCCTATGGAGTTTGCCGTAGAGGCGCAGAAACTCCTTGGGGTTAGCCTTGAAGGAGCGGTAGGATAATTGAATATTGAGATTCATGTTACAGATAAATAACTTACATGCCTGTATCAACGGCAAAGAAATATTAAAAGGCATCAATCTGACGGTGAATGACGGCGAGGTGCATGCCATCATGGGACTCAACGGTGCCGGAAAGAGTACCCTCTCCAACGTCATTGTGGGACATCCTGCCTACGAAGTGACTGAGGGCAGCATTACCTGGGATGGCAAGGACCTGCTTTCTCTTAAGCCCGAAGAGCGAGCCCACGAAGGCATTTTCCTTAGTTTCCAACAGCCTGTCGAGATACCGGGCGTTTCGATGGTCAACTTTATGCGTGCTGCTCTCAATGCCAAGCGCAAATATCAGGGGCTTGAACCCATGCCGGCCGGTGACTTCCTCAAACTCATGCGTCAGAAGCGCAGTATCGTCGAACTTGACAGCAAACTGACCAGTCGCAGCGTAAACGAGGGCTTTTCTGGTGGCGAGAAGAAACGTAACGAAATCTTCCAAATGGCAATGCTCGAGCCAAAGCTTACCATCCTTGATGAGACAGACAGTGGACTCGACGTAGATGCTTTGCGCATTGTGGCCGAGGGCTTCAACAAACTGCGCCGCCCGGAGTCGAGCGCCATTGTCATCACGCATTATAAGCGCCTGCTTGACTACCTGAAGCCAGACATTGTGCATGTGCTCATCGACGGCCGCATCGTGAAAACGGCAGGTCCAGAGTTGGCTACAGAGATAGAGAATCGCGGATTCGACTGGATTAGGAACGGACAATGAATCAATACATCGACTTCTATAGCGAGGTGCGCGACACGATAGCAGCCCGTAGTTGTGCCGAGATGAATGCAGGGCGCGAAGCAGCCTTGCAGACGTTCTCCGCACAGGGTTTCCCTTCACCGAAGGCGGAACGTTACCGCTATGCGAAGGTCGAGGCTGACTTCTCGCCGAACTATGGTATTGCCCTCACGCCGCTCGGCGGACAATTGCCACCCTATTGTTTCCGTATTGCAGATGCTGAGCCTCGCGTGCGCGTATTATATAATAATGTAGCAGATACGACAGACAGCATAGTGGCACTGAACACCATGCTCTGTGTGGATACATTGGTTGTACATGTGCCGCGAGGCGTGCGTGTGGAGCATCCCATACAAATCAGCAATCTGCTGAAAGGCGAGCAGGACACAATGGTCTGCCGTCGCATTCTCATCGTAATGGACAAACTGGCTGAGGCTGATGTCATCATCACGGAGCGTGCTGCCAGCCAGAGCCGCTTCCTGACCAATCAAGTCGTGGAGGTCGTGATGGGCTCCGGCTCGCATCTCAGCCTCTATGAGATAGAGGAGACACACCTCCTCTGCACACGCTACAACAGTGTCTTCGTCCAGCAAGGACGCGACAGCCATTTGCACCACACCAGCCTGACGCTCTTCAATGGCCACACGCGCAACCGCCTCGATGTCCGGTTGCAAGGCGAAGGCAGCGAGGTGACAGCGAACGGCTGCGTCATTGCCGACAAGATGCAGCGTGTCGATAACAATACGCTCATCGACCATCAGGTTCCCCATTGCCAAAGCAACGAACTCTACAAGTACGTCCTCGACGACAGCGCCGTCGGTGCTTTTGCCGGCAAGGTGTTGGTGCGCGAGGGGGCACAGAAGACTGTGAGTCAGGAGACGAATGCCAATCTCTGTGTCACGCGTTCAGCCCGGATGTACACCCAGCCGATGCTTGAAATCTATGCTGACGACGTAAAGTGCAGTCATGGTAGCACAGTTGGGCAGATGGACGAAGCAGCTCTCTTCTATATGCGGCAGCGCGGCATCGACGAAAAGGAGGCCCGGTTGTTACTAAAGGCCGCCTTTATCACCGAAGTCATCGAAAACATTCCCCTTGAATCGCTCCGCGACCGCCTGCACGTGCTGGTGGATAAGCGCTTGAGGGGCGAACTCAGCAAATGCGAAGGATGCAAACTATGCAAGTAAAAAACGACTTTCCCATTCTTGATAAGGTCCTCTACGGGAAGTATCCTCTCGTCTATCTCGACAATGCTGCGACAACGCAGAAGCCGCGACAAGTCGTGGAGGCAATGACGGAGGAATACTACAACGTCAATGCCAACGTGCATCGCGGCGTGCATTTCCTTTCGCAGCAGGCCACAGAGCTTCATGAGGCTTCGCGCGAGACGGTTCGCCGCTTCCTGAATGCCCGCAGTACAGCCGAGATTGTCTTCACACGCGGCACCACCGAGAGCATCAACCTCGTGGCCTCCTGCTTCGGCTGGGCCTTTATGAAGGAGGGCGACGAGGTCATTCTCAGCGAAATGGAGCACCACAGCAACATCGTCTCGTGGCAACTCCTACAGGCTCGCCAGGGAATCCGCCTGCGTGTCATACCCATTACGGACGACGGCCTGCTCAACATGGATGAGTACGAAAAGCTCTTCAACGAGCGTACTCGCATCGTCAGTGTTACCCACGTCAGCAATGTCCTTGGCACCATCAATCCTGTCCGCGACATCATCCGCATTGCCCACGAGCATGGCGTTCCCGTCCTCATCGATGGCGCACAGAGCACACCCCACATGCCCATCGACGTACAGGAACTCGACTGCGACTTCTTCGCTTTCAGCGGACACAAGATATATGGGCCGACAGGTATCGGCGTGCTCTATGGAAAAGAGGATTGGCTCGACCGCATTCCGCCATACATGGGTGGCGGCGAGATGATTAAGAACGTCAGCTTCGAGCATACCACATTTGGCGAGTTGCCTTTCAAGTTCGAGGCCGGTACGCCGGACTATATAGCATCTACAGGTCTGGCAAGAGCACTCGATTATATCCGTTCCATAGGTTTTGAATATATTGAAGCACACGAACGCGACCTGACAACATACGCCATGCAGCGCATGATGGAGATAGAGGGCATGCACATCTTCGGTCCCAAGGACATCACCCATCACGATGCCGTCATCAGCTTCTTGGTGGGGACCATCCACCACCTTGACATGGGTACCCTGCTCGACCGTCTCGGCATCGCTATCCGCACAGGCCACCATTGTGCAGAACCCCTTATGCACCGCTTGGGCATTGAGGGAACATGCCGCGCCAGCTTCGCCCTCTACAACACACGCGAAGACATTGACGCCCTCGTCGATGCCATCCACCGCATCAGCCAGATGTTTTAACTAACATTGCGCCTTTCTTGCGCTCCAGTAGGTATTCTTGGACACTTTAGTGCCAAGGCGGGTTCTTCGCTTGTCGTTTCGTCCGAGAAGCAGATGATGTTGAGACAACGGAGATTTGATACCAACTGATAGTTTTTCCCAAGTTTCTTGGAGCAAAAGAGAAAAAGTCGTACCTTTGCAGCATAGATCTAACTGAAACACTTATGAGCACACAGATGATGAACAAGGCCATTGCCGACTACTTCAAGACGCAGCCCGTCGTGAAGGCATGGCTCTTCGGCTCTTTCGCTCGCGGTGAGGACACCCCGTTGAGCGATGTCGACAACATCGAAACATTATAAGCAATGGACAACAAAGATTACGCCCTGGCATTGGCACTGAAGAAGCAGGAATTCATCCGTCGAATCATGGACGAGATAAGCCTTGACACGCTTGATTCGTGGTATGACATGTACGAGGAAGCCCGTTACGTGGCTTCATTGAATAGCGATGAACCCGAGTTGAAGGAATTTCTGACAAACTATGAGGCTTCATTCGGTCATTGGTCCAGACAGAAGGAAATAGAAGCCCTATAATATGACTATGGACTTCTACGCACGGTAGCTTTCATTATCATATCATCCTTCGCTCCGATCATATTAATCTGTTTCACGACAGGTGTCTTACCTTTTTCTTCGTAGTCAATCTGATAGCGTATACGACTGCCATACCCAACATGTGTTTCACCTTTGAATTGCGTCATCCGCAAAGTGGTGCTATCAAAGTATGCAGTGCCAGTAATCTCAGTAGCATAGTATTTCCTCTTCTTTGGTTCAAAACTAATGCGGTACACAGCTCTACCTGAGGCATCGCTAATATTATAGGCTGTTATTATATGTTCATCAAGTCCTTCAATCGTTTTCTTCAATATATCATTCGAAGACTTTATCTCATTCCATGAAAAGTATTCTTTATGCATTCGGACAGGATTCACTGCAGCCCAATTGAGAAGGAACTATTCTATTGAGATAGTGTCCCGAAGAGTCAACTTGAGTGGTCCTTCATAATGGAACTTTTCCAACTTCAATTTTTCAAGACCGAAACCGGCTTCTGCTGAGAAGTTGCAAGTGACAGCAAATGAGGAGGGCGATCCTTCACCGAAAGTTGCCTCTATTTGATATCTATTTGTTTTAGGTTTCTGATGTGCGTCAAGTATAATCTTCTCAATGACTTGCTTCAGTAACTTCTTAGGACGTTTTATGGGTTTGATGGCAAACGAGCTGACAGAGTCCTCCATCTCTGTCTCCCAATAAGCGGAGTCAGAAAGCTCTTGACTGGAGGCAGAGAGCGACCATACGAGCAAGATGATTATTATGTGTACTCCTTTCATGGCAAGTGCAACGTTACGTTTTATTTATTATTTCACTCCAATCATCTTTGGCTTGACTTCTTTCCCGTGAGGCCAGTAACGAAAAATTAAGAAATGTGTGTACATAGAGTCTGGAAAAGAGATGATGCTCCCAGTCTTATCTCTATGCCTTTTGTATGGGAAGTACGAACTCTTCAACTCGACAGGTAACGGAATCTCCAATTTCTTCAGTTGCGTCACAAGTTCCTTTTCTGTAAGTGGTCCGTACAGGTCAGTCGTCAGGCGGTTTATAACCCAGAAGTCGAAATCCTTGCTCTCGAAAATAAGTCTCTGCCCTTCGTAGGTATAAAATCTCTCGATAAGATTGTCTAATGGCCAATCTTTATATTCTTCGTCGAAGAGGTGCGAATAGCCGAGGATGCGACCAGGAAGACGACACTCCAAAATTATCCATTTATCCAAAAATAACTCACGATGTACGTGACCAAAATTCAAATATTTAGCTATCCTATAGTATGGCAAATAAAGCGTATCCGTCCTGTTTGAGGGCCGATGTACGTATAGTGGATATATGTATTGAAACTCTTCGGTGGAGTCACCATCATGGGACATCCTAAACCCACTGGAGTCAAGACACCAAAGGTTATGCGTTCCTGCATCATAGAATGGAGTTCCCTGAATATGAGTGGTATCTATAAAAGAACTATCCGGTCGGTAAATCTTGAACAATATGTCTCCATCATCAGTTATAGAATCAAATGTATATAATCCGACCTCTGGACCACTCTCACAGCAGATGCATGTGGTGAGTATGCATAGGATTGTACCTAATTGCAAGATTCTTTTGTGGTTCTTCATAGTAGTTTGAGATTTTGCTCTGCTATTTCGGCACAAAGTTACGATTTCTTTCTGATTCTGCAAGGCAGGAAGGGGAAAATATCAGATTAAGGATTAAAGATTAATGATTAGGAGGGATTATATTAGCTGTTCTTAACACTTCGGCGGGGTGTTTTACATATTGAAAGACAAGAGGATAGGGTATTTAAATAAAATTATTGAAGGCTTCTTAAATAGCTTTAAAAAATTATGAGGGAATGTATAAAACCAACTATCTTTGCGGTCGTGAGAGTTAATAATAATTGTCAAACCACCCAAATCCTCAGCCAAATGAAAAGGTGTCTGCAAGGAGAAAAGGAGCGTCCTCCACCTGTATGATTTGAGGGGAAAAATAAGGTCCTGGACTTCTCGTGAAAGGTTCCGTTCCTTTCTTGAAAGGTTCCGTTCCTTTTTTGAAAGGTTCCGTTCCTTTCCAAACGCCTCAAAAACCCTATTTTTTAACATAAAATTAACATTTAAAAATTACAACTATGGCTTTTTATAGAAAAACCAAGTTGAACAGGGGAACAAAAGAGAATCCCGTGTTATCATACATTCCTCGCGCAGTGCTTGTGGGTAAGCAGATTACCACGAAGGAATTGTCGAAGCGTATTGCCGCCGAGAGCACGGCCTCGGTGGCTGACGTGCGTGCCGTGCTGACTGCTTTGCCTGGCGTGATGGGCATGTACATGTCGCTCGGACGCTCGGTGAAGCTGGACGGCATTGGCTCGTTCCAATACACCATCGGTTGTAAGGGCAATGAGGTCGATAGCCCTGA
>JAILRU010000132.1 GCA_024697945.1 Bacteroidaceae bacterium
TTTCTCCCTGCCCAGGAAAAAATTTTTCCCTGCCCAGAAAAAAATATTTCTCTAAGCAGGGAGCGTTTACGCCCTATTCTGACCTGTTTTTGCACACCTTCCGTTTTTTTGACATTATAGATCTTTTGGCAAAAAGTGGTCGCTTCACACAAAATCATCAAAAAATCTATTTGAAAATTATTCAAGATCATTGTTTCATATAATTATTCGGCAGCCATAAACTTAAATGAGGTCATGACATTGCGACATAGCACGATGGAGAACTGGTTTCGTGCATGTACAGAAAGTAAAAGAGAGTTTCTTGACTATATCAGGCATTTTTCTCTCAAAAAATTTGGTCATTCCAAGAAAAAGTCGTACCTTTGCATCAACAAATCCCACCACGCTTCTCGTCGCAAGACCAGCGGACCAGGGTGGGACGTTTCTTTTATATATGGAATATACCAAACAGCCTATCACCCTCGCCGAGCAGATAAACATACTGAAACAGCGAGGGCTTATCTTTGAAGATGAGAATGCGGCTTTGCGTATTCTCAATCATATCAGTTACTTTCGTCTTGCCAGTTATTGGCGTGTCATGGAAGAGAACAGCCGCATACATCGCTTTCGCAGCGGCAGTAATTTCACAACCGTCTTGTCGTTGTACACTTTCGATTCCGAACTCCGCTCACTTGTATTCAATGCGCTGCAACACATTGAGATTGCATCAAGAACGAAGATTAACCAGCACTTTGCCATGACCTATGGCCCTTTCTGGTTCATGGATGCTTCGCTTGCAGCAAATGAATATCACTTCAACAAGAATCTGGAATCGCTGCGTATGGAGCTGACACGATGCCATGATGAATTCATTCAGGAGCATTTCCGGAAGTATGACTCGCCAGAGTTCCCGCCGTCATGGAAAACGCTCGAAGTCGCATCTTTCGGCACACTGTCAAAGCTGTACAAGAACATGAACGACTTTGATTTGATGAAACGTGTGGCCCGCGACTTCGACATGCCACAGCATGAGTATCTTCGCAGCTGGCTGGAAAGTCTCACTATTGTCCGCAACTATTGTGCCCACCATGCAAGACTCTGGAACGCTCACTTTGCTGTGCGTCCAAAGATAACTTCACGGATGCGTCAGCGGTGGATAAGCAATTTTAATTTCCCCAACGACCGTCTTTATCCCCAGTTTTGCTGTATTGCATACTGGCTCAACAGCATTAATCTCCAGAACGCGTTTGTTCAGAACTTCAAATCTCTTCTTGCAAAATATCCAAGTGTGCAAACTTCCATGATGGGTTTCCCACGTGGATGGGAGAATGAGCCACTATGGCAATAATCTTTGGCATCGAACACATATATTATATATAAACAGCGATAGCCTCTGTGTTATCTGTGTGACTAATTTTAATCCCCAAAAAGGCCGCCACCTACTGGGATTACAGCGGATGACGGCCCTGAACAAAAGCAACATGATGGGCTATGTCTGTTTCGTATATCTTTATGAGCGACGCATCATCTTCAGGTGATTCTATTTTTGCCTTTATCTCATCAACCGAAAAATTGAGCATATAACTTTCCGCAACATTATATAGTCCATCCGTACAGAGGATAACTGCATCATCATTGATCAATTCATGACTGACAAAAGGTACTTCGTCACGCAACCCTGCCCCTTTAATGCATCTGGTTAATGCAGACCTGCCATAGCCAATGTGGGCTATATGATCTTCAGTAATAAGACTCAGTTTGTTATCGTGCTGGACATATACTCTGACGTTCCCCTGCCAAGTACAATACAGATGATGGTCATGCACTATTACAACAGCGACAGCAGCACCCATATTGCTTTTATTAGTCATACTGACATTCCTCAATTCCTTATCGGCATAATCAAGGGCTTCATGCAGAACTTTTTGCTCGTCTGAACCTTGATAATTGCTTTTGATGTGATCTGCAATCGATTTTGTCACCACATCCGCAGCCATATCACCGAGACTTAAACCGCCCATACCATCAGCAAGTACGGCGACAATGCCTGATTCACTCAATTCTTGGACGACAAGCCTATCCTCGTTATCGTAGTGTCTGCTGCCTATTGAAAAAGTCTCTACTTTCATTTTTCGTTTCTCTCTTTCAGTTCGTTAGTAAATATCTTGCCAAACTCGCTCCAGATGTTTCTACAAGAGTCATAGTAACTACTGATGTCATCTACGTCCTTGTTATCGTAATACTTCATAAAGTGGTAAACAAGTTCACTCTTTTCTTCCTTCCCCATTTCCTCGGCTATAAGGTTGGCATAGAACTGGAGATGCTCCGTAGAGAGTAGCTTGCTGATGTCAAATGCCAACCACTGTGCTCCCCAGATAATAGTATCGGTACTTTCGTCCTCTATGGTCACAACATCAGGCGGCACACTATCCTCCTGATAAAGCAGTTGGATGTCGAGATAGTTCTTCAGAATGAAAAGCATATCCTCCGCATCTTTGTCTGTTGCAGCATGGCGGTCGTTCCACGTGTCCAACTTGATTAGGAACTGCCCGCAAAGGGGAGCCATCTTTACTTTCACTATGTCATTAACGACCACTGTGACTGCCTCCTTCATCACGTCTTGGAAGCATTTCACCGACATAACAGGGCTTCCTTCTGGTGGCCAGCCAATCTTCTCGTCAACGGCGACTCCGCCAAAGGGAACAATGTCCACCTCAAAATCTATATTACCGTTTTCTCCTTTATAAAAGAACTTCTGGGTATTTCCATGCCGCTTAAAATGATTCTCTTGTAGTGTTTGGCAGATGTCATCAAAAGCCTGCCAGTTCTCAATGGCGATAGCCACGTCCAGGTCTTCCGTGCGTCGTTTAGGCTCATCGTCCTTCATCAGTTTCATTGCAACATCCCTGGCTCTGGCTCCTACCACGTAAAGCGGCAGGCCATGCGCAGCCATGCATTTATCCAAGGCAATGAGTGTGCTATACAGCCAGTCGTTGCCCAGTTCTTCCTTCGATATTCTATATTCCATTTTCAATCAGTCTTTGTGCAGCCTCTATGCAACGGCTGTTACCACTTCCCATCAGGTCGGCATATATCAAGATCCTTGGGGCAACCTTCTCATTTTCGTAGCCTTTCCAGAACTTTTGATAGATTCTGATACTGCCATTCTCCTCAAATCGCATCTTTTTCGTCATCATCAGTTTGACGCTCGGCACTTCCGTATAGATGTCGAACTGCTCTGGAATCAGATAATGATCTGTCATATAGGCTCCTCCTTCACCGCCCCAACAAGCACCATCAGGTAGAGGTATTCTCTCCCAGTCTCTTCGGCAATCCACATCTACGAACTCCATTTCCTTTACCATCAATTTCGGTTTTAGGGTCTGGTTATAGTAGGTCTGCCAAATGTCAAGTAGTTCTTTCTTGTTTTTCAGGAAACGTCCTTTCGAAGTGGTAATCACGTACTGACCGTTTGCCAGTTCCTCAACCACGTTTTTGATGCTGCCCAGTGACAATCCCGTTTCTTCGTTAATCTGGCGGTAGGGTTTGTTGATGTTGCCGTCATCAAGCAGGAAATAGAAAATCAACCTCAGTCCGGCTTCATTGAAGGCCTTTCCCTTGGCTTCTTTTGTTAGCATACTCTTTTGCCCGCTTATACTGATAAACAACGGACTTGCAACTATCTTGCAATTGCCGCTACTTTCTACCACACTAATTCCTTCTTGAAGCAGAACCACGAAAACCTCTGGTGAAAAATGGCTTGCAGCCACCATCAGAGGTTTGTCCGTTTGTTCTTTTACCTTCCTCAACTGCTGCACAACAAGGTTGCAATTAGCCTTGTTCACCTGCTTCTTTACTTCGCATGCAAACGTCATCCCGTTGATTGTCAGGTCATAGTCATACTGTTGCCCTATGACAGCCTGAAAACTAATGTTTTCTATGCTCGTCAATCGCTTCAGATTGTAGATGACATCATTGATAATTTCCTCTTCTACCATCTTTCTTGTTCACTATATCGTTCATGTTCATTCATTTTGAACGCTGCAAATTTAGTGAACATTTCTCATATCTCCAAACTTTTTGTTCACGAAATACTTTTTGTTCACGAAAAATGAACGTACATAGGATGTTGAACGTGAAATCATGCCTAAATTACCATTATCATTAAAGAATACTATCGTGGGGTCGTTCATTCGGTTCTCCTCCATGAAGCGGAAGACCTCCCGGCAGTAGCGGTGGATGAAGTCCAGGTCCGTACCGCCGAAGAAGCCCATGTTATAGGAGGCGACCGACTCTTCTTTCAGTCCATTGTCGATATAGTCGGGTAGCCGGATGGACGGGTGTTCCAAGATGCGGTCCATCATGCGGCGGTAGTAGATGGTGCCTATCTCCCGGTTCTGGGCCAGAAGCGGGGCATCCATTACTCTATCGGGAAGCGGCTCGGTGATGAACACATCCCCGTCAACGTGTATGAAGGGCTCCGTCTGCATGGAGTAGGTCTTTATCTTGGAGAGTGCCCAGTGGCGGGGCAGGCAGTTGAAGTCATCCAGCACCGTGCAGACCTCGGTATAGGGCAGGTGAAGCGTGTCGATGAGCAGGTGCTTGCCGGGCGAGTCTGTGTAGAGCACCACATCGCCGTAGTGCTCACGCAGGCTGATGCAGCTCATTGCCCACGACATGAGGTTGTACTCCGCTGCCGGCCATCCGAAGGAGTGGCGAAGCGGGTCCTGACCTGCCGTCCAAAAGGTCTGAATGAGGCGCATTTCTTATCGAATCACAATCTTAAATTACATTCGAGCTTTGCCCCAAAAGTCGTCTTATCCGGGATTTCTGGTCACAAATAAAAAGGCCGCCACCTACTAAGTCACAGCGAATGACGGCCGAGAACAAAAGTCAACATGATGGTTTATGTCTGTTTACAAGTCGTTTACTTCACTCTTTAAAGTGGCATCATCAAAAGGGTTTCTACTACTCACATATCAGCGTGCATTCTTTCAGAAGCGGAGCAAAATATCCCTTGTTATTGGGCACGAAATGGTAAATCCCGCT
>JAILRU010000137.1 GCA_024697945.1 Bacteroidaceae bacterium
CTACGCTCTTTCCCTCCTCGCTGCTGTTCCGGTCTCGGTCCCTGTTGCGGAGGGCTTGGGTGAGGGTTCGGCTGCGCTCGCTGCTCCCTTCCCTTTAGGGGAGGGCTGGGGTGAGGCTTCTCCTCCCTTCCCTTTAGGGGAGGGTTGGGGTGAGGCTTCCCAGATGGCTTCATCCAGATAGTAAAAATACTCCATGCTGACGAGGAACGATCTGCGTGCCAAGTCCTTGCACACGGCGTCTATCTCCACGCCGAGGACGTCAGCCACGTGCTGCTGGTTGGCAGCGATGTCAGTCAGGGCAGGGTCACAGACCGCCACGATGCGCAGCCCGCGCGTTGAGGGCGTCAGGTGCACGGCAAGGATGCGCAGGTCCTCCAGATGGGGTTTCACTCGCTCCTCGTAGAGCGTGCGGGGGGCGTCCACATGGTCGATGTCCACCATGAAGAGCCCCGAGGGCTGGGCATCGGCGTTCTTGCGTCGTCCGCTGGGGAAATGCGCCTGCCATGTCACCACCGGCAGACGCTTCTTCAGTTCGGCGCGGCGCTCGTCGTCCGGCTCGGCAGCAATCTGCTGCAAGAGTTTCCGCAGGGCAGGTGCCTGCACGGCACCCTCAAAGAGGGTACGCGTGCAGATCACACCTGTGGAACGGACGTTACGGAAGAAGTCGAACGTTGCCATAGCTTACGCCACAGTATGCTTGTTATCAACATAGTCGAACGCCAGCCAGTCCGCCATGTCGCTGGCTTCCTCCTCCAGGCAGTCGGCAATTGCCTCGGGGTGCATGCCGGGCGCGAACTGGAACTCTGCAATCCACTTCGACTTGTAGCGCCTCAGCGTGCCGTGGGTCGTCGAGAACACCGGTGCCGGCTTATGGCGATCCGTCTCGTTGTAGAGCCGCACGATGAGCTCCTCGTTACCAAACTCGTCCTGCGTAGCGCGAACGGATGCGCGGCGGACATTACCTAACTCCAAACGAATGTCATTCTTCATAATACAAAACATTGATAAAGGTAAAATAATGATTTCTGTGATTTTCACTACGACTTTTTCACTACGAATTACACGAATTTCACGAATTTTTTGGAGTGCCTCTTCGAAGCAGAAATAATTCAAGAATTACATACAAAATTTCACAAAATTAAGCATCCTCATGTCATTCGGCGTGCGAAACCATCGCCGCAAGGATAATTCGTATAATTCGTAAAATTCGTAGTGAAAAAAGATAGTTCTTCGTGTTCTGAAAAATCGTAGAATCCGAGTACGGGACAATTTTTCTTAACTCTTAATTCTTAATTCTTAACTACGTTCCGTAGTATGGCCTTGTTGAACACGCGGTTGCCCCAGCTGTCGGTGGTGAGCTGTATGTCGGCGCCGACGACGTCGCCCACACGGATGCCCAGGGCGAGGAACTGCGAGGCGTGCTCGCCTGTCACCATCGCCATCTGGCGCTGGTAGTACTCCCCGTCGGCCCATTCGACGAGCACGTCGAGTGCCTTGTAGGGGTTGCCGGTTGTCTTGCTGACGCCCTCGCGCAGGGCGCCGATGGTCTTCACGGTTGCTTGAATCTGCATGATACTGAATAATTAAAGGTTAATAAATCAAACGATTGAATCCTTGAAACGCTCGAAGCAGTGGTACATCTTGAGGTCGAAGTCAGCCTCGTCGGCAGGTAATCCCAGCACGCGCTTGGCGATGCAATAGAAGCGCATCAACAGGCGGCTCTTGAGCCATAGGGTGTCGCGTCCCGTCAGCAGGAGGTGTTTCAGCTCCTTCGCCAGAAGAGTGCAGTATTCGTCCTCGAGGTACGAGAATAGGTTAAACAGCTTGCGCCGTTTCCACTTGTCATTGACCAGCATCATCAAGTCCAGCACGGACTCATTGATTTTTTTTTGTTGCATAATGATACTATTTAAAAGGTTTATAATAATGAAAATCTCTACCGGTTGAAAAAAGCCTTCAGCAGGCTCACCTTGTCCAGGAACCGCTGTTCATCATCTGTGTTCCCGTCCACGATCCAGCGGTTTGTACGTCTGTCGCAGATGAAGCAGCAGTCGTAGTATTCCTCTGCCGCCTGAAGGATATTGCGGAACACGTCGCGCGAGAAGCTGCGTTCGTCGTCCTCCAGTCCCGATGTCCTCCATTGTTGAGCCAGTTCGCCTCTGGTGATGCCCCCTTTGTTCAGCGAGCCTGCCAGCAGCTCGCCGAACCAAAGGGCATCTTTCAACATCTTCAACCGACTCATCTTTTCTTTTAGCTATTCTATCTAACCCGCTGCAAAGGTACACCCGAGGTTGGGGGCATTTTACCACCAAGCTATTTGCGTCGCCTGAAGGCACAGAAGAGAAAGCCCCGCATCCGGCATGTAACCGATTGCGGGGACAAAAGTAGGGGGTTGCGCTGGGAGCTAAAAAAAGAAGATTGCCGATTCTTCAGCAATCTTCTATCAACTAATTATCAGTTGAAAATCTGTCAGTTCTCCTTAACTGATAGAATCTTTTTTTCTATCATCTGCATGATTTTATCATGTTGTTCACGGTTAAACGCAGTATTTGTACCGTCGTAGTCGGCATGATTGGAAATGTAGGAGCGAATGTTTTTTTTGCATAGGTCATTGTTCAAGTTGCTAATTCGTATGCACAACTTTGTCTTTTCGTTGAACATCCCTACGACATTACACACCATCTTCTGGTTCATGCCCCAGTCGTTTTTTCGAGGGTCATTTTTTTTCAGCAGCAGGAGGAACTGGTTGTCGGCACAAATGTCGCGCCATAGCGGCTCCCACGCCTCCCAGTATTTTTTGAACTGCCCCTTTAACCCTTCCGTATGCCCCATGACTGTCCTGACCATTTGCTTGATTTCTTCCTTCGAGACCTCGTCCATACTTTCGTAGGACGTCTCCTCCATCATGGGGTTGTGAGGGGCGATGACCACCGGCAGGCCGTCGTAGCCCGTTTTGCGTCTGAAGAACAGATCCATCAGCGATTGAAAATAGGCATCGCCTGACAGGATGTCCATGATGGCCATGCACATCGGTTCGTTGGCGAAGCTCTCGCCTTCGTGGCCCTTTTCGACGGCATTCATCAGCATGGTCAGCAAGATGCACATCACTGTCGTTGCCGTACGCTGTGCTTGCTCATTCGTTCGAACGGTTTTGTCAAACATTAATCCGTCCGCCAGCAACTCGCTGTAAATGGGCGCTATCTCATGCTCCCTGTAGGAAGTCTCATTGCGCAAACGACCTGTCAACCGTTCGGCCAGATGCCAGAGCGTCTGTGCGTCTGCCTCACCATACTGACGTTGAAGCATTGACAAGATGGGCGACCACTGGCGGTAGAGGTCGTTTTGCTTGAAGCGTTGATGCAGCGTGCGCTGTTCGTCAGGTGTCAGGATATTCATTGATCAGGGTCGATACCCGTTTTTGTGGCTCGTTTCACTTCGTCGAATGAGGAACTGCCAAAGAGGGTGCTGTTTATAGAATCCTCTATCATACCATTGATGACTGTGTCGCTGATGGTCACCGCCCTAAAAGATTTCTCGCCTACCACGATGGGACTCCGCTTCGCAATGTTGGGGTACATAATCAAGTCGGCCCCAGCGTCCTCTGTCAGCCACTCGATGGTGGTTGCCTGATAGGTGTCGTCCTCGTTCAGCCTTACTTCCCCCCCGTCAGGGGCAACGAGTTCCAGGTTTATGCCGCTGTCAAAACTCTTGCGGGCCCTGTTGAACAGGTGGTCATATTCTTTTTTCAGACGTTCCAAATTGGGATAGGGCATGCGGATTGCGATTCTGCGGAATCCCGTCGGAAAGGAGCGCCTGTCGTTGGCATATTGCCAGAACACACGCTTGTCCTGCAGGTGGTCAAGACGGATTTTCAAGCTGTATCGTCGGAGCAGCACGTTGAACGTATATTCCATAATCCCAGCCAGTTGCTTCACATCGCTGAAAGCCCTTTTCTTGTTTTCTATCAGCAGGCGCTGAATGCCTGGACGATTGTCGAAAATCACGATGCAGTTCTGATAGTCGTCTACACGCGTTTCCTTCAGTTGCGAATCGACGATGATCTGCGTCTTCCTGTTGGCAATGCGCATCACAACGATGTCGTCCGTAGGGGCTATCAGATGGCGGTGTATATACTCCTTGGGGCCGCGTTCCCTTTTGAAATGAATCACATCCACCTCTGTGGACTTCAAAAAATCCCTCTTTAGTATCTCGCCGAAGATATCCTGCTTGCGAGGGAACGCCTCGTCGGCAGTCATCACCACCGACCCCATACCCTCAAACTCTCCTTGACTGGCGTGTTCTACAATCTTTTCGAACTGATAGTTATATATCGCGTAGGTTGCCATAGTGCTTTATTCTATACATCTGCAAAGGTACAGCGAATCTCCTACACTTCCGAACTTTCTACCGAAAGTTTTTCATAAGGTTTCAATGTTTTTAAAGGAGGAGAAATGGGCCTTTTATGAATTTTGTTACTTTTCTCTTTTGTCCATCACCACTTCAACATTCCTGTAAAGGGAAGGAATGTCCGAAGGATTTATTCTGAACTTTGTGCCGTGATTATGATGGGTGCGGGCATCGAAATCCACGTAGAGCTTTCCTTGCCGGATGGCTTCAATAAAGCAATCAAGGTCAAAATGGGATAGCTTCAATACGTAATTATAAAGAAAATAGCTCTGTTGTCTCCTATTGATGGCTTCTCGTTTCTCATCTGCCTGAACATAAAAACAGTTGGGTAGCTTGACTCCTGCTTTATGGAATAAATCATCAAATCCCCAATAGGGTGCAACGTCAAAGTTATTCAGATGTCCAACTCTCTCCTCAACACTTTTTGCCCATTCAGAATGACGCTCGTCTGTCTGTGTATAGTCGAATTTGATTTCAACCCGACGCTGTTCGTCATTGACAACGACTTTCAATCCTCTGTCGCTAAATGATTTTGCGTTAAGTGTTGCTCTGAAGGACTTCTCATCTATAGGGTATCTGCCGCCTGCTTCAGCAGACGGCCAGCCATACTTGAGCAACAACACGTTCGGAACCATTTTCATTGCCCGTGGTGACGGCTCCATGTGAAAAAGTGTCAGTAAAGAGGTCGTTTGAGCACGCTGTGCCTTCAATTCCCATTCGGCCGCATTTGGGATAGGGAGGTTGTTCTCGGGGATTTCAAGCAGATCCTCCAAGATGTTACCTACGGCCCCGTCGTTGTTCCCTCTGTAATTTCTAATCCAGCCTTTTGAATAGATGTCATAGAACTTCTCTATTAATTCTTCTTTAGAAAAGGCCTTTAATAGTGTACTCATCTTGTGTGCTTTTTTCACGTTTAGGAACAGATATTTTTGTCTCTGGGAATAGAATCGGCTGATGGTACGGGGCTACTTCGGGATTTTTTTTATTTCTTTCGAGCCTTTCCATTGCTACCTCACAATATTTGGCAGATTTCTCGATGCCGATGAAATCGCGGCCAAGTCCGGCTGCTACGACAGCCGTTGTGCCAGAGCCCATGAAGGGATCAAGAATAATTTGGCCTGTCGTCGAGGATATGATGCGGTCTATCAGCTCAACAGGGAAGGGTGCGGGATGGTCGTTGCGCTGCTCTTGCATAATTTCCCATACGTCTCCATAGGAATTGCTGTGTGGAGCCAATTTGAAGTCTTTTTTTGCAATTAGATAGATGACCTCATAGGTGGGAAGGAAATAACCCGCATTAAAGTTTATGCCTCCTTTACGTTTCCAAATAATAATCTGACGGAGGGGGACATCATACACAATGTCCCTACGGTCTTGCATCAGTCCGGCTTGAACACGCCATTTATGGTTATAGAATATGGCCCCGTCGTCCTTGATGACGCGAACAAGTTCCAAAAGCACCTCGTGTTGCCACTTGGCGTATTCGTCATTTGGCATACAGTCGTCATAGTTCTCGTAGCCTTCAATGAGTGCCGCGTTGGCCCATTTGCCCCCCCTGCCGTCCTTCATTCCATTGCCCGTAGAGTTTTTCAGATTATATGGCGGCGAGGTAACAACCACGTCGATGCTGTTGCTCGGAAGCTTTTTCAGCACATCCATGCAATCTGCATTGATAATTTTATTCAAGTATTCCTCCAACATAAATTTTTTTTTACGCCACAAAGATACAGCTTTCTTTTTGAACCGCGAAATGATTTGCAGGAAAAAACTGCTTTGTGAACAAATGGGAAATGCAAGAAAAATCCGATTTATTGACAATATCATCTCGCAGCGTAGAAAGCTCTCTCTTGATGAAATCTCAAATGTCCATGGGACGGTTCTCTGATCCATAAACTCTTTCACCTCTACGAGGACGGCGACTTTTACCTGTCTTCACCCAATCTTCCCTATAGCAAGACAATTTTGACACCAGTGGTGACACAATTTGGAGGTCAGGCAATTCCTTAGCAAACTGCATCCTCCTTCTTAGGGTCGCCATTCTGAGCAATCAGATAGCAGGCATATCGGGTGAGCATAAAGTCATGCACTCCACGCTGTGCGCCTTTGGCCAAAACTATCATTTTCGTGACCTCACGAAAATGATCATCAGTATTGATTCCCAACGTTTTGCAGGATTCCATAGCACGACCTATAGCGCCAATGAAATTCTCCCACCGCGTATATCCAAGCACCTCCTGGAGTTCACGGGCGTACCATACTTCTATAGCATTGTCATCATCGTCCTTGACTGACTTAGCAATCAGGTCAAATCACACAGTTTTTCCGGGCAATCACGCTAAAATAAGGTTTAATAGGTATAAATCTCTGTGTCACCAGGAGCCAGAATGTGAAGCGGCTCATAAAGGATGGCAGGTTGTGTGGTCGCATCACGACGAATAAGACTGACTCTGTCATCTGTAAGCAATTGGAATTGGGCATAATGAGCAGGACTTGTATTGACAATCTGCACATAGTGTTTGCCTCCATTCACCAAAGTAGAAACCAGGATGGTGCCTTTCTCTACACTCAATTGGCGGAAATGCTGAGGAAGTGTAGTCAGACGGGCCGTTCCTTTGGGAATATTCTCTCCTAAGTGACAAACTGATTCCATCTGGCAGTCCTTCCAAACGAAGGCACGACGCTGAATCTCCTGATTTAACTCACGAACCAAATCGTAAACGGTACTTCGAAGACCCTCTTGTGTAACAGGAGCTTGATGGAAATTCCAAATCTCTGTCCCTGGATTCCAATAAGTGAAATACTGAAGAAGTTGGGCTCCATACGCGAGATTGCTGTACATTTGCAGACGCAAGTGTTCCAAGGTGGGAATGGGATAAGGACCATGAGCTGTAGACAAGGCAAAGGCCCAAAAAGGTTTGCCAACTCGTTTCCCTTCTGCAGAAACCATCTCCAAATTCTGATAGAATAAGGGATTGAGATATACCTCGCCCTTCTCATTGACATTCACTGGATAATGATCATACGAGAGTTGAGGAAGAGGGACTTTCTCGTCGAGGAGACGCAGATAATCCTCGTAGGTCCCTTCAGGTAATCCGTGTACAGGCAGCAGATTGAGGTAGCATGGATGCTTCGAGTCCACTTTCTGGATACGACGAGCCCATTCGCCTATATCATCCATAGCATCATTGCCTGGTTCATCGCGCAGGAAATATCCTCCCAATCCAGGATGACGCATCACCTTACGCACAATTACCTCAGGTTGTTTCTCCAATTCAGGACACATGAAGATGGATTTCAATCCCACCTTGGCACAAAGATCCAATGCCTGGATGGCATCCTCGTACTTGTAGATGTGGGCAAAAGAATAAGTGAACCCACAATCTTTCAATTCCTGATAATGCTCTTCAGTAGCAAACTTACCGCCTGGAATACTATACCAAGCCAAAATAGGGATTTCAGGATCATGAACTTTCTTCTTTGCGCCTAAAGGAAAAAGAGGCAGAAGAGTGCATAGCAATAAGAGTCCAATCTTTTTCATGGAAGATATTATATACCTAAATTCCGCAGCATTTTAGTTTAACTATATTTATAAGTCCCTGGGCAATAAAAAATTGCCCAGGATTTTGCCATGTCGGATTTTTCACTTACCTTAGTGCTGCGTTTCAAGACAAGCAAAAATCTTCAATGACATGGCAAAGGTAAGCATTAAAACTGAGAAAATCACTCCTTTTGGAGGAATATTTCACGTGAGAGAGCTTTTTTCGCGTTACATCGGCTCCATTATCGACAAAGTGCTGGGTCTGCGTTGTACAACAGGGGGAGCGGGGGAAGGGAGGGGAGAAACTAACAAAATAACAAAATTATATTTTATATTTTCATTTTTCATCTTTCCTTCGGTTGGGGGGTGATTACGATTTATTAT
>JAILRU010000026.1 GCA_024697945.1 Bacteroidaceae bacterium
CGACCCGTTCCGTCAGGAAAACCTGTATTACAACAAGGATGAGGATTACTATGTGTGTCCGATGGGCCAGCACATGACGCTGGCGGGAGTCACGAGGAAGGTTTCTGACAGCGGCTTTGCATCCTACTCACACATGTACCGGGCACAGCGATGTACCGGATGCCCGCTGAGGTCGCAATGCTACAAGTCAAAGGCTGAACAAAGGACGATAGAGGTGAACCACAATCTCAACGGGCACAAACGAAGGGCAAGGGAGTTGCTCACATCGGAGGAAGGGATAAGGCACAGAAGCCGCAGGCCTATAGAGCCGGAGGCCGTTTTCGGACAAATCAAATACGACTGGCATTACAGGCGCTTTCGTCATAAGGGGAAGGACAAGGTCTATATGGACTTTGCCATACTCGCCATGGCACATAATCTGAGAAAACTCATGCGAAAAGGCCGGAATGAGCTTATGGAGAGAGTTTTCGCACGTTTATTACGACGATGCAAGCCAAACAGGTACCATACAGGTCTTTTTGAACCGAATAATCGCAGGTATAGGATCGCAGCCTAAAAATGCGCCCTTAAAATGAAAGTTTATTTGTAAAGACAAAAAAGGTCGTGCCAGTTACTTTTGACACGACCTCTTATAATGTTTTCTTATCTCTTACTTCTCTGCGACACCGATAAGGGGAATGTTGCTGGCATCAATCTCTTCGGTGAAGAACTCGCTCCAGATGGCGTCGCTCTTGTAACTGGGAACGCCCTTGGTTACGTAGAGTGTGCACCATGTGCGGTCAACCTTGTCGAAGGGATTTTCTTCGCACTGGGGAGCCGTCTCTGCAAGACAGTAGATGCTGATGAGCGAGGCACAGCGTGCAAAGGCTTCAGCGCCCACTGATGAGATTGAACTGGGCAGAACAACGGTCTTCATCGCTGAGCAACCATAGAAAGTTTCTGGTTCGATGGCAGGCACACCAGCAGGAACCATCATTTCAGAGATGGCAGAGCATCCTTCAAAAGCACCAGGGCCAATGGAAACAATGCTGCTGGGCAAGTTGATATTGGATATCTGTGTGCAATTATAGAAGGCAAAACTCTTGATGTCGCGGACCGTATTGGGAATGGTTACTGAGGTCAGTGCCGAGCAGTCACGGAAAGCATAATCGCCAATTGAAACCACCGTGAAGGTCTTGCCGTTGTAAGTCACGGTGCTGGGAATGGTGACAGCGCCCGAATAAGCCGTGCGATTCTGGTCAGAGAATACTTTATTGGCCACTTCCAGCTCTGTAGCCGAGATTCGGTAGTAATAGATGCCGTTAACCTCGCAGTCGTAAGCAAGTACTTTCGTGCCGGTAACCAAACTCAGCACGGCAATAAACAGCGTTAAATAAGCATGTTTCATTTTTTGCAAATTAATTTTGAGTGCAAAGTTAATAAAAAAATGTTTATTCTAGTAATAAAATTGCGTTAAATTTTTAAGATACACGCGTCTTTATGTTTTTATCACTCTTTGTGGCTGTTCAGTTGCTTCAGGTTTCTTATGGCGTCGGCATTGCCTTGTTCGGCTGCAAGGGTGATATAATGGATGCCTTCCTCTTTCTGCCCCGTCATGTATAGACTGATGCCAAGAGCATTCCATGAGCGTGAATCGTCCTTGACTGTTTGCAGTAATTCGCAGGCATTTTCAAACTCTTTTTCCGTCATTAATTCCAGGGCATAGTTGATGATGTCGGCGCGACTGTCGGGGACGCGGTCATAGTAGATGCGCAGGTAACCCGAGTTACGTTGGTCGGCCAACAGGGTACTCAACAGATACTTAAACGTTTCGCCATCATTGATTCTTCTTAATTTCTGTTCACGAATATCCAAGTTCCCTTCGTTGTCTATGATGTCCATCATGCGCTGTAGGTCTAAGCGGGTGAGAGTCGGATGTTTAGATTGCAGCTTCGTGTCGATAAGCAAATCGTTGATTTGGTCACGGAATTCTGCCCAGGCTTCTCCTCCCCCATACAACTCGAATTTATTTTCGCTTAGTCCGCGAACATGTTGCTTGACGTAGTTTTTTAAGGCGATAGCACGTTGGTCGGAGAGGTCTTCATTGTGCCGGTTGGGTCCTTCGATAGAAGCGAGACCGATTATTTGGATTTTGTGCAACCGGCAACGACTGTCATCCTGTATCATTTGGGTGATGGCAAGAATCTTTTCCAGCATAGCAGCGTTGTCTCGGAAATCAGGCAACAACTCACTTTGGTTGAGGGGGAAGTTGACGTAGAGGTCTCCGGCTTCTTTGCGCATGACAT
>JAILRU010000030.1 GCA_024697945.1 Bacteroidaceae bacterium
GAGTTTGGAAATATTGTGGCAATAGCACAAGATAGTTCTCCCACTTTAGAAGACTTGTTAGCAGAGGCGGAGAGCCTTTTATTTGGATGTTCTTATGTCCGTTCTTCACAAGGAACAAAAAAGGCTGTGCTCTACTACAGCATAAAGGAAAAAGAAGAAATAGAAGGCAGAAAGTATTCAAATTTGTTCATTGATGTCGTTGAATTGTCTGCGTTGCAAGATGGCATACATGAAATGGTATTTATTGATGAAAAGTATCCTGGTGAACCAACCTGCACAGATGTCCTGCTCATCCGACAAGATGGTGACAAGGTATATTGTCAGACAGAAAATGATACACAGGAATGGCTTATTTTGGACTTTGGTCTGAAAACGGGTGACATCTTCGTTAATGGAGCAGGTGAGCGCTTTTTGGTCAAAGAAATCACAAAATCAGAAGATTCAAAGCGTAAGAGAATTCTGCTAATTTCAGAAGATGGTACACAGGAAGATACATGGGAAGAAGGGATTGGCTCATTGCAATGGGGCTTTCTTCCTAATTATGTTGTTAAGACGCTAAAGTATTTTCAGGATGTGGAAGATTCAATGTTTACGAATCTGTGGGCGGCTGCGAACCCAGATTATTTCGTGGGACAGGGCGTTTATGATGAATATTTTAAGCTGCAACCTTTCGATGAAATCAAAGATGAGGAAGCTGAGGACATGACATTAGAAGACCTCCCAGATTCACCACTATCCTATTCTTTCATCGAGGACAGTCTTCGGATTCAGGGATACTATCCTTTGAACCTTTATCCCAGTTTCGCCGCTGCAAGCATCACAGGTGGACATATAGATATATCTATCCATCAGGTGACAGGACTGAACATGATAAAAGGTAATCATATTGCTAAGATTGATGTCCTAATTCCGGGCTTCAAGGCAGGTACTTACAAAGTGGGAATGTCAGGACAGGAATATGTAACTCTGGAATGTAAGGGTTCATCGGCACAATATAATGACCCTGTCACTTTCACCAAAGACCTGATGGCGACGATTATCCTGCCGACGGTGCCTGATGCAAGCAAGGGGAAGTACTATAGACTGGACAGGGTTGAGGACGGAAAGATAATTTTCGAGCAGGAACTACAGCCCCAGGCGCGTGTACCTTATATTATTGTGCCGAATGAGGACTTCACCATCGACCCAAGCACTTTGAACTTGGAGGGACTGACCCAAGATGTCGCCTCCATAGAGGGCATTTCCTTCATCGGTTCGTACCACCGCGAGGAACTTCCCGCCCTTACGGGAGGGGATAGGGTTGAGTCCTACTATATCGACCTCATCGACACGACGCCAGACTGCGGCATTACCATCTCTGCGGAAACGGGAAAGGAAACTTTCCTCATCGGCGCCCTGCGAGCCTATCTGATAGTAAGCTGGGATGACCCCATCAACCCAGGCGGAGCAAGAAGCCCGAAGGATAAGCTGGAAATCGTGCTGAAAGACCACGGAACTGGAATTGAAGAAATTCAAAATTCAAAATTCAAAATGATGAAATGAAAAATGAAAAATGGTATGACCTCCAAGGACGGCAAATAAATAATTCAAATATCAAAATTCAAAATTCAAAATTGCCAAAGGGAGTTTATATAAAAGATAAGAAAAAGGTCCTGTATTAAAGTTCCTTAAGTCTTTATTTTATTCCCACGGGGGGAATTATTTGTTCCCAACGTGGGAATCTTTTATTCCCTTCGTGGGAATCTTACGTATGTGCCTTTGAAAATCTCACAAACAATGCAATTATGCACTCGTTTCCTATGACTTTTTGAAGAAAATATAGCGATTTGGGAGGCTTTTTGGGCAATTATTGCATCTTTTTTAGGCGGTTTTTGCGTGTTTTTGGGCGATTTTCGAAATTTAATGTCACAATGTCACACCATAATTCAATGTAAATCAATAAGTATGACATTGTGACATTAAAATCGAAAAATTTTTTTAGGGAGAAAGCAATGTGGTTTGGCAGGGGCCTGCCATTCAAGCCTCATTACATTTGAGTTAATTGAACTTCACAGGAGGAATGCCAAGCTGCTTGCAAATCGCACGCGCAGTAGGTTCGGCAATGTCGTTGTGTCTTATTTTCCCAATCGCTGTCTTTTCCTGATTTGGTTGACACGCTTGTTGCAGTTGTTGCAGTTAAAATCTAAGCTATCTAAAATTCCCTTTTGTGCCACGGTGCGCGGTTAAGGAAAAGAAAAATATGGACTATGGACTATGAACTATGAACTATTTTTCGTACCTTTGCAGCCGAAATGAAAGACTTTACCGAACTTGGGCTTGTGCAGCCGCTGCTGCAAGCCATTGAAGAACTGGGTTATGAACACCCGATGCCCGTGCAGGAAGAGGTCATTCCGCACCTGCTGAATTCCGATACTGACCTTGTGGCCCTGGCTCAGACGGGCACTGGCAAGACGGCTGCCTACGGGTTGCCGCTACTGCAATTGCTGAATAGGGTTAATGGGCTTAATGGGGAGGATGGGTCTATCCAGCCCACTATGCCCATTAACCCTATGCCTGACGTCGTCATCCTCAGCCCGACGAGGGAGCTCTGTCTGCAGATTGCGGACGATATGGAAGGCTTCAGCAAGTACCTGCCGGAGGTGCGTATTTTGGCTGTCTATGGGGGTGCGAACATCGAGCCGCAGATTCGTGCCCTGAAGCACGGGGTGGATATCATCGTGGCTACGCCTGGCCGGTTGATGGACTTGATGAAGCGTGGCGTGGCTGACCTGTCGCAAGTACGGTATGTGGTCCTCGACGAGGCTGACGAGATGCTCTCGATGGGCTTTCAGGAAGACCTGGACAGCATCCTGGAGGGCATTCCAAGCGAACACCATACGCTGCTCTTCAGCGCCACGATGAGCAAGGAGATTGAACGCATCGCCCAGAACTACCTGAAGGATGCCAAGCAGATTCAAATAGGTAGCCGCAACGAGGGTGCCGAGAACGTGAACCACATATACTATATGGTACACGCGCGCGACAAGTACCTCGCCTTGAAACGTGTGGTCGATTACTACCCCCGCATCTATGCCATCATCTTCTGCCGAACGCGTATGGAGACGCAGGAGGTGGCGGACAATCTGATTCGCGACGGCTACAATGCTGATGCCCTGCACGGCGACCTCTCGCAACAGCAGCGCGACCTGACGATGCAGAAGTTCCGTCACCACAGGATTCAGCTCCTCGTGGCTACAGACGTGGCAGCCCGCGGCCTGGACGTGGACGACCTGACGCACGTCATCAACTACGGTATGCCGGACGACGTGGAGAACTACACGCACCGCTCTGGCCGTACGGGTCGTGCTGGCAAGAAGGGTACGAGCATCTGCATCATCAGCATGCGCGAGAAGAGCAAGATAAAGTCGGTGGAGAAGGAGATTCAGAAGTCCTTCGAACAAGGCACCCTGCCAGAACCGCGCGACATCTGCACCAAGCAGCTCTACCACGTCATCGACGACATCGAGCGCGTGGTGGTCGATGAAGAGGAGATTGCGCCCTTCATGGACGAGGTGCGCAAGCGCTGGGAGTGGTTCGACAAGGACGACCTCATTCGCCGCGTGCTCTCGCGCGAGTTCGGAAGGTTCCTGAGATACTATGCAGTAGAAACCTCCTTCTCATCCCCCCAAGAAGGGGAAAAGTCATCGCGCTCAAGGAAGGACAAGAAACGTACTCCCGAAGAGGGCTACGTCCGGCTTTTCCTCAACGTGGGCAAGATAGACGGCATGTATGCCAGCGAGATTATCGGCATGCTCAACAAGAACGTGCCAGGCGACAAGGTGGCTGTGGGCCGCATCGACCTGATGAAGAACTTCTCGTTCATCGAGGTGAAGAAGGAGGACCAGGACCGCGTCCTGAAAGGCCTGAAGCACGGCGTGACTGTGAAGGGAAGGAGCGTGGTGGTTGATGTGGCAGCCCCCTCCCCTGAAGAGGAAGGGAAGAACCGCAAGGAAAAGTTTGCGGCACAACCAAAGAAGCTTGCGGCACAACCGCAGAAACTTGCGGCACAGAAGCAGAAACCTTCCCGCGAGGAGCGCGGCTATACTGAGCCACGGGGGCGCAAATACAAGAAGGAGGACTGGATGAAGTTCCTCCACCCTGACGAGCCGACGAAGAAGAGGAAGAAGTTTGAGTTGAAAGGCGAGATTCCCGACTTCGCCGAGGAAGGATGGGCGAGAAGAAGAAAAAAATGAGCGGGCTACGCCCTAAATGATAAATGAAAAATGAAAAGATAAACGGTAAACGACTAAATAAAATGAAAAGGATTATCTTTTGCGCTGTTTTGTGCGCGGGTGCATTATTCATACGTGCTGATGAGGGCATGTGGATGCTGAACAAAATCGATGATAAGACTGCCAGTGCGATGCAAAGCCTCGGCCTGCAACTCACTCCAGACCAACTCTACAGTACTACGCACGCCAGCCTTAAGGACTGCGTGGTGGATTTCAGCGACTTCTGCACTGGGGTCGTGGTGAGTCCGGACGGCTTGGTATTCACCAACCACCATTGTGGCTATGGTGCCATCCAAAGTCTCTCGACTCCAGAGGACGACATCCTGACGAACGGCTTCGTGGCCCGCTCGCGCAAGGAGGAGCGCCCGGCTGAGGGGCTCTTCGTGAAGTTTCTGCAGCGCACAGAGGAATGCACGGGCCGCATCATGCGAGCCCTCAACGAGGTCTATAAGGCTCACCCAGGAGAACCGACCGAGGAGCTTGACAAGCAATACATCGACAGCATCATGGGTGCCGTGGAAAGGGAACTGCATAAAGCCAACCCAGGGCTCGACTGCCTGGTCAGGGCCTACTACGAGAAGAATGCCTACTACGTGAGCTACTACAAGGTCTATCGTGACGTGAGGCTCGTCTTCACTGCCACGGAGACGATGGGCAAGTTCGGCGGCGATACCGACAACTGGATGTGGCCGCGTCAGACCTGCGACTTCAGCGTCTTCCGCATCTATGCCGACCAGAACGGAGAGCCTGCCGACTACAGCGAGGAGAACGTGCCCCTGCACCTTGACAACTATGCCCGCATCGCCATGGACGGCTACAAGAACGGGGACTTCTGCATGACAGTAGGTTATCCTGGCAGCACAAGCCGCTACCTGAGTTCGTGGGGCATCGACGAGCGCGTGAATGCCAGCAACATCAGTACCATACAGGTTCGCGGCAAAAAGCAGGAGGTGTGGAAGCGCTTCATGGATGCAGACCGCGCCGTGGGCATCAAGTACGCCAGCAAATGGGCCAGCAGCAGCAACTACTGGAAGAACAGCATCGGCATGAACAAGGCCATTGCCGACCTCGACGTCATCAAGCAGAAGCAGCAGTTGGAGAATAAGATTCGCGGGTGGTACGGCAGCCGGAAAGACCTCAATGACCGCTTCGGTGAGATGTTCGAAAAGTTGGAGGATGCATACGGTTATCGACGCAACGGGGTCTATGCAATGGGCTTTTTCCGCGAGACATTCCTGCGCGGTATCGAGCTCTATCGCGTTGCCAACATGCTCAACTCGATGCCACAGGATGCCGACAGCACCGAGGCAGCCCAGGTGCGCAGCCGCATGGAGGCCTTCTTCAAGGACTATGATGCAAAGCTGGACGAAGCGACGATGGCTGACCTGCTGAAGAACTTCCGCGAACAAGTGACTGACCGGCAATACTGGCCCGACTGCTATAACGTCATCGACAGTCTCTATGGCGGCGACGAGGCAGCCTACGCCCATGATGTCTTCGCCAAGACCATCTGCACGGACCTCTCGGCTGTGGAGAAGGTGCTTGCCGACAGTACCCTTCGCGACACAGACCCAGGCTTGCTCTATGCTCAGGGCATCCCAACTAAGATGCAGGAGATAGGTGGACGCAGCCGCTATGCCTCTACCATTATTAATTTCAATGAGCACATGCTGACTCAGGCTCTGCTCGAAATGGACCAGGAGACGCCACACTACAGCGACGCGAACTTCACGATGCGCCTCTCATACGGTTTCATCCAAGACTACACGGCAAACGGCCAGCACTACCAGTACTATACCAATGCTCAAAGCCTGCTCGACAAAGCAGCCAAGCAGGGCGAGATAGAGGACTACAAACTAGAGGATGACATCGTGGCCCTGATGAAGGAGGGCAACTGGGGACGATATGCCGACAAGACGACAGGCGACATGCATCTGTGCTTCCTCTCCAACAATGACATCACAGGTGGCAACTCAGGTTCACCGATGTTCAACGGCAAGGGCGAACTGCTCGGCTTGGCATTCGACGGCAACTGGGAAGCCATGTCCGGCGACATTTCCTTCGATGACAACTTGCAGCGCTGCATCGGTGTGGATGTCCGTTACATGCTCTTCGTCATCGAGAAATGGGGAAAAGCGGAGAATCTGATAAAGGAGCTGATTCGATAAAATTCACAATTCATAATTCACTATTCACAATTATTTTGTTTCCATGAATCTTTGCAAACAAAGGCTCGGTTGGAATTAAATTATGAATTATGAATTGAGAATTATGAATTAAGTCTCAGAGCTTCTCCCCGAATGCGAGGTCGCCTGCATCGCCTAGGCCTGGGACGATGTAACTGTGGTCGTTGAGAACGGGGTCGATGGCAGCACACCATAGCTCCACTTCCTCGTGCTCGCCAAAGCACTTCACGATGTGGTCAACTCCTTCCTGGGCAGCAATGACGCTCGCCAAAATGATGCGACGAGGCTGGCCGTTTTTGAGTAAGGCAAGCAAAGCAAGCTCCAAACTGTAGCCTTTCGCCAGCATAGGGTCAACAATGATGAGCGTCTTGCCCTTCAAATCGGGCGATGCCATATACTCCACATGCACGCCAACCTCGCGACACTCCTTATCTTTATAATAACGGAAAGCACTCACAAAGGCATTCTCGGCATGGTCGAAAACATTGAGAAAGCCTTGGTGGAACGGCAGACCAGCACGGAAGATGGTGGCCAGCACAATGTCGTCGGCCAGACATTGGCACTTGCAAGGAGCCAAAGGTGTCTGCACCGTTGTTTCCTTATAACTGAGGCTTTTGCTTATCTCGAACGCCATCATTCCCCCTATGCGCTCCAGATTTCTGCGGAAACGCATACGGTCCTGTTGGGTGTTGACATCTCGGAGTTCACTCACATACTGATTAATGACGCTCGGCGTCTCGCTCATATTTACTATCTTCATCTCACATTTACTATTTAATCATTTACCATTTACCATTTTCTTGTCCGCAAAGTTACGATTTTTTATCTTATAAATGCAAAGTTAGCTTTGCAAAAGCCTGTAAAAAGAGAAACTATGAACTGTGAAGCTATGAACTATGAAGTATTTTTCTTATCTTTGCACCCGTTTAAGAACAGAGAACTATTTTAAACATCATAAATTACAACAACAAATGGCAACAGTAAATTTGGAACAGTATGGCATCACCGGTAGCACCGTGATTGACCACAATCCCTCTTACGAGGAGCTCTACAAGGCTGAAATCGATCCCACACTCACAGGTTATGAGGTTGGTCAGGAGACAGAACTTGGCGCAGTAAACGTGATGACTGGCGTCTTCACAGGTCGCTCTCCCAAGGACAAATATATCGTGGATAACGACGAGAGCCACAACAACGTGTGGTGGACCTCCGAGGCTTACAAGAACGACAACCATCCCATGAGCGAAGAGGTATGGGCAAAGGTTAAGGACATCGCTATCAAGGAACTCTGCAATAAGAAGCTGTACGTAGTTGATGCTTTCTGCGGTGCCAACGAGGCTACACGTCTGGCTGTCCGTTTCATCGTAGAGGTTGCTTGGCAGGCTCACTTCATCAAGAACATGTTCATCCAGCCCACAGCACAGGAGCTGGCAGAGTTCAAGCCCAACTTCGTCATTTTCAACGCCAGCAAGGCTAAGGTTGAGAACTACAAGGAGCTTGGTCTGAACTCCGACACATGCGTAGCCTTCAATACCAAGGCTCGTCAGCAGGTCATCATCAACACCTGGTACGGCGGTGAGATGAAGAAGGGTATGTTCTCCATGCAGAACTACTACCTGCCCCTCCAGGGTATCGCCAGCATGCACTGCTCCGCCAATACCGACATGCAGGGCAAGAACACCGCTATCTTCTTCGGTCTCAGCGGCACAGGTAAGACCACTCTCTCCACCGACCCGAAGCGCCTCCTCATTGGTGACGACGAGCACGGATGGGACGACGAGGGCGTCTTCAACCTCGAAGGCGGTTGCTACGCTAAGGTTATCAACCTGAGCAAGGAGAACGAGCCCGACATCTACGGTGCCATCAAGCGCAACGCTCTCCTCGAGAACGTAACCGTTGACAAGGACGGCAAGATTGACTTCGCAGACAAGAGCGTCACAGAGAACACCCGCGTCAGCTATCCTATCGAGCACATCGAGAAGATTGTGAAGAAGGTGAACGGCAAGAGCGCTGGTCCTGATGCCAAGAACGTCATCTTCCTCAGTGCCGACGCATTCGGCGTACTGCCTCCCGTCAGCATCCTGACCCCCGAGCAGACGAAGTACTACTTCCTCTCTGGTTTCACAGCAAAGCTGGCAGGTACAGAGCGTGGTATCACTGAGCCCACTCCTACATTCTCTGCTTGCTTCGGCCAGGCATTCCTGGAGCTGCATCCCACAAAGTATGCTGAGGAGTTGGTAAAGAAGATGGAGAAGAGCGGTGCGAAGGCTTACCTCGTCAACACAGGTTGGAACGGCACAGGCAAGCGTATCTCTATCCCCGACACACGTGGTATCATCGACGCTATCCTGGACGGCAGCATCCTGAAGGCTCCCACCAAGAAGATTCCATTCTTCGACTTCGAGGTGCCCACAGCTCTGCCCAACGTCAATCCCGCTATTCTTGATCCTCGCGACACCTACGCAGAGGCCAGCATCTGGGAAGAGAAGGCTAAGGATTTGGCAAGCCGCTTCATCAAGAACTTCGGCAAGTACACTACCAACAATGCAGGCAAGGCCCTCGTTGCTGCTGGTCCGAAACTCTAATAAGACACCTGTCTTTAAAGAAACAAGGGCTCACAGAATTGTGGGTCCTTGTTTTTTTTTCATTATCTAAAGAATGAGAAGTTGACACTCCCGTAGCTACGATGCTCCAAGAAGCGCGGATGCTGGGAGAAGTCGTTGCTCTTTCCGTGTTCCAGAACAAAGAGACCATCCTCCTTGAGCAGATTGCGACTCAAGACGATATCGGGCAGTTCAGGTATCTGCGGCAAAGTGTATGGCGGGTCGGCAAAGATAAAGTCGAACTGCTCGCGACACTTTGCAAGATATTGAAACACATCAGCGCGAATGGGCATAGCTGCCGTGTCCTGCAACTTGTCGAGGAACTGACAGATGAGACGGTAATGGCGGGTGTCAAGCTCAACGCTGACAACACGTCCGCAACCACGACTGACAAGCTCCAACGTAATACTGCCCGTGCCAGAGAAAAGGTCAAGGGCTGTCGGCTCCTCACTAAAGTCAATGTAGCCCTGCAGGACATTAAACAGGTTTTCCTTAGCAAAGTCCGTCGTGGGACGTGCCGAGAAACTGCGTGGTATTTCGAAATGCCTGCCTTTGTATTTGCCAGTGATGATTCTCATGGTTCACAATTCACAATTCATAATTCCCAATTCATAATTCATAATTATATTGGAAGTTAAAGAAGTTATCGCTCGCTTCGCTCACTGGGAAGTTAAAGGACAACTTCAGTCAACATTAAGAATATACTCCCCTATTGTCTTTTGCAATTTATCCGATGCGCCTTCCAGGTGGCAGGCATCGCGCTGGGCACGCATGTCAAGTGCCTTCCAGATACCAAGCAACAGGAAGATACGGTCACTGTCGTTGTCCGCAGCCTGTGAGCTGGCATATTGTAGCTTGCTACGGAGGAATACAGCAACGAAGAAGCGCTTTTCATCGAAGCATACGTATGCATCACGCTGTTCAGCATCGGCTGGAGCGAGACGTTTCTCTTGCAAGGATGCAAAATGCTCCAACTGTTGAGCATCGGTGCAGCACACCTTCACATCAGGATAGTACTCTTGCACAATGCGTAGGATATTCTGTCCAAGACGGAAAATCATGACGGCCTCGAGCGCAGAGAGTATCTGATACTGCATGTCTGCCACACTGACCTGCTGCCCAGGGAAGCAGAGTCGGTAGAAGGCCAGCATGTCGCTCTTACTGAAATGCTCTAACGGGACGATGGTGGTCTGAGTGTCGCTGACAAGTTCCACACTCTGGAACCGATAGTCCATCAGATAGGGTTTCAGCAAAGCCTGCCGCAGGACATCTTCGGCAGCTGACGTCCCAGAAACAGGGAAACGGTCTGTCTGTACAACCGAACCGTCGAGAGTGCTGCCTACAGAAAAAGAAAATCCATCCGAATCATGTCGGATGGATAGTCTATAGCCAGTAAGTGAATTACTCCCAGTTGCCAGCATTGTTGTTCCAATTGTTGCCGGCATCTCCTATCTTCAAGCCAGGATAAGCACCCTTGGCGTTGGCCTCTTCATTACGATTGTAGATGAGACGCTTGCCGGCCTTGCCCATTCCCTTGAGGAAGCTGCTATCTGGAGCATTGCACTCCATCACCTGAATGATGCTGCCCGAACGTGTTGTGTTGGGGCAAGCGATAATCTCGAAGGTATCGCCCTCAGAGAAGGGGATGTAGCGCAAGGAGTCTGCCACAAAGCCTTCGTAGTTATAAAGAGAGTCTTTCAGTGAAACCCAAATGGTGTCGCGACGGAACTCCTGAAGGCCATTGGCAATGATAGCAGCCTGGTCACCGCTGTTAACGATGGCAGCTGCCTTACTCTCGGTCAGACCCTGATTCATTTGTTCTTCAGTAAGCACACCCTGCTTCATGACTACAGGCAGTTTGCCGTTCTTGATGAAATCGATTAGCACAGACCAGTCTGAGCAATACACACCATCGTGCTGAGCTTTGTAGGCTTCCTCCGCACTGCGTATCTCCATAAGGCGAGCCTTCACTACATTCTCACGACCTGCAACTTCTGCATCGAAGTTCTCGGTATCACGAATACTACGCCAGCAGATGAAGAGCAAACCGACGACACAGATACCTAAAATAACATTTATTCCCTTTTTCATGACGTTATTTGTATTTTTTTTTATAATTTCGCATCGCAAAAGTAAAAAGATTTATTCACATAAACCACAAAACACGGTTTTTTTTATAAAAGAATGGCAATAAGTGAAGAATTAGGGGCTCTTATTAGGGAGAACTTCACCCATAATCCGACAAAAGAACAGGAAAAAGCCATCTTCCTGCTCTCCGACTTTCTGCTTTCACGCGAACGGGATTCAGTTTTCCTGCTCAAGGGCTATGCCGGCACAGGAAAGACGTCGCTCATAGCTGCGTTGGTACGCACCTTGCAGCAGCTTCAACAGCGTTTCATGCTGCTCGCACCAACGGGACGAGCCGCCAAAGTTCTGTCCTCCTATGCAGGAGCGCCAGCCTATACCATACATCGGAAGATATATCGGCAGAAATCGCTCACCGACATGGATGTCTTCCAAAACAATGTCAACTTGCAGCAGGACACGCTCTTCGTCGTGGACGAGGCATCCATGATTGCAAACGAGAGCGGGGGCAGTACTATCTTCGGTACTGGCCGTCTGCTCGATGACCTCATGCAGTACGTCTATTCCTGCGAGGGTTGCCGCCTCCTGCTTGTAGGTGACACGGCACAGCTGCCACCCGTCGGCGAGGAGGAAAGCCCAGCCCTGAACCGACTCATGCTGGAGGGCTACGGCATGGAGGTGACGGAACTCTGCCTGACACATGTAGTACGACAGCTCGAGGAGTCGGGCATCCTGTGGAACGCGACCATGCTACGCCAACTCATACAGAACGACGAGATGTCAGCCTTCCCGAAACTTCGAGGCAGGAGCTTCCCCGATGTGCATGTGCTTCCTGGTGACGAGCTCATCGAGACGCTCAACGACAGCTACCGCAATTATGGCACCGACGGCACCATCGTGGTGACACGTAGCAACAAACGTGCCAACATCTTCAACAACGGCATCCGGAGCCGCATCCTCGATTATGAAGAAGAGCTTTCCAGCGGCGACCTCATAATGGTAGCAAAGAACAACTACTATTGGACGGAGCAAGAATTCAAAATCCAAAATTCAAAATCCAAGAATGAAGGAGTCGAATCTACAATGACATTTATCGCAAACGGTGATGTGGCTGTTGTCCGCCGGCTCCGCAACGAACGCTCATTCTACGGCTTCCGCTTTGCCGATGCCACATTGCAGTTCCCCGACTACGACAACAAGGAACTGGACGTGACCGTCCTGCTCGACACGCTGCAGAGCGAAGCGCCTGCCCTGACTCGCCAGCAGCAAGATGCACTCTTCAATGCCGTATGGGAGGACTATCCCGAACTGACCAACAAACGCGACCGCATGAAACGCCTGCGTCAGGACATCTACTACAATGCCCTGCAAATCAAATACGCCTACGCTGTCACCTGCCACAAAGCACAGGGCGGACAATGGGAGCACGTCTATATCGACCAGGGATACATCACCGAAGAGATGCTCACACCCGACTACTTCCGTTGGCTCTATACCGCCATTACCCGTGCCACAGAACAAGTCTATCTCGTGAATTGGTCGGATAGTTCCCTTTCTGACACATAAACTAACAAACTCACAAACTTTTCACCTTTTCAACTCTTAAACCTTTTAACTTTTCAACTTTTCTTCGTACCTTTGTGCACAAATAACACGCGACCCTAGGAATGAACATACTTGTCACAGGAGCCAACGGGCAGTTGGGCAACGAGATGCGAATCGTTGCAAAAAGCTCGGCAGACAGATATATCTTCACGGACATCAACCAGATGGAGGGCATGGAGACTGTCTATCTGGACATCACTGACCTGTCCTCCGTCCGTGCTATGGTCAAGGAGCATGAGGTGCAAGCCATCGTGAATTGTGCAGCATGGACCAACGTTGATGCAGCCGAAGACCCCGAGAAGCGTACAATAGTCGAAAAACTCAATACCATAGCCCCAGAGAATCTTGCCAAGGCCATGAAGGAAGTGAATGGATTGCTCATCCATATCAGTACAGACTACGTATTTGGCGGCGACCCATATAACACCCCCTGCAAGGAAGACCAGAAAGGCACTCCGACAGGAGTCTATGGTGAGACAAAGCTCATGGGGGAAGAACGGGTAATAAAGACCCTCTCTAACTCCCCCGTGAAGGGGGAGAATCCAGGCGAAAAGGATTCAGGGCAGGAAGTCTCCCCTTTAAGGGGAGATTTCGAGGGGTCTGGTGGCTACGTCATCATCCGCACAGCTTGGCTCTACAGCGAGTTTGGAAAGAATTTCTTGAAGACCATGCTGAACTTGACAGCCACAAAGCCCCAACTGAAAGTCGTCTTCGACCAAGTGGGAACCCCCACCTACGCCCTCGATTTGGCAAAGGCCATTCAAGTCATCCTTTCGAAGCCTGTTTGTGGCATCTATCACTTTTCGAACGAAGGCGTCTGCTCCTGGTACGACTTCACAAAGATGATAGCTCGCATAGCCGGTCACACAGACTGCGACATACAGCCCTGTTACTCGACGGAGTTCCCAAGTCCCGTGAAGCGTCCCGCCTATTCCGTATTGGACAAGCGCCTCATCCGCGAAACATTCGGCGTAGAAGTGCCCTATTGGGTCGATTCGCTCGAAAAGTGCATTGCAAACATAAAGGGAATAGAAGGGAAGTTAAAAAGAAGTTAAAGAGAAGTTAAAAGGGGACAACTACCTTTCAATTCCATACGAAATAAATAGTAAATCGTAAATAGTCAAATAGTAAATTCATTCGATGGATGTAATCAAAACCGCCATAGAAGGCGTACTTATTATAGAGCCAAGGGTATTCAAGGATGCCCGTGGATATTTCTTCGAATCCTTTTCCCAGCGGGAGTTCGAGCAGAAAGTCGGTCCCATTAACTTCGTGCAGGACAACGAGAGCATGTCGTCCTATGGCGTCATGCGCGGCCTGCACTTCCAGCGTCCTCCTTTCACCCAGAGCAAGTTGCTACGCTGCGTGAAGGGAGCCGTACTGGATGTCGTCGTTGATATCCGCAAGGGTTCCCCCACATACGGACAGCACGTGGCAGTCGAGCTGACCGAGGACAATCACCTGCAGTTCTTAGTACCCAAAGGCTTCGCTCATGGCTTTGCAGTGCTGAGCGAGACAGCCATCTTCCAGTATAAGTGCGACGAGTTCTACCATCCCGAGGCCGACGGAGGCATCTCCATCCTGGACGAGAGTCTCGGCATCGACTGGCGCATTCCCAAAGACAAAGTACTCCTGAGCGAGAAAGACACCCGCCATCCCTGCCTCAAAGAGTTTGACAGCCCATTTCAATTCACAATTCATAATTCTTAATTCATAATTGTTATATATGAAGCGTAACCTCGTTATTACTGGCGGAGCCGGATTCATCGGCAGCCATGTCGTTCGCCTTTTCGTGAACAAGTACCACGATTACAAAATCATCAACCTCGACAAGCTGACCTATGCCGGCAACCTTGCCAACCTCAAGGACATCGAGGACAAACCTAACTACAAGTTCGTGAAGATGGACATCTGCGACTTCGATGCTTTCTACCAGCTCATGCAGGACGAGAAGGTGGACGGTATCATCCATCTGGCTGCAGAGAGCCACGTGGACCGCTCCATCAAGGACCCCTTCACCTTCGCCCGCACCAACGTCATGGGCACACTTACCCTCCTCCAGGCCGCCAAGCTCTATTGGGAGAGCCTGCCCGAGAAATACGAAGGCAAGCGCTTCTACCACATCTCTACCGACGAAGTTTATGGGGCCCTCGAAATGACCAATCCCGAAGGTATCGAGCCGCCCTTCACCACCAAGGCATCATCTGGTGAGCACCACCTGGCATACGGCAAGGACTTCTTCTACGAGACCACCAAGTACAACCCCCACAGCCCGTATTCAGCCTCCAAGGCATCCAGCGACCACTTCGTGCGTGCCTTCCACGACACCTACGGCATGCCCACCATCGTCACCAACTGCTCCAACAACTACGGACCCTACCAGTTCCCCGAGAAGTTGATACCCCTCTTCATCAACAACATCCGCCACCGCAAGCCCCTCCCCGTCTATGGCAAGGGCGAGAACGTGCGCGACTGGCTCTTCGTCGAGGACCATGCACGTGCCATCGATACCATCTTCCATCACGGCACCATCAACGAGACCTACAACATCGGTGGTTTCAACGAGTGGAAGAACATCGACATCATCAAGACCGTCATCAAGACTGTTGACCGCCTTTTGGGACGTCCCGAGGGAGCAGACATCGACCTCATCACCTACGTCACCGACCGTCTGGGTCACGACGCCCGCTATGCCATCGACTCCACCAAACTCCAGAAAGAGCTTGGCTGGGAACCCTCCCTCCAGTTCGAGGAAGGCATCGAGAAGACCGTCAAGTGGTACCTCGACAACCAGGCCTGGATGGACAACGTCACCAGTGGCGACTACCAGAAGTACTACGAGGACATGTACGACAAGCGATAAGCCGAACTAATGGCTCTCACATCCCGATTCAACCCCAAAGGCCTTTGGCATGAGCTAGTATTGTTCTTGACAGCGTCTTTGGGGTTGATGACTTTTTCGCTTGGCTCCAGATGGGAAGTCTTCGTTACCATTGTGATGACGAGTGCTGTACTTTTCATTGCCCTGTGTATATGGGCTTACCGTCTGAAGGTGATAACGGTCATCAACCAACAGGTGGAGGTGAAGCGTGCCTGCCTGCCATTCCTGAAACGTTTCTATCGACTGGCAGAGTTCGACTCCTATATTGTCGAGCAGAAATGGAACTCAGAGGTATTCCATTTGCTGAGTCAGGGACGGCGGACCATTACACTCTCATCAAGATTCTATGAGAACTATGCAGAGCTGAAGGAAGCACTCTCGGTGGTCGGTCTGAAGGAATGGGGAGTTGATGCCAGTCGCGCCGTAGATTCGGTATTTAAAAAGAGTCATCTCGCAGGAGTCTTCGCCGCGCTCCTTATCGTATTGTTCGGTGTCGGTATCCCCGTCAGCAACTATTTTGAGCACGGGCAGGTCGAAACGAGATTCTCTATCCTGTTCCTGATATACGAGCTTGTGTTTCTCCCTCTCCTTCTGTATGCATTTTATGAGTGCAAACGGTTCACCATTTGGCGCGGACATCTCGAAGTGCGGAGCATGCTATGTCCCTGGAAAGTGGAGTATTATGCGTTGGACTACTTTGATTATGCTTTGGGAGTCATAACCAATAACCCCCATACCCTGGAGGAGGGAAAATCGTTATGGCTTGTCCACGACGGGAAGTTAGCAGTTAGCATTTCTCAGTCAGTCTATGCCAACTATGATGTGCTGGAGCATGCCATCGGCATAGAACCAGCCAAAACCATCGAGATAAGTTTAGTGAACCAAATCAAATACCATTTAGGTAAGACAATTGATATCTGACTCAGGCTACGAACATAAGTTCATAGAATAAGGACCTATGAACATAAACCGTCCACAAGAACATGGTACAGACTGCCCAGCGGATGAAGAAAGACGGACTCCCTATCAAACAGATTTCCCGATACACTGGCTTGACCGCTGAGGAAATAGAGGGGCTGTAATATATAATAATGTATAGACAGAACTTCGGGAGGTCCCGCTGGCGATTGCAGCAGAGCCTCCCGAAGTTGTTTTAGGATGGTTCGTTCAGGTTATTTCAGCATGAGTCTCCCGTTCTGGAAGTAGAGCATCGACAGGCGGTAGTGCGGGGTATCGTCCTGACTGACGCACAGGGTGCCAGTGCTGGCATCGTAGAATTGTGGCTTCTTACGGATAAGGAGTTTGCGGCTCGTCTCGCGTACCCAGAAAGAGGACTCTGTGTCGAAATGCATTGATGTTTCATCGAAGACGGACATCAGGCTCGGGTTCTCACGGATGACGGCGAGTGCCTCTGTCAGTTGCTGAAGTGTGGGGAAGCGGAAACTGGAATAGACTTTGTTCGTCAGGAGGTCGTCCCTCTCATCCTTGCAAAACGGTTCGCCGCCTACCAACATGATGTCATGCGGAGATGTCTTGCCGAGCACCTTCACGAGGATGCCACTCTGCCCATCGCCTGCCTCACGGATACAAATGAAGCGTGAATTATAGTAGTGCTTGTAGGTTGTCGAGCCACTCTTTTTGATGATGGTTGATGTCCAAGGGAACCCATCTATGTCACCTACTTTCCAGTCGTTTTCATCTGAATTCATTTCTTTTTTATTTAAGTTAGCGTCATCTTCTTCATCCTTTTTTTACTTGAGCCATCGACAATCCATAAAGAAAGCGCAGACCCACCATACTCTCTACCAAGGCTTAGGACTGCCTCTAGTCATCTATGGCGAAGACTGCGCCTAAAGCACAGCTTCAACGATGATTAGATTTGCTCTTCTGTCTCGTGCGAGGTCCTAATTCGGTAGAGACTGAGCAGTATAATTTGGAAAAGAGCACTTTGGCTCCAATTCCGCAGCAAAGATAGGTTTTTTTCTCAATATCTGCAAAGCTGATTGAGAAAAAAAGGTTTAAGGATTAAAGATTATTGATTAGGCGTGATTATATTAGCTGTTCTTAACACTTCGGCGGGGAGTTTTACATATTGAAAGACATGGGGATAGGGTATTTAAATAAATTTATTGAAGGCTTCTTAAATAGCTTTAAAAAATTATGAGGGAATGTATAAAACCAACTATCTTTGCGGTCGAGTTTGATATAGAAAAGCAATTGTTTAACCTACTTAACCTTGGATGTATGAAGAGTCATCTGCATAGAGTAAAGGGCCGTCCTCCGCCCCAATATGAAGGGGGTAAAAACTATCTTAATAAGAAAGGTGCCAACTCTCTTAAGGCAAAAGGGGTCAACTCTCTTAAGGAAAGAGGTGCCAACTCTCTTAATAAGAAAGTTGCCTCCTTTCTTAATAGAAAAGGTACCCCCCCTTTTTAATAGGAAAGCTGCCACCTTTCTTAGTAATCAAGTTTTAACCCCAATAAA
>JAILRU010000060.1 GCA_024697945.1 Bacteroidaceae bacterium
TCGTGCATAAATCAAAAAGATTTGAGCTAAAAGGTGAGAGTTTAAGAAAAAAATATTAACTTTGCCACCGATACTGAAGATTACCAACCGAGTGAACGGATATCACCGGAATTGGTGAACGGGTATCACCGGAATACGCAATCAGGGCAACTTTTTCATGGCAAAACAAAAAAAGCATCCCAAGACCTTTCTACTACAGGATTAGAAGGATGCCTGCCAGCCTCCGGTTTCAGATGAAACTTTGACCTTTAGTCGAAGTTCCTTATGCTCGGCAAAGTCGAAGCGAGCTTCACTCTGCTCTCGCTTACTCTAAACTTTCCACGACTGGTTCTATATTTGTTACTTTACAACGTCGAACTTAACCTTTCCTTCCTGAATGGCACGAATAAGGCGAGTCTGCTGTCGCCATCGTATGCCACATGTTCATACCGGCGACATATCCGCAAAAATGCGTGCCAAGTTGCAGGAAAGCAATCTAAGAAGACCTCTTCAATTTCTCCTGTTTGCTTTACGATTCGACACTTATTTGCTCCCGACAAAGGACTGCCTGCAACACTAATCACCAGGTACGGAACACCATTTTCATCCGTCCGCTGACCTAATTTATCGTTCCAAAATTCTAGATATGCTCCTATGGTAGCTCCTTTGAAAGCTTCCGAACCAGCATACGCCAAACAATTCTGCATGCCAGCGCGAATGTTGGCAATTTGTGGGTCGGCAAGGATGCATTCTTTGTTGTTGAACAGCATCCAAGCCGAATCGGCGAACAACTTTTGTTCGTCGTTGAAACTCATTATAATAGATGATTATTAATCAAACTTTACCACTCCATTTCCTTCATCTCCACCGTCAGGTTTTCGAAGCATTGGCGGAGGGCATAGAGCAAAGGTTCATCCTTGTCTGCTTCTGTGGTGATGACGAGGCGCTCTGGAGCTTCACGATCCAGATGCAGGACATTGCCGCGATAGTATTCTGTGTCGCTACCTACGAGCACTTTCATCAACACACGTTGCGGCACGTACATTCCCAATCCGTCTTCTTCATTCTCAGGAATTCCGAAGCGCTCACAGAGGCGCTTGATGAGGTTCTGTACGCCGTTTAGAGAGTCGGCTGAGCCTGTGAGAACATATTCGAAGGTTCTGGGATATGGCTCACCAGGGTGGTCTTCATCGTCCCACTCTTCGTAATTATCAG
The DNA here is from genome assembly GCA_024697945.1 of Bacteroidaceae bacterium. Classification (GTDB taxonomy): domain Bacteria; phylum Bacteroidota; class Bacteroidia; order Bacteroidales; family Bacteroidaceae; genus Physcousia. The sequence continues at coordinate 1,195 of JAILRU010000060.1, forward strand.
CATTAAAGCCTAACTCCTGGGCCCTATCGTGATACTTCTTTGCGAGAGGCTTATTGATGAAATAGCCGTATTCCTCTTCGCCGTAGCGATACTTCTCGTATAGTTCCCAAGCCGCATACTGATTACCTTTGTCGCACAATTCCTGCAGAATGGACATGTCTTTGATGTTAGAAGCCATATCCACTTGTCCGCGCTTGACCAGTTCCAAATACAAACTGTCGAAAGGTCTGTAATCGAACCAAGCGGTGATTCTAAATATCTCCCAAATATCTTCAGTACTGATGTTCGCTGAATCAGCGACTAATTCGTCTATCCTGCGCTTCTCATCATCGGAGAGTTCAGCATTATTGATTTCTCTGCGTTCTAAAGACACCTCTTCGCCCGTTTCCTCGTCTGTGAAGTTTTCTGTCCAATGATGAAAATGTCTGTCGAGCATCTGGCTCAGCTTCTCTATTCTTGCGTCCATATAGTTATGTTTTTTCTATTATTCATTCATATATAGTCACACACGCTTTCAATCCTTCTTTGACGTGGCTTCTGCTAAGTACTTTCGCATTACAGGTACAGCATGTCTGATGAATGGGATGTCGCTGTTTAGGTCGTAGGTCTGTGCTGCCTCTTTCAGTCCTTCTGCTCCGATGGGAATCAGTTCTCTTATATCTAAACCTGGGTTCAGGTATTGTCTCGCTAAACTGACAACAAATCTCAGATTGCACATTACCAGTTTCTCCAATTCATGGCAGTCCGGTCCTTTTTCCTTTACGGCTTTGAGAAGTTGCTGTTCCTCTTCGGCAGACAACATCTCCTCTCTGCCAATCTTTTGCATGAATTCATCAAAATCAGTTATTATCATTGTTCTTTGTTTTAATGGGTTATTCACTCTCAAGGTAATCGAAAATGGCAATCATGGCGCTCCAGCCCAAGATGAATATAACAGTTTCTAAAGTGGTCATGGGATTGGTCGTTTATTCTCTGACAATATAGATGATACGAAATGGAGTGCGCGGCTTGCGCTTCTGGCGTGAGCTCAATACCGGCGAGGTTTCTAATCACATAGTGTACTGGTCTTCTTCTCATTGTTTTCAGAATATAGTAATTCTTATTTTTAACTTTTAACTTTTCGTTTTTCACTTATATAATATGGTTGCATATGGCCAAAAATTCAAAAACCGCCCCGACTTTTATAATCTTTTAACATTTCACATAGCCATTGATAAGAGAAGAAGTATGATGAAGCCAGTCCAGAAGAGGCAGCCAATGCTGTTGGCACAACCCTCCCAAAGGAATTCAAATACCAACTCCAAGACTTTTAGTCCCCAACCAAGAAGGCCGAGGACTATAAAGGCAATGATTAGGAGGACGATGATACCAACGATTTCCATGCACGCAGCTGCTTTAGAAACCTTCAAAGTATTGCTCCAGGTTCTTTACAGGCATCTGCACCAGCGCTTTGCGACCAGTGCCTTGGATAGGAACCCGCTTCGTGACGCATTTGTGTTTGAACACCGTGGAATCCTCGTCTTTGATGACAAACTTTTTTCCTTCGTTGATAGCATCCTTGTATAGGTCGGAATATACTCCCGTCCAATAGGGAGAGCTGCCATTCTCAGGATACACGATAACCCCGTAAGGTGCCAAGCAGAAATCCTCAAACTCCTCGTCGCACTCAAAATAGATAATGTTGTTCTTTGTTTCCATAATTTTTCCCTTTTATCGGTTCAACGTGTCTATAATATGGTTACGATTCGAGAAAAATTCAAAAAACGTGGCAACTTTTTTTGCTAAAAAGGAGTTTCTGTGTCAGAAATGGGTTAAACTACTAAGTTAAGTTACGATATTATTTTATCACTTGTGCATGGAACAATTTCTTTACCCGTCGTATCTATCACACCCCATTTGCCTGCAGCATCCTTAACAGCAGCTCTGCCATTTCTGAATTCTCGCACATCCTCGTAAGGCAGATTGAATGGGATAACAATTTGATTGTTCATATCAATAGCACCATAGCATCCATTTTTCTTTGCAATAGTGATACCATTCTCAAAACTATACAAATAGTCATATTCTACAGGTATTTGCTCCTCACCCTGTTCATTGACGAATCCGTATAAATAACCATGTCTTTGATCCAACCGAACCATACATAGTCCATTCTCATCAAATGACCAAAATGAGTCATACTTCTTGAATCCGGTAATCAGTTTCTGACTTGGTAATTCTATGATACCCCATTTCCTACGGTGGTCTCTAACAGCAATCCTTCCATTTCGTCCAACAACTTCATAAAACCATAGGTCATCAAATTCTCTACCTTCCCACCAGTCTCTTAGAACGAGAGCTAATTCATAATTGAATAGGACCTTGAGCCCCATCCATTGGTCAAGATTAATGTCAGTTTCATCAACAACTAACTCATATATCTCCCAGCCCTCAGAATAGCCCTCACCCTGATTCTTCACAAAATTCTCAATGAACTTTTTTTGTGTGGAAAACAGAGGATGAGGACGATTATCCAAGAGAATTGTCAAGGCAATGCCATTAGCGTATGCTTCTTCGATAAATCGATAGGGATAGTCGTTGGCGTAAGAGAAGTATGGTGCTGGATGAACACCATACAACTCGACATCCATCAAGGCATGAGCCATCTCGTGATACAATACTAAATCGAATAGATTCTGGGCATTTCCTGTTGTTTTGCCTTGAGTATTTGTGTTATTATTCGCATAATCAGCAATCTTATCCATCCAGATAAATATCCGTCTGGGAATGGGGTTGTGTTCACCGAGGTAGATATATACTCCAAGCAAGTCTGTGATGGCAAAACCCTTAGGTGTTCTTTCTCTTGGGTCATCTTTGTCACCTTCTTTTGAATTAGCCCAATCGTCAATGTCGAAATCATTAATCAATGAGTATGATTTATCTTCAGGCACACGAACAGAGCATTGACAATATGGCACAGCAATATACTCATTCGCCATTGATGACTCTACTAGAAAAATAGGGATATTGTTCAATAGCTTGCTAACATCAATGTTAGGTTTTGCAAAAACAGATAGAAACTCAGAACTGAGATGTGACATGTAATCTATGCCCCAATCGTAATTGTACTTTGATTCATATATTAGGGGATATTTCCCTCTTGTCAAATCATAGATTTTCATAACAGATGGTAGTATATTTATTTAATTGACTAATAACATTATGTGAGTCATTTATAAACATCATGAAATACCTATTTCTTCGATGTTGTTATGGTATCAAACCCTTTCTCAACATCTTTAATTAACATTTTTGCAAGGTCAATATAATCCATTTCGGCCGCATCATACTTGAAATTTACCAAATAGGTGTTATCCTCACCTTCTACATTGGCAATAGAATAAGTATCATTATTGCACAGGCAATTGACAACATTTTCATTGTTACAAGTCATGAGCCATCCATCTTGGGTAATAGAAAGTGTTACCCCACATTTGTTCATGACAAATGGACTTGAAGCATGGGGGTCAAGTGAATATCTATCATTATCGTCCCATAGTTCTGAAACAAGAATATAATTCAGCATCTTCCACTCTATGTTATAATTGCTATGATAAGAGCTGTTTAGTATAACCATTTCCATTGGTTTATTCATCTTATCATCCCAAGCGTAACATCCGTAAGATGTGTCTTCTCTATTGGCACTTCTATATTTTGCCATATAGTATTGCCAGGACTTAATACTGAATTGCTTACATTTCTGATGGGGTTCCTCTAAATTTTCCAATGACGTAAACTTCGTTGCAATTATATCTAGAATGGCATCTTGATTACGCCTTCTTTCGTTTTTGATGAAGAATTGTGAAAGGTCGTTTCCTTGATGAATAAAATATCTTCTGGTCATATTCTCATCTCGCTCCATATTCGGATCATACTGAGCATATTCCACATCATCAAACAGGAGATTAATGCGAATTTTGTCGAAATAATCAGGTGATTGATTGTTAAAGATTCGAGTGAAATGTTCTAATTGCTGAAACAGAATATTATGATCTTCGTATTTATTAATAAAGAGCATAAGTGATCCTTGCAAAAGACTGTGGTTCTCATATTTCAGTAATGCAGAGTATTCTTCTGGTGTAAAATTGAGAACTTTAAAACGCTCTTCCTCGCAGGCTGTCGAAACAAAAGTATGATTACCGTCTGAAATCAGTCCGTCATTTTGAACTATTTCTTCCGCGTCCTGCATAAATCCAGCAAGCATATCATATCGTGCACTATTAGCTCGAACATTTGCAGTCACAAGGTTGCGGATGACACGCAAGCATTTCAAAGAAGTAATTTCATCTTTTTTATGTTTGTTTAGAAGATATATGGTGTAAAAATAGATGGTCTCAGGTACGGATAAATCTCCGTCCATTGCCAGATAAAAGACTGGTTTTCGGCTTTGCTGTCGCAACCAGAACAGTCTGATAAGCGAATCCTGACCTATGACACTATCATCGAAATAGAAATATTGCTTCCAATAATCAGTGATACCAGAAGTCTTCTGAATATCTGACATGGTATCAAACATAGAAATTATTTTCCTTATAGAATCCTCGTCAGTGATAATTTCATCGATAGTAGCCTGTCTGTTCTTTTTTAATTCAATTCCTCTTCTGAATAATTCCAATCGGAAAATGTTCTTAAAAAACTGCATGAACCCGTCATCTGCTTTCTTAACGATGTTATCATCATCACAAGATTGCGCATAAGTCCACAAGATATCAATCCATGCATTGTCTATCTTATTTGAAACCTCATCTTTTAAGTCTGTTGATATTTGTTTTATTGCTTTCTCTAAATCAGACTTAAAGATTTCAAACTCTGTCAACTTCTTGCCACGTGAGTTCATTTTGATATACAAATCATCGGTAAGTCCAAATTTGTCGAGCGAAAGGGAATAGAACTGTATGTTATCACGTGTAGTCAATTTCGACCAAAGCTTGTCAATGTTGTATTCCCGACACTTTTTCTCAATCTGTTCCAGAACATTAAGCATAGATACAATGGTAGGATCAGCACTATAACTAGGAAGATATTTGGGATTATCTATAATCATTTCCTTAATATTCTTATGCTCAGAGTATTTTGGAATTATGTCATTCCGTATATCTCGAATTAGAGCTTCGATGAAATCTGTTGCTGATTGTCTGGTCTCGTATCGAAATTTGAGCAACGAGTCAACGGTAATGATGGTATTCTCATCCCCATCTTCAACTACAGGTTGTACGACGGAAGCGTACCAATGAAGAAGGAACATGGTGGTCAGACGTTGCTGTCCATCCAATGGAATCAATCCTGCTCCAGTGTCGTTCCTCTTTACAAACGAGCCACCATACACAAAGTCGAAGATTTCAACAGAATTGTTTGCGACAGCATCTAACATGGTTGTAAGCATTCCATCTAGGACTTCCTCAACCTTGTTTTCTTTTCGACCATACGCATAATCACGCTGTACCTTTGGTATCATAATTACAGACTCGTCGTTCAATAGCCTGCTAAAAGTCGTAAGTTTGCCTATGTTATTCATTTGTTACCTCACTTTTTGATTGTTTGTATTCTGCATCAATATATGGCTTTAACACGTCCTTGATATCCTCCAGATAATGCTTTCTGTCCTTGTCACTCCAGTAGAAGTTCTGCTGTACAGTAAAATCCTGATCTTCCTTATTATAATACTTTAGGAATACTTTCCTGGTGCACAAAGGTATGTATTTACCTTTCGCATCATCATCCATAATCATTTGACGTTTAACTTCAAACACAGAATTTCCGATAGATGAGTTGGTTGATCCGCTTAAAAGTGCCATATTAGAAATACCATGCATAACTGTTGGCGTACCTTCCAGAGAACTCAAATCATTAAAATACTTCAAGACCAAATCAAATACTTTTGTTACATCATTAAACGTATACCTGTCTTTATAATTAAGAAGGCGAGTATATTCATTATTGAAATAGGAGAGCAATTTTTTCAAATTCTCATCATTTGTTAGTCTGGAATGCAGACGCTCAAGCACTTTTTTGTTCTCTTCGAACCATTCAATCCACTTATCTTTTATGCTGTGGTCTATTCGCTCTGAATTTTGTGCATGAATATGCTCTAAAGTCCAGTCATAGTCCTTATATCTCTCAAATGGAAAGAACTCTAAGCCCTGCTTATAGACTGTTTCTACATTATATAAGAACAAAACTCTCTTTAGCATATTGTAGTCATCCTTGTATGTATATTCTAGAATCTTTCTTCCGGGCTTCTTTCTGTCATGAATAGCTTCATATATTCGCCCTTCGATAGATTTCTTAAATACCTTTTTGCTAACATTTGTTGACTCTGAGAGCATATCGATTAATACCGATGCCCCTAATTCGGTTGTCAGGAAACCAATTTTGTGATAATAATATCGGTCATTGTACCATGCTAAAAGCAGTGTGAAATAGGTTTCAACCTTTAGCCACAATTCCCACAGGTCTTTTACCATGCCATTCTTTATCATGTTGTCAAACTCCAGATAGGTGTATAGTGTATCCTTCTGCTCTGACGTTTTCTTTGAAATCAAGTCAAAAATGTACTCTATGCGACAGCTATAGTTGCCTGAGTCTTTGTTTTTCTTGATGAATGACCAGAATTTCTCATCCCACAACTGGCTCTCAATGATGTCCCATTGCTCAATAATATGGCTCTGCTTTCGAGCTAATTCGCGTTTTTCAACAATAGGACGAACATCTTCATCGAATTGCCCAAGCAATTGTTCTTCTCCTTTGTAAATGGCAGAGTCTGATAAGAACATTCCTCGAATAAGCTCTGCATTATTTAATGAAATGCTTTTGTCGTTTAATCGTTTGAACATTTCATAGGGATCGCTGTCATCGCATAACTCATACCAAATTACCTGTACAGACTTATCCTTGTCCTTCGTGTTGGAGAAGTTTTCGAAAAATCCTCCCTTGAATTCATGAATGGAAGGATGATAATTGCTACTGCCTTTTTGAAACCAGTCCAGTATTTTGTTAGCAGCATTATGTATATGCCATGAATCTATATCATCATACTGGCCATCCTCGAAGTTTACTATGGAATTTTCTTCATCAATTCTGAGTTTATCAAACAAGTCGCCCAGTTTGGGACGAGTCTGGTAATACATTATGAATCGCATTTTATTAAAACGATCAATCTGCCCTTCTAATGCTAGAATAATTCTGATGGTAGTTAGCCTTTGTTGCCCATCAATCACCTCATACCAGTTATTATTATCATATTTAGACTCCAAATTGTTCGCAGCGATTTCCTCTTCTGTCATCTTCTTCACCACAATGGGCTGAAGGCAATAGAAGCTACCTGCTGCATTCTTATCATAAATAAAGCTATAGATGTCTTCCAACATCTGCCGGATTTGGGTATCTCCCCATCTGTAACCACGTTGATAATCCGGGATGAAGAAGTTCTTATTGCACAATTCGGGAATTGCGCATAAGTTTAGATAATTAATTGATTCTAAATTTTTCATTTTTAAAAAATACAATCCTTCCTGTGTTTATTGAATTAATAAGTTCTGTAAAAGAAGTTCCTCGCATAGTCTAATTCTAATGATACTAGTGACTTGTTTGGTTATAAATATCATAACAATTCCACGATCCCCTATACATCGTGAGGTTTTATGTTGTTGGTTTTATTTTGGTTTGTTATTTTGTTAGTTTTGTTCTATTGGCTCTACAAAGATATGAAAAATACTTTGAACTACGATTGTTTTTTAATGTTTTTCTTAATTCTTTACCCTTAATTATGAATTATGAATTGTGAATTATGAATTAATGATGTAACTTTGCATTAAAATTGTGAAAAAGGAAGATGGCAAAAGACTTGACAACATCTGAAATAAGCAGACAGAACATCCTGAATAACCCTGTCGCCCTGCCTCGTATTCGTGAAGCTTTGGAGATTAAGCCTTTGGAGTTTGAAGGAGTATTATATGTTACGAAGCAGATGGCTGCGGATTTCTATGGGGTGGATTTGCGAACGATTGAGAATTGTTTGGCAGCAAACGAAAACGAGCTACACAGGAATGGATACAGGGTTTTGACAGGTAAAGAGCTGAAAGAGTTTAAGTTACGTTTTGATACCGAAATCGATTTCGGTATCAAAACTGTTCGACTTGGTGTCTTTGACTTCCGTTCGTTCCTCAACATCGGTATGCTGCTTACGACAAGTGCGAAGGCCAAGTGGTTGCGCAGCCTGATACTTGACATAGTGATTGCCGTTGTTAATGAACGGACTGGCGGCGGCACAAAGTACATCAATCGCCGCGACAGAAACTATCTGCCATCCGCTATTTCCTGTCTTCGATGTTGTCGCCTTCTGTTTCCTTGAGTGCTTCGTCGAAATCTGTCAGGTCGTTTTCGATGAGGATGTTGTACCACTGGATAAGTTTCTTGACATCAGCGGGATAGACGCGGTCGCGGTCGAAGTTGGGCAATACCTCTCCGAGGAAAGCATAGAGTTCTTCCTTCGAAGCTTTGCGATAGTCGAGACCAGTGGTCTTGCCGCCTTCTTTTTCCTTGATGTTCTTCAACACTTCGCGCAGGGGTACTTCCTTTTCGTCGGTGTACATCGCGATGTCTGCCAAAGAGATTATCTTGTCAGTTGAGAAGGCAGGGAAACGCTTCTTCTGTGTGTCGATGGTTTCAACAATGAGGTTACGGTTGCCTCGTGATACGAGTTTGAAAAGACCGGGCTTGCCGGAAATTGATAAAATGGTTTCGAGCATCTTTTATTTAGTTAAGAATTAATAGTTAAGAATTAAGAAAGGTGGTTTAAATTTGAACTATGTACTATTTTTTCCAGTTGTTCCAATAATCTTGTGTCGTCGTTCGAGCTGTTGTCGATGATGTAGTCGGCTTGTTTGCGGTGCAGTTCGGGTTGCTGCATCTTCATCCGTGCGCGGATTTGTGCTTCTGTGGCTGTGTCGCGCTGCATGGCCCTGCGGAGGCGGACATCTTCGGGCGCATCGACGAAGAGGACTTTATCTACGTGGGCGTTGAAGCCGCTCTCGAAAAGGATGGCGCTCTCCAAGCCAACAGCCCCTTTCCAAACCTCTCCCCGAGGAGAGAGGATTCCCCGAGCCCATTCCTCGAAATCTCTCAGCACGGCTGGATGGATGATGGCATTGACACGGCTGGCGTGTTCAGGGTCAGCAAAGAGGTAATCCGCGAGGCGCTTACGAACCAGTTCGTGTCCGTCGAAGATTTCGGGACCGACAAGCTGTATGAGCTTCTGGCGTATCTCCTCGTCTGTGGCGGTCAGTCGTTTGGCTTCTGCATCGCAGTCATAGACGGGTATGTTGAACCTCTGACGCAGGATGTTGGAGACGTAGCTTTTCCCGCTGCCGATTCCGCCCGTGATACCAATTATGTATTTACCATTTACCATTTCTTTGATCCTTTAGGACAAAGGCGCGATTATAGTTGCGGAGTCCCATTTATTGATTTTCTGAGACTTGTTCGATGAGATAATCTACTTTCTCGGGCGATATTCTGATGTTCGAGACGCCTTCGGGTATTGTCTTCAGGGTCACTTGAAGCTTGCTTCCCTCTTCGTTCTGCAACAGTTCTTCGTAGGTTGTGGCAAGTACGAAGTCTTCGGGGGTTATCTGGTTATAGCGTCCGGATTCCACATCGAACTTCACGATAACCTGTGCTGGGAAGGTGCGAAGCTTCTTGTCGGCAGGAAAGTTCAGTCCGATGACAGGCACCGTGAGTTTTTTCTCTGAGTAGAAACCAACGACCACCTTGAGGCTGATTTGTTCTGGTTTGCACTTCACCAGCTTTTGCTTGCGTAGTTCTATCTGGTGGTTCCCTGTTTGGGATAGTTCATCCAACAGGAATGCTTCGGAATAGACGGCCTGCATGGTGTCGAGGATAGACGCAGGAGCAAAGACAAGCACGGAATCGGGTTGGATGCTGATGTGTTGGATGTAGTGCATCTGCGAGGCTTTGACGTTGCCTGTCAGCTTGACAGGCAAGGTGCGTGGATTGCCGCGGTTGTAGGAGAAAGTGAGAGGGTCGGGACGGAAAGACTGTACCTTGGTCGAAGCTGCAAAATCCCTGCTGAGCGTTCGCTGCATATCGGCAAGGGAAATAGACACCTCTGCATCGTTCTTTCCTGTGTCGAACCTTGTGAAGTCTATCTTCACCTTGTTTGGATGAAAGATGGTGGAGAAGCTGTGTCTGGCCAATACAAACCCTCTGTCGCGCAAGACGACGCTGACGACTCGCGGTAGAGAATCGACGATTTCTACCTCGGGAGGGACATTTTCGAGCTGAAGTTCAACCTGCACCTCTCGGTCGAGCGTCTCGTTAAGTGCCTGCAGCAGCCAAAAGCCGAAAGAAACAGCAAGGAAGAAGCAGAAGACGAGCAGTTCATGGCTTTTGGGGCCGAACAGCAGTACTTTTATCAGCTTGTAGATGCGTTTGCTTCTCGACATCCTAAAACTCTAATCTCTTCTATTGGACGGGCTGTGCAGTTGCAAAGACACTGTTACGATCCACCTTGATGCAGACGCCGTTGGCAATCTCCACCTTAAGTGTGTTGGCGGCTTCGTCGATATCCTTGACTACGCCATAGATGCCGCCAGCTGTTACAATCTGCTCTCCCCGCTGGATGCTGTTGCGGAAGTTCTGAATCTCTTTCTGTTTCTTCTGTTGCGGACGAATCATGAAGAACCACATGATGGCGAAGATGAGGACCATCATAAGGAGGAAAGACATGTTACCGCCGCCTGCGCCTGCTTGAAGTAATGTTAACACCATATTTGTTTACTATTTGACTATTTACTATTTACTATTTATTTGCAATTTTACGATTTTACAATTTCTTTGATTCTCTAATCAATGCTATCCTTCACTATCTTCTTCTCTTCGATGAGTCTTTTGGCGATTGTGTCAAGGGTTGCATTGATGTATTTGTCGCTCTTGGGCGTGCTGTACATCTTGGCTATCTCAACGTATTCGTTGATGCTGACACTAAGTGGAATATTCGGGAAAGTGGATATCTCGGCAAGTCCCAGCAGCAGGATGATACGGTCCATCAGGGCAATGCGTCCCAGTTCCCACTTGCGTGTGGTAGAGGAGATGAGCTCATAGAAATACTCCTGCCCCATCAAGGTGCGATAAAGCAACTTTGTGGCAAACTCTCGGTCTGCGTCGCTCTTGTACTCTGGCAAGAGCGGCTGTGCAAGCGTACTGTTTTCCGTAAAACGGTTGATAGTCTTGAGTACGAAGGTATCTACGATGGCTTTGTCGTCATTCCAATATACATTGATGTCTTCCAACAGGTTGGAAAGTTCCTCGTTGTTGCATATCAGGTGACGGTAGATGAGTCGCCATATCTCACGGTCCTCTTCGTACGAGGAGGTCTCGGAGGCCATATACTCCTTATAGTACAGACTCTCTTCTACCTTATTATATAAGTTACGCACGAAGTTTTCCTGGTCAGCCCAGCTGAGAGCCTGCTCGGCACAATAGTCACGGAGCTGCCTGTTAGATTCAAGTTGGATGATAAACCGGTTGTCAACAAATTTCCGACTCCACTTTATACCATCTTTCAGTTTTTTGCTGCGGCTCTGACGCATTTCCAGGATTCGGACTGCAATTCGTCCCACATCGACCATCAGCAGCAACATATAGTTGTAGAGGTCGTATGCTTTGTCCAGACTCAAGAGAAGTTCCTTTTCTGCGACATCAGGATTGTGGATGCCTTTCTGGAGGTAGGAGTAGAGGACCTGCACAAGCTTAATGCGTATCAATTCACGGTTTATCATAGAACGCGTTTATGTATAACTCGCTACAAAATTACTCATTTTCGCACAAAAAGCGATATTTTCCTGCATCTTTTTTTGGCAGTTAGCAGAAATATGAAGAAATTTGGGGAGCAAAACAGATGAAATACTTATGGAAACAGACAAGAAACAGGAAGCTGACATCCTCTTTTCAAGAACAGTCAAGGCCGGTCAACGCATTTATTACATTGATGTGAAACAAAACCGACGTGGTGAAATGTACCTGAGCATCACCGAAAGCAAGAAGATGTTTAGTGGGTCGCCTGAGATGCCGCAGGTGAGCTTTGAGAAGCACAAGATATTCTTGTTCCGCGAGGACTTCAGCAAGTTCAACGAAGCATTAAGTGAGGCATTTAACTTTATAAGTGATGAACAGGGCGAAGTGGAAGAACGTCAGGAACCAGATGGTCTGATTAATATAGATATGGACTTCTGAAGTCCCCTTCGCGACTTGCAAACAGGCCCGCAAGTAGGAAAAGAAAGGAGGGAAACGGCGTTTGTCGTCTCCCTCCTTTGTTGATTTTGTAAATCTCGCAGTAGTAGAGTAGCTTGGAAGCTTACTTTACCTTTGCTACGATAGCCTTGAATGCTTCGGGGTAGTTGACAGCGAGGTCAGCGAGCACCTTGCGGTTGATTTCGATACCGGCCTTGTGCAGGAGGCCCATCAGCTGGCTATAGCTGAGACCCTCAATGCGGGCAGCGGCATTGATACGCTGAATCCACAATGCGCGGAAGTTACGCTTCTTGGTGCGGCGGTCGCGGTAAGCGTATGTGAGACCTTTCTCCCAAGTGTTTTTGGCAACGGTCCACACGTTTTTGCGGGCACCGAAGTAACCTCTGGTCAGACCCAGAACTTTCTTTCTCTTAGCTCTTGAAGCTACATGATTTACTGATCTTGGCATAATTTTGTTTCTTTTTGAATGGCAGCGACAAGGTATTTACGATTTTAATCCTTGTTCTTTATGTGCTGTGCATTCGGTTAATAACTAAAGTTAAAACTGTTTCCTTCTGATTCAGAGGTTTAGCGGAGGCAGAAGAGGTCGCGGACCTGCTTCATGTTCTCGGTCACAACGATAGCGCTGTGGTCGAGGTTGCGCTTCTGTTTCTTTGTCTTCTTCGTCAGGATGTGGCTGTGGTAGGCGTGGTGACGCTTTACCTTGCCAGTTCCGGTGAAAGTGAATCTCTTCTTTGCGCCGGAGTTAGTCTTTACTTTTGGCATTTTTTTAAATTTTAATTAATTATTATTAATAATGACGTGGCAACGCATATACCAGGGCGTTACGCACAATCTTTTCTTCTTAATCGTCGAAATCTTCGCCTTCAACCTTTGGACCTGTGTATTCCTTACGAGCCTTCTGTTGGGGTGTCTTCTTCTCGCGGACAGCAACTTCGACCGGTTCTTCGACTGTTTCCAGAGGCTTGCGAGCGCCTGTCTGCTTCTTCGGGGCGAGGAACATTATCATGCGCTTGCCCTCGAGTTGCGGCATCTGTTCCACTTTACCATATTCCTCCAAGTCTGCTGCAAAACGCAACAGCAGCACTTCGCCTTGTTCCTTGAAGAGTATGCTGCGTCCCTTGAAAAAGACGTAGGCCTTCACTTTGTCCCCATCGCTGAGAAAACTCTGGGCGTGCTTCAACTTGAAGTTGTAGTCGTGGTCGTCTGTCTGAGGTCCGAAGCGGATTTCCTTGATATCCACCTTCACCTGCTTGGCCTTAATTTCCTTTTGATGTTTCTTCTGCTGATAGATGAACTTGCTATAGTCAATGAGTCGGCATACTGGCGGCTCTGCATTGGGCGAAATCTCCACGAGATCGACGCCACGCGTTTCTGCCATCTGGAGTGCTTGAGAGATTGATACTACGCAACTTTCTATACCGTCGCCAACGATTCTGACTTCGCGGACACGAATTTGCTCGTTGACGCGATACTGCTGTTTCAGGTTAGGTTTCTTCATTAATTTTATTTAAGCGGGTGCAAATTTAGCACTTTTCTGTCATTTTCCTAACTTCTTCGATGATTTTCTTTGCAAAATCCTCGTATTTTAGTGTTCCTTGTTCTCCTCCGCCACGTTGACGGAAGCTTACAGTGCCCTCTTCCTGTTCTTTTTCGCCTACAATGAGCATGTAGGGAATGTGCTTGAGCTCAGTGTCGCGAATCTTGCGGCCTATCTTCTCACTGCGGTCGTCGATTACAGTGCGGACGTTCTGTGTGTCGAAATATGCCTTGAGTTTCTCTGCATATTCCTGATACTTCTCGCTGACGGGCAGGATGGCAACCTGGTCGGGTGTGAGCCACAAGGGGAAGTGACCGGCTGTGTGCTCGATGAGTACAGCTACGAAACGCTCCATAGAGCCGAAGGGAGCACGGTGAATCATGACGGGACGGTGCTTCTGACCATCTTCGCCAACATACTCTAACTGGAAGCGCTGGGGCAACTGATAGTCAACCTGGATGGTGCCAAGCTGCCAACGACGACCGATGGCGTCCTTCACCATGAAGTCGAGCTTAGGACCATAGAAAGCGGCTTCACCAAGCTCCTGACGAGCCTTCATGCCCTTCTCGGCACAGGCGTCGATGATGGCTTGCTCTGCACTAGCCCAGTCCTCGTCGGAACCGATGTATTTCTGCTTGTCGTTGGGGTCGCGCAGGGAAATCTGCACCTCGACGTTCTCCTCGCTGAAGTTGAAGGTGGCGAATACGCGCTGGATGATGTCCATCACGTTGATGAACTCTCTCTTCACCTGGTCGGGACGGCAGAAGATGTGTGCGTCGTCCTGAGTGAAGCAACGGACACGGGTCAGGCCGTGCAGCTCACCGCTCTGCTCGTAGCGATAGACAGTACCGAACTCGGCACAGCGGAAGGGCAGCTCCTTGTAGGAACGGGGACGATTGGCGAATATCTCGCAGTGGTGCGGGCAGTTCATGGGCTTGAGCAGGTATTCCTCGCCCTCTTCAGGTGTCTGGATGGGCTGGAAGCTGTCCTTGCCGTAGTGGTCCCAGTGGCCGGAGGTCTGGTAGAGGTTCTTGCCACCGATATTGGGCGTAATAACCTCCTGATAGCCATACTCCTTCTGTATCTTACGCAGCATCTCCTGAAGGCGCAGACGCAGGTCAGTTCCCTTGGGAAGCCAGATGGGAAGTCCCTTGCCGACGCGCTCGCTGAACATGAAGAGTTCCATCTCCTTGCCGATTCTGCGGTGGTCGCGCTTCTTGGCTTCTTCCAACATAATGAGGTACTCGTCGAGCATCTTCTTCTTTGGATAGGAAATGCCGTAGAGGCGCTGCATCTGGTCCTTGGTGGCGTCGCCGCGCCAGAAAGCACCTGCAATACTCATCAACTTAACGGCCTTGATGATACCCGTGCTGACAATGTGCGGACCTTTACAGAGGTCGGTGAAATTGCCTTGCGTATAGGTTGTGATGCTGCCGTCCTCGAGGTCCTGGTCGATGTGCTCGCACTTGTAGATCTGACCTGCAGCCTTGAACTGAGCCAGACAGTCGGCCTTGCCCACTTCCTTGCGAACCACGGCCTCGTCCTTGCGGGCCAGTTCCAGCATCTTGTCCTCTATTTCCTTGAAGTCGCCTTCTCCGATTTGCTTTCCGTCTGGAAGCAGCACATCGTAGAAGAATCCGTTCTCGATGGCAGGGCCGAAGCCGAACTGAATGCCGGGATAGAGTTCTTGCAGTGCCTCAGCCAACAGGTGGGCGCTGGTGTGCCAGAAGGCGTGCTTGCCCTCTTCGTCCTCGAACTTATATAGCTTGATGCTCGCATCTGCGTTGATGGGACGGTTGAGTTCTGTTGTCTCACCATTCACGCCACAGGCAACAACGTCCTGAGCCAAACGGGGTGAAATACTCTGTGCTATCTCATAGCCGGTAACGCCATTCTCGTACTCACGAACGGAGCCATCGGGGAAGGTAATCTTTATCATCATGTCATTTACGATTTGACAATTTACTACTTATTGTTTATTTTTCGGGCTGCAAAGGTATAAAAAAAATGAAAAATGAAGAATGAAATGTGAAAAATTATTTGCTTGCCTTTGCCTTTTGCTCTAATTCTTACTCGTTTAGTCGTTGTTTCGAAGCTTTTTACCTCTTAACTTTGCATTCTCAGCTCAGTTCGTAGGGTAGTGTGCCTGGACATATTCATCCACCCATTCGTAGTATTTTTGCAGGGCCTGGGCTCCGTTTTTCTCCTTCCGGACTTTCTTCAGCGCCTCACGACCATGATTGAATACTTCGCGCTCCAGGGGCATGATGCGCTGCACGATGCCGGTACCTCTTGCGTTCACCAGTTTGCTGACGTCGATGTAGTCCCGCACATTGCCTCGTCGCAGGCTGAAGACTATCTGTTTCTGCTCAATAGAATGTGAACAGAGCCAAGACTTATCCTTCTCACCTCGTTGCACGATGGCGGGAAGTGTCACGTCAGCCTCCAACATCAGGGGGATGGCTACCGAGCCACATGGCCAGCCGATATTGGTCCAACTGATGGTGTGCGAAGGCGTCTCTCCAGGCGCAACGCCCTGTACCAGAATGGCAGACGAGGTGATGTAACGTGGTATGAATTCGGAGAAGTGGACAAAGCGTGTGTCGGTTTCGTCCTTGGGCAACTGGTCGTAGAGATTCTGCTTTGTCAGTCCGTGCGTAAGATGGCGAGGCACATTGGCAATCAGGTATTCGCAGTCGAGGTTCCCCTTGCGATGGGCTTCTGCCATAAAATCGCTAATAGCCATGAAGCGTTCCACTCCGCGGTCTATGTCGCGGCAGCCCGTCAGACCATGATTCGTACGCACCAAATAGCCGTCGGGAGCTTGGACGGGGTCGTTGGCGTCAAATTTCACGTAGTTGGAATCGCCCGTCTCATAATAGGCGCACCCACCTTCGCCATCCAGTACTCCGAAGTTGGAATTCACTCCGAGAGGCTTGGGCAGGGTGTCGAGGAGGTGCTCGAAGTCAGCCAGTGTGCGGCAGACCTCCAATGCGCGCCGCATCACGCGTCCGTCATTGTCCGTGTCTTTGCCTTTGCAGCCGTTCATGTTGTATGCCGCTGTGTTTATGATGGCAAAGCCCGCCTCGTTGTGTCCGCCCCAGATGCTGGATGCCTTCTTGTCCCAAGATGCGGCAATTCCCATGAATCGGAAGCGTTCACCCTGAACGACGACCACCACATTATTAGCATCGCCTGTGTCACGGTTCTTGAAGATGAGCGGACGTCCGTCCTTGGTGGCTTTACCGGAAACGATAAACGACGTGCAGGCCATCATCTTGCCGGTCGCAACAAATAGTAGGATGATGGGAAGAAACATCCAGAATGATTTACCGTATCTGTTCATCTCATTGCGTTTTGTTTTCATCGCGGTCTGCTACTTTAATTTCACTGCTAAGGTGACAATCTCATGAGGCTTCAGGGTTACATCCACACCATTGCCTTTACATTGGGGTTTGTCAGCTCCGTTCAAGGGATATTCCAGTAGTGTGACGCGGCGAGCACCTGTCACATTGCGTGGAAGTGTTATGTGGATGGGAGTCTCGCTACCTGTCATCTCGCATACGCGAACGATAAGTTCATTGCTGTCCTCTGCCTTCTTGATGGTCGAGAGCAGTATGTTGGGCTTGTCGATGGAGATGAGCTCCTGCTCTGCAGGCATATTGGTGCCCGTCTTTTTCAGCGAAGTGGAGAGTGGCTCAGCGGCATAGACGGGAAGATTGTAGTCCAAGCCTGCCAGCATAACACCATTCGTCCAGTCGCCACTATGCGGCATAATGGAGTACTGAATTTTGAACTTGCCCAGATTGGGAAACTCGTCAGGATTACCTGCAGAACGAAGCAGCGTCAGACGCAGTTCGCCCTTATCAAGGCAATGTCCATACTTCGAACGGTTCATGAGGGCAAAGCCCACCTTGTCGTTTGTCACATCTACCCATTTCTGGGCTGGCACTTCCTGTCCGTCCTCGCGCTCCACAGTGCTTGGGTCTTCGCTGTTCTGAAGCCAGGCGGGAGTGGGCTGCCCTGCCAACATGCCGTCGTGCGGACGTTCCACCACATTGAAGGCAACATCATTCCAGAAGGTGGGGTGGGGCACATCAATGGGGAATACGGCTCGCAGCATGGGCGAATCCTTGTCCGCTGTTCCATATTCCATCCAGCGGACATCAATCTCATAGTCAATGCGTGGCAACGAGCGGTAGATATAGGTTAGCACCTTGAAGCGCGAGTTGCCCCATGTGAATTCCGTCTCAATCTTGGCACGCACCGGCCCATTCTCTATGTTGGCTTTACCCGTGGTGGTCGTGATGTCGCCACGGCTGGTGCTGCGGTTGATGGTCCACGATTTCATCTCACCGCCCTTCATCTCTGTGTACATCCGCAGGGTGTTCAGCTGTTTGCCGATAGTCACGAATTCCTTCCCGTTTGCCTTGTCTATGAGCGAAACGATGTTTCCTGTCTGAGGGTCAATTTTGATACGATAGTAGTCCGTCTCGAATGTGTTGTCTTTGAAGGGGATATCCTCTTCGAGCGTACCCTTCTTTGAGGAATCTACGTAGAATGTCTTGTAACCGCCAGCAGGAATGTCGTCGCATACAAACTGCACCTTCCATCGCCATCCTGGTGGGAAACGCTTGCCCCAAACAATCTGGGCAGGATAGGTCTTGCCTTCTGTGTCACGGACCAGCACCGTGCTGGGCATATTGTCGCGACGAGTAAGATGGTCAAATTCATCAAACCTGTGCCATCTCACGAAATCTGTGGTCAGAGGCAGGTCGTATGAGAAAACCTCGGCCTCTACCAACGAGCGGTGCTGATAGGGCAGGAAGTTGAAGGCAACGATGGGTTGTCCTATGCCCGAGAGGAAGGGAATGTTATCCACGTATGCACGGAAGGCATAGTCGCGGTCTGTGCTGGCCGAATGGAACAGGTCGTTGTACCGTCCCACACTTTCGCGGTTGGACTCGTAGATGGCCGAGCCTGGCAGAATGTCGTGGAACTGGTTGAATGTCACGCCCTCCCACAGGCTGGTCAGCTTCTCTTTTGGGTACTCGCCGCCGCGCAGCCAGTTGAGCGACTGCAAGTACTCATCCTCATACAATACGTTCTCGCATTTGCGGTTATATTCCTTAATCTCTGCCACATTGCTGTAGCAGCCCTCGAAGACGAATCCCATCTCGCCCTTGTGAGTCGGCCTTTGGGTGGCTTCCTTCTCGGCCATCTTGAAGAAGGCCTCGGCTGTAGTGAAGCGGATATTGGGGAAGTCGGGCCGTGCGTCCAGTTCGTGCGTCCGCTCGATGTTCTGGCGAGTCGGTCCGCCGCCGTGGTCACCCTCTCCAGTAGGACAGAACGAACGGTGTCCGTCCACAGGGAAGCCTTGCATGCGGTCGCGCAGTCCCTCGTTGATGTCTCCGTTATAGTTTCCCGTGCTGAACGCCAGGACGCGGGACCCATCGGCACCTTCCCACCAGAATGTACCCGTATGGGGTGCGGTACGCATCAGCCCGAAGTAGTTCATTCCGCATTGGCGCAGCATTTGGGGCAGCTGTGACTGGTGGCCGAAGTCGTCGGGCAGCCAGCCTACCCGTGCCATACGGCCGAAGCGTGACTGGAAATATCTTTGTCCCAAAAGGAACGAACGTGTCAGACCTTCGCCAGAAGGCATCATCTGGTCGCTTTCCACCCACATGCCGCCAACGGGTTCGAAGCGTCCCTCCTTGACGTATTTCTTCACCTTCTTGAACAATTCCGGATCTTGCTCTTCGACCATCTTATACACTACGGCCTCGCTCTGCAGGAGATGGTAGTCGGGATATTCCTCCATGAAGGCAACAGCCTGGCGAAGGTTGTCGTGAGCCATCTTCTCCGTCTCCGAAAGTGTCCAAAGCCAGTTCATGTCCATGTGGGAGTGCCCGATGACGTGCAGCGTGTCCTTTGCCACATCGGCATTCTTCTGAACAGGCTGCGAGGCAAGTGGCAAGCTCAGCCACAGCATCAGTGCAATAATAGAGATTCCCTTGTTCATGTTTTTCCTTCTAATTGTATGTTTAACTCGTAACACTGTTAATTCTTTTCTTTGTCAGACTTACCCTTTGTCTGCGAATACTTTTTGATAAGATTATAGGCAGAATAAATGCCGTATTCGCCTGCTTGCGAGAGGTCTTTCAGTCCCTCTTCGACCTGTCCGCCAAGTATATAGGCGACACCTCTGCCATAATAGGCGCTCGGGAAGTGTGGGTCAAGTTCGATGGCTCGGGTGAAGGACTTCTGAGCAGCAAGGTAATCGGCCAGTTGTACCTGCAGACAACCAATGTTGTAATGCAGGAAGGGAGCATCTGGCATGAGGTCGGAAGCCTTGTTGTAGTCCTGGACAGCCATCAGGTATCCCAGTCGGAGGTCGGAAGCATTCGCCGTCGTGCGCGACACTTCGAGCTGGGCATAGCGGCACTGGGCACGCAGGATGAGGGCCAAGGGATTGGCTCCATTCTCCTGAATCAGGGCATTCATGTCCGAGACGGCATTCTCGAAGTCACGGATGTGATAGTAGTCGAGTGCACGCTTAATGAGCCAGTCTGCTGCCTGTTGTTTGTTGTCCGTTGTCCATTGATTATTGTCTATGGCGTCGAGCTGTTCCGTGAGCGCAAGGACAGAGGCCTGATGTGAATCGGTCTGTTTTGAGGTCATGGGTGCCTCGTTATCGGTCAGATAAAGCTGTCGGGCGAGGATATGCCGACTATTGAGCTTCTCCAACTCAGAACAATACACGACGTAGGCGTTGGTCTCGGAAGTCCGTCTGTAATAAGTGAGCGAATAGATAGGCTCCGGCCTCAGTTCGGCCTGGCGGTTCTGCACCTTGCCACGATAATCGCTGGCATACTCGTTCTCCTCCTCGTGGGTATCCTCCTCGACCAGAGCGGCATAGTCCTCGATATTGCGCTCGCTTTTCTTGCGGGTTCTCACGGGCATCTTCTTGCCAGCTGCGGCATCTAACCGGGCCTGCAACACCTTGAACTCGTCGCGCTCGGCACCATTCGTGTCGCCAATCTTCCGTTTGATGGATGCACGCTGGCGATAACCGTCCCAGAACTCGGGATAGTCCTTGATGACGGCACTGATGTCGCGGATAGCACCATTGTAGTCGCCAATGTTGTCCAACAGGAGGGCGCGGTTGTAGAGGGCAATGGTATTGTCGGGCTCAAGCTCAATCACGAAGTTGAAGTCCTCGATGGCAAGGTTGTCCTCACCTACGCTGGCACGAAGCAGGCCTCGGTTGTAGTGGGCGATGAAGTTACGAGGTTCCAGGTCGAGGCAGGCGTCATAGTCGGACATTGCTCCCCGCAGGTTGTCCTGGTTGTAGCGCGCCAGGGCACGATTGACGTACAGTCCTGCTGTTCTTGGCAACTGCGTGATGGCTTTGTCGAGCGAAGCCTCTGCCTCCTTGTATTCTTGGCGGTTAGCTTGGAACATGGCCTTGAGGCTCCAGGCCTTACCGTCGTATTCGTCCAGTTCGATGGCGTGGTCTGTCCATTTCTCGGCCCGGACAGTATCCGTGCGCAGCAAGGAGACCTGAGCCTTCATGGTGTATTGCTCCGACTCTTTAGGCCAGTGACGTATCATGGCATCCAGCGACGAGTCTGCCCGTTCATATTCCTTGAGCTCTATCTGGCAGAGCACTATGTTGTGCCACGAGTTATGGTCCAACGGGTTGATGGAGAGTGCTTTTTGATAGTCTTCTTCTGCCAGGGCGAAGCGGTCCTGGTTGATGCGGCAAAGCGCACGCAGGACGTAGTGGTTGATGGCATAGGGGTTGCGCTGTACGGCATTGTTGCAGTCAATCTCTGCACCCTGATAGTCCTCGAGATAGAACTTCGCCACAGCCCTGTAGAAATAGGGCTCTCCCAGCCAGGGCTTTACGTTGATGACCATGTTGAAGCGCTGGATGGCAAGCACATAGTCCTCGTAGTACAGGGCATTGCGCCCCATCAGGAGCACGCGGTCCGCATTGATTTGGGCTCGTAATGTTGAAAGACAAAATAACAAGAAACAGACCACCCATCCCCCTTTAAGGGGAGCTAAGGATAGCATCTTGTTGATTAAAACTCTCATTATTATATTCCCCCTTAAGGGGGTAGGGGGTCTATTTTTTCAATTTTACCTTGTATTTGCAGCTGAACTTTCCCTTCCTGATGTCCTGCAGTTTGGGATTGGTGAGCTGGCGACGTAGCCCTTTCAGGTGGTCGGTGAAGACCACTCCGTCAAGGTGGTCGAATTCATGTTGCATCACGCGGGCCAGGTAACCCGTGACCCACTCATCATGCTCCTGGAACTGCTCGTCCTGATACGTGACGTGGATGCGTTTCGGGCGCTTCACCTTTTCGTGAATACCGGGCAAGCTGAGGCAGCCTTCCTCCGATTCGTCCATCTCTGTCTCGTCGTACTCCTCGATATAGGGGTTGATGAACGTGCGGATGTAGCCCTTGTATTCCGGCATGTCCTCGCTGATGACGTCCAGGTTGATGACAGCCAACCGAATGGGAAGTCCCACTTGAGGCGCTGCCAGTCCGATGCCCTCGCTACGTTCCAGGGTCTCGTACATATCCTTTATGAGTTGCTCCAGTCCAGGATAGTCTTTGTCTATTTCCTCGGCCTCTTTCCTGAGCACAGGCTGACCGTAAGTATATATCGGCAGAATCATTAACAATTAACAGTTAAAAATTAAAAATTAACAATTATCGCCCCCTAAAGGGGGTGGGGGGTCTTTTCCATCCAGCCTTGCAGGATGATTGTGGCGCTGACCTCATCCACGAGGGCTTTGTTGCGACGTGCCATTTTCCCGATACCGCTTTGCAGGATGGCCTGTTGGGCCAGGACGCTGGTGTAGCGCTCGTCCCACATATCGACAGGCACCGTCGGGAATGTCTTTTGCAGCTGTGCCACGAAGGCCTGCACTCTGGGCAGGTTCTCGCTGTCACGCCCGTTTGTTTGCTTGGGCAGCCCTACCACGAAGCGCTCCACCGGTTCCTTTGCGAGGTAGTCCTTCAGGAACGCCAGCAGCCGCGGTGTCTCCACTGTGGTCAGACCGCCTGGGATAATTTGCAAAGGGTCCGTCACAGCCAAACCGGTGCGACGGACCCCATAGTCTATTGCTAGAACTCTTCCCACATTATTATATAATAAGTGGTAAAAAGGTTTGAGGTCGCTTCGCTTTCAGGTTTTAAGGTGATTATACCTTATAACCTCATAACCTCATAACCTCATAACCTTGGGCTTCTTTACTTCTTATACAGCAACCAAGCGCCGGGATACTGGCCTTCGAGCTGTGAGCGTCTCTGAGCTGCCTCGGGCTTTGTGTCGAAGCTGCATGCAACAACGCGATAGAATGTCTGGCCATTCACCTGAGCCTGAACCACGCAGCTGTTGTAGCCCTGACCAGCAAGCTTCTGCATGAGTGCAACGCCATTGCTCTTGATGGTGACGGATGCTACAACCACGCCATACTGCTTCAAGGGACTGCCCTCAACGAAGGCAACAGTCTCGTTGCGAACGGAAACATTGCTGTAGTCATTAACAGGAGTAGTTGTGACGGGAGTTACGGTCTGAGTGGTCACCTGCTGAACGGGTGTTGTCGTTGTCACTGTTTGCTCGGTCTGTTGAGCCTTTGCCTTCTCGTAAGCCTTCTTATAGGCACTTTCCTTACTCTTACATGAAGACATCATGAACACAGCGCACACAGCAGCGCACATCAAAAGAATTTTTTTCATAGAAATTGTTTTTATGTTTTTGGTTATTTTCTTCTTAAAATTTCATGCAAAAGTACTACATTTTCATTAGAAATACAACATTTTCAATAGAAAAAACTTCTTTTTCTTCATTTTTCCTCCTTTTTATGCTGCAAGAACGCCAAAAATTACTAAATTTGTAGGCAGATAAGGTAAAATTTTGATTAAAGATTAAGGATTAAGGATTAAAGAATAAACTTATAAAGAAAGGCGAATAACTATGAGAACATTAGAATTTTTAACAGCTTTCGTAGGTGGTGCCCTCGTTGGTGCTGCATGTGGTTTACTTTTTGCTCCCGAGAAGGGTAGCGACCTTCGTGTGAAAATTGCAGAAGCTCTGCGCAAGCGTGGCATCAAGCTCAACCGTAAGGAGATGACCGACCTGGTGGACGAAATTGCCGAAGAGCTCCAGGCTGCCAAAGAAGAAGATTAAATCTTCGTTATGGATTATAGCAGCAGTCTGCAATCGCTCTGGACGGAAGTCAAGAACTATCTGGAATTGCAGAAACAGTACCTCGTGATGGATACTGCAGAGAAGATGACAGTGCTTCTCTCTGCAGTATCTACAGCCGCCTTGTGTCTCGCACTCGGGGCGATGGCACTTTTCTTCCTGTTGTTTGCCCTGGCTTCTTGGTTCGGGCAGATGATAGGCAGCCTGTTCGTGGGCTACCTGGTCATGGGCATTGTCCTGTTGCTCATGATGGTCGTTGCCTTCGTCAAGCGTAAGCAATGGATTCTTCAGCCGATTGCCCGCCTTGTTGTCGGATTGTTTATTCACGAAGACGAAGAAGAAGAGGAGGCAGCATCATGACCACCAGCATTCTTGACTCCCCCGACATCCTCCTTGCCTTGCAGCAAAGGAAGAGGAGAGTAGGACGTCGTTTGAAGGCTTCCCGTCAGCGTATTACGGAGAGAGCCAGCCAGTTCTACGCCCCCTTGCCCAAGGCCACCAGCAGGGCACAGACTGTCAGCCGTTTTGTATCCAACGGCGTTGTCATCTACAAAGGCTTCCGCATCTTCACCAACGTCGTTACCACCCTGCGTTCCCTCTTCGGCCGCAAACGCCGCCGCTGAAATAAACATATCGTTTAAATCGTCTAAACATCATGTTTTCAGTAGCTAAGTGCCATATTTACGGTAGGTAAGTATCATATTTCTAAAAACTACTGTCCCGTACTGTCCTACTGACCCATACTGCTGTCATGAATCGTCTGCTAAAGCATCCTCGAAACCACCCGAAAATGACAAATGACAATTTTGACATTTTGACATGCCCACTTGACAAAGGGTCCCTTGATCTATTGTAACACAGAGACACAGAGATAAAAATAAAAAACTCTGTGTCTCTGTGTCTCTGTGTTCAAAAACAGCTCCGCCGTATTG
>JAILRU010000088.1 GCA_024697945.1 Bacteroidaceae bacterium
GCCGCACGCGAGGCGTAGGGCAGGGAAGACCCCCCAAGAAGAAAGGCGACCCCCGGGCCGCCTTTTTTTGCGCCCGCCTGTCCACGCAGCCCGGCCTTCCGGTGGACGGACTGCGGATTTCGACCCGTCTGTCCACCCAAACCCGCCCTCCGGTGGACGGACCGCAGATTTCGTCCCGTCTGTCCACCCAAAGCCGCCTTCCGGTGGACGGACTGCGGATTTCGTCCCGTCTGTCCACTCAGACGGGTCTTCCGGTGGACGGACTGCGGATTTCGTCCCGTCTGTCCACGCAGCCCGGCCTTCCGGTGGACGGACTGCGGATTTCGTCCCGTCTGTCCACTCAGACGGGTCTTCCGGTGGACGGACTGCGGATTTCGTCCCGTCTGTCCACCCAGACCCGCCTTCCGATGGACGGACCGCGGATTTTTGCCCGTCTGTCCACCCAAAGCCGCCTTCCGGTGGACGGACTGCGGATTTCGTCCCGTCTGTCCACGCAGACGGGCCTTCCGGTGGACGGACCGCAGATTTCGCCTCGTCTGTCCACACGGACACGTTCTTCGATGGATAGGTGAGTGGTGAAGGTGTTCCAGCGGGTCCTGGAAGCGCTGGGTTCGGAGGGTTTTCCTCGGACGACCGCAGGAGCCCATCCAGAGCTCCTGCGGCCGGACGGGAGGAAACCCGGTCCCCACCCGTAATCCCCGCACCTTCCATCAGCACCCGGCATAAAGAGCATAAAGAGGTTATTCTCGGCTCTGCCGGGAAATAACCTCGATCCAAAGAACCTCTCCACGAAGAAACACCCCGAACCATTCCACTTCGCAACATTATCAACAACTAAACGTTTTTAAGCGGATATAAATGCTTATAAACGCCTTACCGCCAATCAATATCATAGCTTTGTCCAAAAAGACTATTGACAATTATGAACAAGGCTTTATTTGTAAACGATGGTAATCAATCGCCAGGAAGCTTGTCTTTCAGCGATAAAGAAAAAAGATGCAACCAAGTATTTCAATGGATTTGCGACAATTATGAGGGTATCTGGCACTTATGTACACCTGGCGAGGGACAGCCTGTTATATTTAAGAAAAGAGATGACTACGTTTATATGATGACGCTCATAGCAATCTGTTCTCACACCTTTGACAACTTGAAGATAATAACCTTCGAGATAATGAGCAACCATTTGCATATACTGATGTGCGGAACTCGTGACGAGGTTATAGCCTTTCACGATATGCTTAAACGAAAACTTCGCAACTACTTTTTAAAACAAAGCAGTCCCGTTGATCTCAGCAGTTTCGCTTATGCCAAACTAATTCCAGCCGATTCTCTCGAATCATTTCGAAATCAGATTGCATACATCAATCGCAATAATTATGTCGTAGACCCCGACCATACCCCCTTTTCCTATCCATTCGGTGCCAACAGCTATTACTTCACTCCTATAGCAAAGCGATATTCAGAAGGTCTGTTTAAAGACTTGTATATAAAAGACCGCCGCAAAGTTGTTCATTCCAGGTATATCGACTATCCTGACACTTGGATTATGCAATACGGATATATATCTCCTGTCAACTATGTGATGTTTGACATTGGAGAAGGCATTTTTCGAGATGCTCGCCATTATTTTCAAAAGATTTCGCGCGATATTGAATCTTGGAAAGAAATCGCATCACAATTGGGCGATTCAATCTATTATACTGACGATGAACTCAGCGCAGTAATCTTCCGTCTTTGCAAGCAAGTGTACAACTGCGATAACCCCGTCTTGCTTCCGAAAAACGCAAAATTTGAACTGGCGAGGACTCTCCATTTTGACTACAACGCCGATAACAAAAAGATCGCACGCCAGCTCAAGTTGGATAAGGGAACCGTCGACGAACTGTTCCCATTCAGGAAATAGTAACTATCCATCCATAGCCGCCTTCCGGTGGACGGACTGGGGATTTCGTCCCGTCTGTCCACTCAGACGGGCCTTCCGGTGGACGGACCGCGGATTTCGTCCCGTCTGTCCACCCAAACCCGACTTCCGGTGGACGGATCGCGGTAAAAAAGAAGGGCGGCCGTTGCGGTCACCCTTCCTGTATGTGGTCAATGAAACAAAAATTCCTTATGTCTTATTCGTCGCGGAGTTGCAATTTCTGGACATAGATGGCCTTCTTGAGTTCATCTCTCCTCTTTACTGACGGTTTCTCAAAGTTCTTCCTGTTGCGGAGTTCCTTTACGATGCCGGTCTTTTCGAATTTACGTTTGAATTTCTTGAGAGCCCTCTCAATGTTTTCACCTTCTTTAATGGGAACGATAATCATAGTCTATTGCACACCTCCTTTTTCTTGTGGACGGCAAAGATAAGCAAGTTTTCGATAATCGCAAATGAACTCATCGCGATTTTCACTAAATTTACAATAAGTATCCGTCCAGCGATGATCAAGGCTTTTCTCGACTATATATCTCTCCAGAAACGCTACTCAAAGCGCACCGCCGCCCTTTACGAAGAGGCGCTGTGCGAGTTCTACGCCTTTATGTATCCAGAGAAAAGCGACATCGCAGCCCTGACGAAGGCCGAGCTGCTGGACGTGCTGGTCAGCAACAACTTGCGCGGCTTCGTGGCTCAGGGCCTGGAGAGCGGACTGACGGCCCGGACCGTGAACCTCAAGCTGTCGGCTATCAGCAGCTACTGCAGCTGGCTCGTCAAGCAAGGTGAGTTGCCCGACAATCCGGCCCGCAAGGTCTACCGGCCGAAGGAGGCCCGTCGCCTTCCCGAGTTCTACACCGAGCAGAGCCTCGAGAACTACTTCGAGATGAAGGAAAGCGACTTCGAGGGCGAGGAGACGATGGCCCACCTGCGGGCCCGGATGCTGATTATGGTGCTCTACTCAACAGGTATGAGGCGCAGCGAGATATGCAATCTCCGAGTCGGCGACTTCGACGCTGCAAGGGGCGTCTTCCGCATCGTCGGCAAAGGCGACAAACCGCGCGAAGTGCCCGTTCCGGCTTTGATTTGTCGATATATTTTGCTATATTTGAAAAGGCTTGGCAAGGAATTTTCAAGCGAAAACGACAGTTTCTTCTTCGTGACTGACAAGGGCGCACAGATGTATCCCGCGATGGTCAACAACATAGTGAAGGCGGAATTGTCGAAGGCTGAAGGGTTTACCGGTCGCAAGTCGCCGCACCTGCTGAGGCACTCGCTGGCGACCCACCTGCTGAACAACGGCGCTGACCTGAACAGCATCAAGGAGATTCTGGGACATAGTTCCCTTGCCGCCACGCAAGTTTATACGCACAACTCTTTCGAGCAATTGAAAAAAACATACTTAACCGCTCATCCAAGAGCAAAGATTGGAGGTAAAAATGGAAATTAAAGTCAACTCACACAAATTCGATGCAGACAAGAAGCTGATCGAATTCGCAGAGAAGAAACTCGGTAAACTCGACAAGTTCTATGAGGACATCGTAAGGACCGAAGTAAACCTCTCGCTGCTTCCTGAACCTGAGAACAAGAACGTAAAGGTCAGGGTTCTGATTCCTGGAACTGAAGTGCTGGTAGAGCGCAACGCAGCCACCTTCGAGGATGCAATCGTTGAATGCGCAGGTATCCTTAAGGAAAAACTCGTTTCCGCCAAGGAGAAACGTTTCAAATAATGAACAGAGAGCATAACTCCTCGAGGGTTATGCCGTTGAAATAGTCGCCGAACGGGAGTTCAGATGCCCGTTCGGCGATTTTTTCTTGTGCGGCCGGACATCCGCGCATCGCTTCGCAGAACTCTGCAGTGTCGCGGGTGAAGAAATAGTCGCCGCTGATGGCCAGGTCCTCCAGCGTGCCTTTTTCAATCTTTGCAGTGAGGCTCAGCGTGCCGCAGGGAAAATTGGCGGTCTTGCTGAAGGAGTATGCCGGAGAGGCTGCGAAGTTCCACTCATCCGTGCGATATTTTGTGTCGGCAAGGCGGCTGATGGCATCGGTGTCTTCGGCCGTATATTCGTAGACTTCTGCCTGCCGTGCCACTTCCTGCCCTATGAAAGCCATAAACTGACCGGCCGTCATCGGCTCGGCAAGATGCGGAAGGATATTGGTAACGCGGCTGCGGCGGGAGGCGACGGCACGGCCTGTGAATTTCGAGGTGTCGGAGGACAGCGCTGCGGCCATATCGTCAAGATTCGTGTCGAAGAGCATCGTGCCGTGGTGCATCATTCGGCCGCTACGCACGCAGATGGCGTTGCCGGAGAATTTCAAGCCTGCGATAGTGAGGTCGTTGCGGCCCTCGAGGGTCGCTTCGACTCCGAGTTTGGCCAGAGCCGCGATGACAGGTGCGGTGAAGCGGCGGAACATCCCTGCGGAACTCTCGCTGCGGTCGCAGGCGTCCAGAAAGGTGTAATTGACGTTGCCAAGGTCGTGGTAGACAGCCCCGCCGCCGCTGAGCCGCCGTACCACAGCGATGCCGCGGCGGCCGATGAAACCGGCGTTGATTTCCGCACGGGCGTTCTGGTTTCGGCCGACGATGACCGCAGGGGCGTTCTGCCAGAGTCTGAACACAGGCCGAGAGAAGCGTCCGAGCAGGTACTCTTCTGCGGCTAGATTCCAGTACGGGTCTGTGTGGCTGTCGATTATACTAAGCATTCAGGGTGTTCCAAAGCATATCCTTGAGCTCTGTGATGTTGTAGCCGGTGACACTGCTGATGAAGATATGCGGCACCTTGCGGGGCAGATGCTTCGCAATTTCGCGGCGCAGCTCGTCGTCGAGCATATCGCTCTTTGAGATTGCCAGGATGCGGTCCTTGTCGAGCAGCTCGGGATTATAGAGTTTTAGCTCGTTGAGAAGGATCTTGTAGTCGCGGGCTATGTCGTCGCTGTCTGCGGGAACCATAAACAGCAGCATAGAATTGCGCTCGATATGACGCAGGAAGCGCAGGCCCAGGCCTTTGCCTTCGTGGGCGCCTTCGATGATGCCAGGAATGTCGGCTATCACGAACGAGCGGTCGTCACGGTAGCGGACAATGCCGAGGCTGGGCTCGAGGGTGGTGAAAGCGTAGTCAGCGATCTTGGGTTTGGCTGCGGACACTGTAGATACGAGGGTGGACTTGCCGTCGTTGGGGAAGCCGACCAGGCCCACGTCGGCCATAATCTTCAGCTCGAGGATGAACCAGCCTTCGACGCCTTCTTCGCCCGGCTGTGCGTAGCGCGGGGTGCGGTTGGTCGGACTCTTGAAGTTGTTGTTGCCCAGGCCTCCGCGGCCACCTTTTGCCAGTATGACCTTCTGCCCGTCGTCAAGGATCTCGAGGAGCGTCTCGCCGGTTTCGGCGTCTTTCGCCACCGTGCCCAGCGGCACTTCGAGGATGATATCCTTGCCGTCCTTGCCGTCTTTCAGGCCGCCGCTGCCGCCCTCTCCGTTCTCGGCGATGACGTGCTTCTGGAATTTGAGGTGGATCAGCGTCCACATCTGGGCGTTGCCGCGCAGGATGATGTTGCCGCCTCGCCCGCCGTTGCCGCCGTCCGGACCGCCCTTGGGAATGTACTTCTCGCGGCGCAGATGCACCGACCCCTTGCCGCCGTTCCCGGCCTTGCAATAGAGCTTGACGTAGTCTATGAAGTTGCTGTCTGCCATAACTCCCGCAAAGTTAGCTATTCTTTTCGACTTATCGTAGCTCCGCCCGGACAGACGGACTGAAATCTGCGGTCCGTCCACCGGAAGGCCCGTCTGCGTGGACAGGCGAGCCGAAATCTGCGGTCCGTCCACCGGAAGGCCCGTCTGCGTGGACAGACGAGCCAAAATCTGCGGTCCGTCCACCGGAAGGCCGGGCTGCGTGGACAGACGGGACGAAATCCGCAGTCCGTCCACCGGAAGGCCCGTCTGCGTGGACGCACTGGATCTGGACGGTGGATTGGCGGCGCCGGGGCTTAGAGCAGGGAGACGAGCAGGTAGAGGAAGTGGGCGATGATGCCTGCGGCGAGGCCTGCGACTGTGTGGGCGCCGAGGGCCTTGGAGATGGCTTTGCGGAAGCCGAGAGCGTCGAGCATAGCTGTGTGGGTCGACAGGAAGCCGCTCCAGCACATTCCGATGGCTGTGAAGACAGCTATTGCATTGCCGTCCAGGATGCCTTCAGCATTGAAGGTGGGCAGCAGGCCGAGCGCAGCTCCGACAGCTCCCAGCGTAGTCATCGGGAAGGCGATGAGACGCATATCGGTGAAGCCGAAGAGCCATTCGAACACCCAGTGGATCTTTTCGGCAAGCCAGGGCAGGACAGGGACGCCCTGATTGGCTGCTCCCGTGTAGCCTTCCGGGCCTGCGCCGAAAGTGATGAGGATGACCATCGTCGTGATTACCAATACGCCCGGGATGATGGTAAGACCGAGCTCCACGCCGCTCTTGCCGCCGTCCAGGATGGCATTGATGAAACGCAGGAAAACGCTCTGCCTGGTGTCTCCTTCCAGCTGCTTGTCAGCATCGAACTCGCCTTTACGAGGAGTCTCGACGGCCGGGCTGTCCAACTCGGGGAAGCTCTTGAGGCAGCTGCGCTGCATAATGCGGGTGGATATGATTGAGCCGCAGAAGGCTCCGAAAAGACCTATCAGCGCGCCGCCCGGCTGCCCGAAGCTCATCATCGTAACAATGACTACGAAGCCCATACCGAACGCCGTGCCGAAATTTGTGAGCGACAGAAGCTGATATTTCTTGAAATATGAGGCGAACGATTTGTCCCTTGCGAGAGCTATGATGGCCGGGTTGTCCGAGAGGAAAGTCATAATTGCACCAAGCCCTGCAACGCCCGGAAGGTTGAAAAGCGGTTTCATCAGCGGCTTGAGGACGCGCCCGATGATGGACACCAGGCCGAACTCCGACATAAGCTTCGCCAGCGCACCAGTCAGAACAGTGATGCTCATCAGGTAGAACACAGTATTCAGCAGCAGCCCGTGGGCAGTGCGCATAATGGTGTTCAGGAGATTGTCCCCGCCCATCCTGATCCCGAGCGGGATGAAGATGCCGAGAAAAACTGTCGTAAATATCAGAGCTTCAAGCGACGAGCGGCTTATACCTTTTCTGCTTTTCTTTGTCATATCAGTGAGCTGATAATCAATGGCTCTATTTCTTGTTGCGGGTGGCAAGCCATATCTTCGGAGTCATTCCGGTCACCTTCTTGAAAGTATTGTTCAGGGCAGAAGCGCTGCTGAAGCCACAGGCCTTGGCAACCTCTACCTGTGTGGCGTTGTGGTGGTTGATCAGGTAGCGCTGCGTATAGTCAACTCTCAGAGCGTTGATAAGGTCGGGGAACGGCATATGGTATGAGTTGTTGACAAGCCTCGAAATATATGTCTTGTTGGTCCCCATACGGTCGGCGACGTCGGTAATGGTCAATTGAGGCTGCAGGAACATCTGCTGGTCGACAACTATGCGGTGGAAGCGGGCCAGAAGGGCGTCGCTGTCCTTGTCGCCGGAAGCAACCTCGATGATTGAACTCATTATATGGGACTTGTCTTTGCTTGCTGCCTCAGGGTGGCTCTCATCTTCCAGATGGAATCCCTTCCTCATCTCTTCCAAAGTGATGGTATTCCTGTCGGAATAAAGACCTATATAAAACATAAAAAAGATAAGGAGGGCGATGGTGGGAGGTGTTGTTAGGGAGGCAAAGGGATGGGTCAGCAAGAAATTCCTGGACATAAGGATCTTGACTACACCAAGGATCATCAGGGCATAGAGTATGGCGACTGTCATACCGAGCACTTTGACATTTCCCTTGTGGAAAAGGAAAGCCGGCAGATAGCGCAGCGGCAGACCCCTGTGTCTGATGAGCAGTGCGAAGTATACCAGCATCAGGGAAATTTCTATCGCAATGACAACGCGGAATACGATTACAGCCCATATATAATAGGTATGGTATGCATAACCGCTGTTCATATCTGCCACCTCGATGCCGTAGGTATGCATATCGTCCAGATACCGCTCGATATTGTCAGCTCCGTAAAGAATAATCATCGTCAACTCGCCTGTGAACAAGATGAACGGAACCACAGCCCAACTGAGGTGGATATGTTTCAGCTTCGACGTGTTCCCAATTTTGCGCAGATATATAATAAGGAGTGGGATGATGCTGGGTGCTGCAAGCTGGGCGATAAGGCTGTTTATGGTCAGAGCTTTATTCGTCGTAAAAGGACTGGCGTAGCCGCTGTCCGCAAGGAAGTACAGGCCGGTAGCCAGAAGAAGGAACATCAAACTGCCGAATGTATTCTTCTTCGATATAAGAAGAGGGTACAGGAGCATCCAGAAAAAGCAGACGGATGCCGGTAGAAGAAGAAGAAATGCGTGAATCATATCGTCCTGTACTTAATTTTTGCCAAAATTAATATAATTTTCATAAAACCGCAAAAATTTTAGTTTTAAAAAACAAATGTTTACAATAGAAATTTTGCGAAAATTGTTGATAAAAATGAAAATTCATTCAAAATCTGGCACGGTTTTTACTTAGAGGGGCGGTAAATCTGCCAAATAGGGCGGTAAAATTGCAAAACCCTTATATAAATAGTATTAAATTAATATAAGTATGCCAGCAGCTGTTCGTAACGCAAATTTTTACAAACAATTAATAAAAATTGCTGGAATATAAATTTTTGTGATATATATTTGCAACTGTTTTCAGGGACAACTAAAAACCAGACACGATTGAAGACCAATTTCACATATCGAATTCTCAGGGTGCTCGCCGCAGCGCTCGTTTTCGTTGTCTCTACAACTGCTTCCCTCTCAGCCGAAGATATCACCAGCCAGACCACTGAAAACCCGCACTTTTTTTATACGCGCGAGCGCGCAACTGCATTCGAGATGCAGGATGACAGCACGGATTTCGAGCAGACCAAAAATCTTGCTTTTACCGTGAAGACCAATTTGCTCTACGATCTTGCAACTGCCTTCAACATCGAAGTGGAGATTCCGATTGCTACCCGCTTCTCGATTCTCGTGGATCACGTCTATCCCTGGTGGGAAACCCACAACAAGTTCTGCCTCCAGGTTCTCGAGTTCGGTCCCGAGTTCCGTTTCTGGTTCACCAAGTGGGACAAGCAGAGCGAAGACAAGTTGAAAGGTTGGTTCGCCGGCGTCTATGGAATGACGGCAAAGTATGACTTCCAGTTCGACACGGACCTGGACTACCAGGGCGAATTCTTCTCAGCCGGCATTTCCGGCGGTTATGTATACCAGCCCAAGCGTTTCTTCGGCAAGGAGATGCACACAAGGTTGGAATTTTCCATTGCTGCAGGTTATCTGGTTACCGACTTTAGGCATTATCTGCCTACCGACGACTACAGCCTGCTTATCCGTGACAAATACAACGTCGGCCGCGTCTCTTATTTCGGCCCCACCAAAGCCAAGATAAGTCTGATAGTGCCGATAATGGTTAAAAACGACAAAAGATAATGACGAGAGTTAAAAACATATTTAAGCTGATTGCTTGCGCAACCGCGCTGGTTGTGGCTCTCGTTGCCTGCGAGAGGCGTCCGCTTGAGGAGGCTTCAGAGTTTGTGGAAATCAAGGTGAAGGTCAACGTGCAGACAGTAGCCAACGTAATGGTCGACGTCTACAACGAGAACATCCCTCTTCCCGATGTCAACACCGACGTGATGCGAGTGCTTGTCTACGACCCCAGCAGCCAGAAGCTCCTCACCCAGAGTTTTATCTCAGGCAAAACTATCGACGAAGAAGGCAACCAGGTGCTTTCAGGTACCCTGAACATTTCATACGGCAATTACGATTTCCTCGTCTACAACTTCGATACCCCTGTGACCCAGGTGAGCGGAGAGACAAGCGAGACAGATATCCTGGCCTACACCGGTGAGATTCCGCCGGCACAGAAATACCGCTACTCAGGTATGACCAAGGCTGACTCCGACCCGTCATCCCTTCTCGAACTCGATATGCGTTACGAGCCCGACCATCTGCTCGTTGCCCGTGAGCATAACCTCAGGGTTTCTCCTCACGAGTCCGTGGTAGTGATCGAGACCGAGGCCCGCACCGTAGTTGATTCATATTATCTGCAAATCCACGTTGAAGGAATGCAATATGCATCATCCGCAATGGCCGTTATATCAGGACTTTCCCCCTCGAACCACATAGGTCTTGATGAAAGAACTTTCGATCCTTCAGTCGCTGTGGCATTTGATTTGAGTAAGAGTACTGACCCCCGTCTTGAAAGTGAGAATAAAGATGTGCTTTGTTCAATTTTCAACACATTCGGAAAGATTCCGGATATCAAGTCGGATTTGATCGTGACATTCAATGTCATCGACATAGCCGGCAACCTTCAGCAATTCCAGACAAGTCTCGACAAAGTGTTCCTGACCGAAGATGCAATCGAGAGACACTGGCTCCTGATAGATGAAACTTGGGTTATAGAAAACCCTCTGCCCGATGAGCCCAGAGGCGGCGGATTCCAGCCGACCGTAGATGATTGGGAGGAGGAACACGGAGAGATTGTGCTTTAAAAATAGATATTACAACGACATAATTAGAAGATGAAGAAACTGATATACATAGCAATTGCGGCCCTCGCAGCCCTGACCGCCTGCACCAAGGTGGAGATGGACAGCTACGCTCCGCAGCGCAAGGTGACCTTCCAGGTAGCCAGCTATGCACCTCAGACCAAGGCCAACTCTTCTATGTGGACTTTGGGTTCATCTCCTTCATTCACCGCCAAGGCTTTCCTGCACGCTGATGGCTATACCGGCGAGACTCAGAACTTCTTCGGAGCAAGCGGCGAGACCATCACTCCTTACCAGACCGATGGCACCGCTGCAACTGCTGAAAGCAACACTTCTTACTGGGGCCCGAGCCACGACTATTACTGGCCGAAGTCAAGCAACAGCTACATCAACTTCATCGCCTGGCGCGGCGCAACCCCTGCCACAGCTACCGAGACCTCACTCTCGTGGACCGATTACACCGTCCAGAGCACTGACAATCTCGTATATGCAGATGAGGCTTGGCATTACAATGTAAATACAACCAACGCTTCACAGTACACCGACGATGCGGTTACTTCAGGAGTTCCGATGCTCTTCCACCACGCGCTTGCACGTGTTGCTTTCAAGGCCAATGCAACGAATGTGACCAACGGTGATTTCACCAGAAGCGTCGCCATCAGGAACTTCTCGCTTTCAAGCGTCTATAATATCGGTTCGCTGGCGATGACCAATGAAGGTTCGACTGATACTGCGACTGTTCCCTGGACTGTTACCGGCAATGGTTGGACAACTTCCGGAACTGCAGCTGCTATGGTAGCAAACATCGCATCCGGCAGTTCTGTCCCGGTATCGACCACAGTCATCGACCTGATCGCTATGCAGACAGTTCTTCCTCAGGCTGTGACCAACGATATGATGCTCAGCATCAACTACGATATCGTAACAACCAAGAACAGCACTGAGTTCAGTGTTGAACACATTACTTACTCAAAGAAACTTATAGAGCTTGTGCCTGTGATTACCTCTTGGGAAATGGGGCACGAGATAACATATACTCTCGTATTCGATCTCACGACAGATTTGATAACCATCCAACCTACAATTGAGACCTGGGAATACAACGGAGGTAACGTAACCGTAGAATAGAAAAAGAAAAAATATAATGACAGTGCTTACAGAAAAGTTGAAGACAAGAGCAATCTATTTCGTCCTCGCATCCATGGCGATGACCTCGCTTGTTGCCTGCACCAAGATGGAAGACACCGCTCCTCCGAGAAAGATTACTTTCGAGAAGGCGATCTACAGGCCGCAGACAAAAGCTGACGATCCGGTTATCAAATCTGTCATGGATGAATTTACGTCGTTCAAGTGCAAGGCATTCCTGCACGCGGACAACGGAGGTACGGCGTATTATCCCACTCAGGACATGTTCGGCGAAAATGGCGAAACAATCTCTGCATATACAACAGGCGATGTGATAACAACCAACTCTGCTTCAGTAGCATACTGGGCTCCGAGCCACGATTATTACTGGCCTAAAGGAAGCAGAAGCTATATCAACTTCGTCGGCTGGTATGACAGTAAGGGCACACTCCCTTCGGAAGCAACTGAAACTTCCCTCAAATGGAATGGTTATACCGTTGGAACAGAGGACAACCTTCTCTTCGCTGACGAGGCTTGGCATTATAAAGCCAATGCGACTAATGGGCCCCATTATGATGGAGTAACAGAGGGCGTTCCTATGATTTTCCATCATGCTCTTGCAAAGCTCTGTATAGAAGCTAAGGTTGCTGAACAAACCAAAGAAAATAAAACCGGTGGTGCCGGACTGGGCAACACTAATTGGGAAGTTACTCTGAGCAATATCTCTCTTGCTGGAGTTTACACTACGGGTAATTTGGTCCTGACTAACACAGAGCCGTCAGAAACAAGTGCAGCAACAAGTGCCTGGACAGGTTCGTGGACTCCTACCGGAAGCACCACAACCATTTCAATGGATGCGATTGATACGCCGCTGAAAAAAGATAGAGCTACCAAAGTCCTGCAAATGCGTAGCGTTATGCCGCAGACCGTTACCGATGATATTGTGCTGGCTTTTGACTACAATATCGTGACAAAGTTCAACACCGATGAATACGCGCATGAGAAAATTCACGCAAGCGTTAAGTTAAATGAAGTTACGGGCCACATCGCAGCATGGGAGATGAACAAGAAGATAACCTATACCATAATAATCGACCCTGTGACCACAACAATCAAGATTGACCCTGCAATGGTTGACTGGGTGACAGAAGCAGGTGGATCAACGACCCTTTAATTGAAAAATCATAAAAAAATAAATAGACAATGAAAAAGTTTTTCCTTCTCGCAGCCGCAGCACTTGTAGTATTCACTGCCTGCACAAAGATTGAAGAAGCCGACTCAGTTCCCGCCAGGAAGATTACCTTCCAGGCAGCTTCTTACGTGCCTCAGACTAAAGCAAACGTCTCAGTATTGAAAGAATTCAGTGAATTCAAATGCAAGGCATTCCTTCATGCAGCAGGTTATACAAGCGAAACTCAGAACATGTTCGGAGCTAATGGTGAGACCATCAAGCCCTACACTTCAGGAAATGCCCTTGTTTCAAACCCTACAGCAACATCTACAGATGTCGCATATTGGGCTCCTTCACATGATTATTACTGGCCGAAAGATGAAAGCAGCTATGTGAACTTCGTAGCATGGTATGACAAGAACGGTGCTCCTACCACTGCAACCGAGGCCTCTCTTGTGTGGACTATCGATGGCAGTACCCGTAGCCTGGCTACAAGTGACAACATCCTCTTCGCCGATGAGGCTTGGCATTTCAAGCAGAATACTTCTCCTGCCACTTACGGTATGAACGGCGTGTCTGAAGGCGTTCCGATGCTCTTCCATCACGCTCTTGCACAGCTTTGCATTCAGGCAAAAGTGTCAAAAGCTACAGACGATAAAAGTCCTGCTCATACCTGGGATGTAACCCTCGAAAACATTAGTCTCGCGGACGTATTTAATACAGGTACTCTTACACTCTCAAACACTGAGCCCTCAGGTATAGCTACTCAGGCCTGGTCGGGTTCATGGGCTACCTCTGGAACTGCAACTGATATCACTATGTCAGATGTGACAACTCCCCTCACCACAACTGCTGTCGACGTGCTGACTATGCAGAACGTCCTTCCCCAGACTGTTACTGACAATGTTATCCTCAATTTCAAATACAACATCAGCTACAAATACAATGGCAACGAGTATGCCCACGAGAAAATCACAGCTGCTCTTCAGTTGAACAATATCACAAACGCCATCAGCGCTTGGGAAATGAACAAGAAGATCACCTACACCATCACCATCAACCCCGAGACAACCGTCATCAGGATCGACCCTGCAATGGTTGACTGGGAGCCCGTAGCCGGTGGATCGACAAGTCTATAAGAATTACAGGTCCGGGGCGGCCGACCCTGCCCCGGGTCACAGAATATTAGAAATCAATTAGTAATAAAAACAATAAACAATTTAAAAGACAATGAAAAAGTATTTCGTTCTTGCAGCCGCAGCGCTGGTAGCGTTGACCGCT
This sequence comes from Bacteroidaceae bacterium, assembly GCA_024697945.1. GTDB lineage: Bacteria > Bacteroidota > Bacteroidia > Bacteroidales > Bacteroidaceae > Physcousia. Next base: position 14,046 of record JAILRU010000088.1, read on the forward strand.
TGCACCAAAATGGAATCTACCGACAGCACACCGGCAAAGAAGATTTCATTCAATGTTGGAACTTACAAAGCCGTCACAAAGGCTGATCCAACTACCAAACATGCCCTTCAGGGAGAAACAGAATCTTTCAGCTCAAAAGCATGGCTCCACGCCAACGGGGCAACAACCGGAACAGATTTCTTCGGCGCCGGTGAGACTATCACTTATGACAGTTCAGTTCCCGAGTGGGCACCTGCCAATGAGTATTTCTGGCCCAAGGCTGCTGAGAGCTACATCAACTTCGTATCTTGGTATGCCACCAATTCAAAGAACCCTACTACTGTAACTGAAACTTCTCTGCAGTGGGGAACTACTTCAGCACCTGTCACTATCGCAAAGGATGACAATATCCTTTTTGCTGACGAGGCCTGGAAATTCTCAAGCAATAACAATCCTGCTACCTACAAAACAGTCAGCGGCGTAGCCGAGGGTGTTCCGACCCTGTTCCACCACGCCCTTGCCAAACTTCAGTTCAATATGAAGCTGAAGACCGTGACAAAGAGCGAGAGGTCAATCTGGGATGTTGAGATTCAGACAGCAAGCCTGAAGATCGGCAACAACGGCTACCTTGATCTGGTAAATGCTGCCCCTAGCACTGATGCAACAACTGTTGCCTGGAAAGTCGGCACTGCTGCTGCCACTTCAGATATTGTAGGCTGGGCTCGTCCGTCATCTCCGACACTTGAGACAATAGTTGAAACTTCAAGCACGGCTTCAGATGTAACAAAGGATTTCAAAAAACTCTCATTCGAGGGCTTTGCCCCCAAGACTCTGACCGATGGTAAATTTGAAAGCGCATCACAGGTATTCCTTGCAGAACGTACAGTCCTTCCTCAGACTTTGGGAGAGACAGTCAAATTTGCGATGACTTTCAAGATCAGCATCTTCCACGATGCAAATAACGACGGTAACAAAGATGGCGCTGCCTACAGCGAAGAGATTGTGACTATCTCTGAGACAAATCTCTCAAGCCTCGTAAGCACAATTACTTCGTGGAATATGAATACCAAAGTCGTTTACAACGTGACTATCGACCCCGTAGGAAAGAAAGTCCTCTTCGACCCTGCAGTTGTTGACTGGGCAGAGAATACATCTGTGGACACTCAGATTTATCCGCAGCCGTAAATGAAACACAGGTCCGGGGCGGCTGACCCTGCCCCGGGTCACAAATAGAAATAATAGTAATAGATAAATGACAATGAAAAAGTTTTTCGTACTCGCAGCCGCAGCGCTGGTAGCGCTGACCGCTTGCACCAAGGTGGACACACCTGTATCTTCAAACAACAAGAAGATCTCTTTCGAGGTTGCCAGCTATATGGCACAGACCAAAGCTGGGACCAGCCTTATCGATGAAGGTTATCAGACCTTCAATACCAATGCCTGGTACCACTCTCCTTCAGATGGCACCCAGTACTTTATGCAGAACATCAATATTGACTGGAACGATGCTATCGCAAATCAGTGGGCTCCCGATGCTGATTACTTCTGGCCCAAGACCGGATATGTAAACTTCTACTCTTATGCCGGAACTCAGACTCCTACTACTGTAAATACTGAGGGTTCTCTCGTCTACACTGACAAAGTTATTGTGTATAACGATAATGTCCTTGTTGCTGACGCCGCTTACGGTTACAATGCAAATCTGAAAACATATCAGAAAGATAACTCAGCAACAGGTGAAGGCGTACCTACTCTTTTCCGTCACTACCTCGCAAAATTGGCTTTCAATGTGAAACTCGCCACTACAGATGCTAAGAAGACTTCTACCAACCGTTTCAAAGTTGAAATCCTCGATGCATCTGTGAAAGTTTCAAACAAAGGCACTCTGACCCTTTCAAGTTCTGATCCTGAAACAGACAGGGATGTTACTAGCGACACTCCTACCTATCAGCCTTGGACTAATGCGAATACAGCTAACGCCAATGTTGCTTGGGTTCCCGCAACTTGGGGTGAAGCAACCATCGAGACAATTAAAGTTGTCACAGATTCACCTGTAGAAGGTCAGGATATGTTCCAGAGAACTCTCAATCTCGGTGTTAACAAAACTGCTCAGACCGAAACCGATAATAATCTGGTACTGCTTGCTTCTCGTACCGTTATGCCCCAGGTTTTGACTGATAATCAAGTGTTCTACATCAAGTATAAGGTATATGCTTACCACGACACTGATGATACTGATAATGGTGAGACTCCTTACTCTGTAGAGACTCTCGAATTCTCAAAACCCCTCAAAACATTCGCTAGCGCAATTACTGAATGGGATAAGAATACCAAGTATATTTACAACGTAATCATCGATCCTATTGCTTCCAAGATTACTTTCGACCCTGCTGTTGAGGCTTGGGCAGACACCGTTACGGGTGATTTCAACCCTTGGTTGAACTAAACTATACAGGCCGGGGGCGGCTGACCCTGCCTCCGGTCACAAAGAATAATTAGTAATAATAAATAAGTAAAAAGAACATGAAAAAGTATTTCATTCTCGCAGCCGTAGCGCTGGTAGCGCTGACTGCTTGCTCAAAGATCGAAGTGAGCAACACTGTTCCCGACAGGGCGATTTCTTTCCAGGTTGCCAATTATGTGGCACAGACCAAGGCCGGTGAGTCAGCTTTTGACATCAACGACACCTTCAAAACTTCTGCTTGGTTCCACCCGCTGTCTGGCGATGCACAGATATTCATGGATAAAGAAACCATCAAATGGCAGAGCGCTTCTACTCAGTGGGCA
>JAILRU010000105.1 GCA_024697945.1 Bacteroidaceae bacterium
CGGCAACGCGGTGGCTTTGGTATTCAGACGGACATCAGCATCGATGGCGGCACCTTCGACCAGGTCACGCTCCTGCTCAACGGCATCGACATCGGCAACCCCCAGACAGGACACTTATCGGCAGACTTCCCCGTCAGCATCAGCGACATAGAGCGCATCGAAGTGCTCCAGGGCGCGGCAAGCCGTGTCTATGGCGGACAGAGCTTCGGGGGCGCCATCAACATCGTCACAAAGCACGACCCCACCCGCAGCATCGAGCTTGGAGGCAGAGGCGGCTCCTATGGAACAGCAGAGGGCGACGCACGACTATCCCTCACCCATAAACGCGTCAGCAACCGCATCAGCGGAGGCGGAGGCAGGAGCGACGGCGGAACGCTCAACAGCTCCTGGCTGAAAGGACAGCTCTACTATCAGGGCGACTACAAGGACGAGAAACTCACCCTCGACTGGCAGTTCGGCTTCTCAAAGAAATGCTACGGAGCCAACACCTTCTACAGCGCCAACTATCCCGACCAGTACGAACGCAACCAGCGCCTCATGGCAAGCGCCAGCGCAGAGTACAGAGTGAAAAGAAGCTCCGATTCATCACCCTTCACCCTTCACCTTTCACTCTACGGGAACCGTTCGTGGGACAACTTTGAGCTGATACATGGCTCGACATTCGGCGAGAACTTCCACTGTACCGACGTCTATGGCGTCATGACAGGCGGACACCACAGCTGGTCACTCGGCAAGACAGCAATCTCGGCAAACATCCGACACGAAGGCATCCACAGCACGAATCTTGGACGCAACCTTCGGCCGGAAGGCAGCTTTTATACTTTGAGCGACAACCGCACGACGGTATCCCTCAGCCTCGAACACAACATCCTCCTGGAGCACTGGACCATCTCCGCAGGCCTCATGGCAAGCACGACATCTGGCATCGACCACCGCATCCGTCTCTATCCAGGTATCGACATCGCCTGGCGTCCCGCATCAGGCTGGAAGATGTTCGCCTCTTACAACAAAGGCTACCGACTGCCCTCATTCACAGAACTCTACTACAAGAGTCCGACCCACGAAGGCAACCGCGACCTGAAGCCCGAGCACAATCACTCCCTTTCCCTTGGCGCAGAAATAAATCGTCAATGGTCGATGTTAAATGGTCAATGGTTAATGGTAAATGGTAAATGTTTACTCTTCTACCATCGCGGCACTCAGATGATAGACTGGGTCATGTATTCTCCGGACGACATCTTCCATACCGCAGCCTTCGACCTCGACAACATCGGAGTAGAAATCAATGGTCAATTGTCAATTGGTCCAATAGCAACCATACGCGCCGGCTACACCTTCATCCATCAGGTCAAGCACGACGCAGAAGGCGTAGTCAAGAGCAATTTCGTGATGGAGTACCTGCGTCACAAGTTCGTGGCAAGCCTAACACATCGCATCTTGAGAGTGAAAAGTGAAAAGTTAAAAGTGAAAAATGAATTGTCGCTGACTTGGGATTTCCGTTGGCAGGACCGTGTGGGCAGCTATCATAGCCCGGGCGGCAAGCTCGTCAGCTACCATCCCTATGCGATGCTCGATGCCAAGCTACAGTGGGAAACGCCGCGATACCAGCTCTACGTCCAAGCGACCAACATCACCAACCATCGCTACTACGACCTCGGCTCCGTCCCCCAGCCCGGCATCTGGGTCATGGCAGGTGCCCGTCTGAAACTGTTCTGAACACACGACATCAACAACGCACAGAAAAACTTTTTCCTACGCACAGGAAGAATTTTTCCTACACAGAGAAAAAATATTTCCTACGCACAGAAAAAAAAGGTGGAACGAAAGGAAAGGCCGGCACCCTTACGGATGCCGGCCTTTGTTCACGTTCTCACTTGGTCGCGTCTTCTGTGCATTAGCGAAGCACCTTTTTGCCATTCACAATGTTGATACCGTGCTGCATCTTTTGGATGCGCTGACCAGCAAGATTGTAGATTGGCTGTTGACTATTGTTCGTTGTCTGTTGTCCAATCTCATTGATGCCAGTCTCGTCGGCACCTGGGCTAACGGTGATGCCATAGATGAGCAGGACGTTTTCGCCAGTCTCGGAGCCATCGTTGTCATAGGCACGAACCAATGCCGAGCCTTCGCCAACCGAATAGATATAGACGTATGTCGGCTCAGTGACATCGTAGCTAACATAGACATCCCCGCGTTCGTTTCGGACAGCGTATGTGGGAGTGCCTTCACCGATGCGAACAGCCAGGCGTGTCTTGCCTATTGTCCATGCGTTGACGGTGATGACGCCCTTGCCGGGACTTACCTCGAGGATGATGCCGGTGAAGTTATCACGGATGTCGTCGCTGCCTGGATTGCCGTCGTTGATGAGCGACATATCGGTGGTCTGGCCAACGAACAGGCATCCGTTCATGTAGCCGCTGCCAGTGGTAGCGTCAAGATTGTAATAGACATTATCGACGATGTTGTCGCTGAGGTCCTCGCCCTGCAATGACGAAACTGCTACCGAGGTCTCATCGTCGATAGGAGTTATCGCATCACCCAGGTCGCCAACGAAGGTGACGTTGAGGAAGCCGAAGTTCGTCTCCCACTTCTCCAGGTCGGCAGCGCGGACGTGCATCTTCGTCATCTTGTCGGGCTTGAACGAGCGGTCCTCGCTGTTTGACGTAAATTTCCACGTCAGGGCGTCAGGGTTGGCATAGCAGCTTACATCGAGGATGTTGGTGCTGTTATAGAAGGAATTGTTGCCTATCTGGGTGACACCGCTGCCAATGGTGACGTTGAGGAGCTTGCTGCATCCGTAGAAGGTGTAATTGCCTATAGTCTTCACGCTGTTCGGGATAACCAGATTGGATATATAGGTATAGCCGAAGGCAAACGAACCGATACTGGTCACGCCAGCGGGAATGGGCATTTCCTCGATGCGTTCGTTAAAGAATGCATAAGGCCCGATAGCCTTTACATAGTCGGGAATGACGGAGTTCGGGGTGCCGGCAATCAGGGTGTCGGTGGCTTTTTCTATGACAGCTCCCCCATCGATTTTGTAGATAGGATTGGCCTCGTCCACATAATAATTCTCCAAATAATAGATACTGCATATTGCACCTTCGCCGATAGATGTCAGGCTGGCAGGCAGGTGAAGATTCTTGGGACCTTGGGAATAGGATAGAGCATGATCACTGAGGGATGTGAGGCCATCAGGCAGATACATGTCTGCCTCCATGAAATATACGTTGCTAAATGCAAAGCTGCCAATACTCTTCAACGTGCTGGGCAGACGCTCGACTCTTGAGTTGGTACATCCGTCGAACGCTTCATCGCCCACACGGGTCATACCTTCTGGCAAAACAATCTCCGCGATGTTCTCCCTATATTTATCCATCCACGGAGCGACGGAATACCAACCGTCGTAATCATACATGTCGCCCGTACCAGTGATGGTGAGCCTGTAGGCAGGTTCCTCGTAGGACTGACCAGCGTTATAATCGTAAACCCAAACGGAGTAAGGCAGCGGGGTGATGGCATAATCCAAGTTGTCGCCACACTTGCCGCTCGGTATTTCCGTACTGCTGCCTTCCTCCTGGACGATAGTGATGCTTTTCAGGAAGATAGGCGCATTTCCGTTCAAAAACATGCGGATATCAGCATCTGTATATTCGATGGTACCGTCGAAAACCAGTTCAACTTCTGTGAAACCGAATCCCTCACGTGGAGTCACTCGGGTAAACTGCTCGTTCTCCCCTGTGCCACGTTCAATAATATCTGCTGTAATGGATTCTATATGGCCAGTGTATTTGATAATAATCTTCCTTACTGGACCAGTCACAATGAACTGATTCTGTAACTCGATTTCCAGTGGTTGTCCGTCGTTATTGCCAATAAGCATACATTCCTCTGGTTCCGCGTCTTCGCCGAATTTGATTGAGGTCATATACACGGGAGCGGTGGGATTATAGATGAAGGCTAACCAAGGAGTATCTTCCTTCGTCTTCATAGCTCCAACCTTAAAATTGTCGGTTACATCCCATTCCTCCCATGCATAGAATGTAGAAGTGAGGCCTTCCGGTTCCACCGCATCATCCTCTATCACAATGGTGACGCTATTCAGGAAGGTGTTTCTGCCTACAACCAAATCAAACATGAGATTGCCGTCCATCTCTATGCCGTCGCCAAGATCTATGACGAAATCACGATAGTATGGTAAAGACTCATAAGCCTCTTCGCTGTAGAGCGTCCCTCCGTCGCTGTTCGTATAGGATGCGACGCGGACATCTCCACCGGCATTGATAATAATCTTCTTCACCTTGCCCAAAACAGGGAAAGCCGATGTGAACCTCAGGTTCGTATAGGAGCTGCTGTTGCTTGTCACTCGCATGTAAATGCACTGCTCGTCGTTCCAAGTTGTAGGATAGGCATCTTCAAGTATCGTGCCCATGTAGGGCAACGCAAGTAGCCAGTCGTTGGCATTATTCTCCGTCAAGAAGACATTGTTGTAACCGTCAAAGTCTAAGAAATCAGAAATGATGCTTTTGTTGCCGAGTGAAATCACTTCTGTTCCAATGCTGGCGTAACGAATGAGGATGGGGTCGCTGGAACTCTCGTCTTTGGGATAGAACACAACAGTGACTTTTTGTCCCGGATTTGTAGATTGCAATTCCATCCCCTCGTACGTAAACTTGTAACTATGCAGTCCGTTGTCCGATAAGTTCAGGTTGTACCTAAATGTCTGTCCTCCAAAATTAATGTCGAAAATTCCGATGTTGCCGCCAATCGTAAAGAACAACTCCTGGATGTTGCCAGGGACACTGAAATCCGTCGAAATAGCAAATGAAGCTGTTTTCAGCTTGGCAGAAAGACAAGTTACGCCTCCCACCTCTGTCGTCTGGATGACGGGAGACTTTAATTCCCCTTCGCCTTCCCAAGTCCAGTCGTTGCCTTCGTCAGTAGTCAGCGTTCCTGTGGAATACGTTTCACCGGCAACCCCATAAGTGGCTCCGGTAAAAGTCGAGTTAAAGACTTTCAGCTCCGTATCGTCTGCCCAAACGGTCAGGGGCAGTACGGCAGCTAATAACATTGCAGAAAATAGTTTTAGTTTTTTCATACGCGTATATATAATAAAATTAAATATGTGTAGTTTTCCGATTACAAAGTTACAATTAATTTTGTAACGAGGGAAAAATTCCTGGGAAAAATAAGCCTAAAATATAATCTACGCAATTTCTTTACAACGTTTCCGCAATTTCTTTACGTCTATTTCCTGTAAAGTTATGATAAAGAGAGCGTAGAAAAGAATTAAATTTTGATGTATCTTTACAGCCCAAATATGGCTCTGATGCGAGGGGGAAAAACGGCAAAATGAAGGGCAAAAAAAAATGCAGAATTTTGAGTAGAAAAATCGAAAATCTCTTGGTGAAATGGGCATTTTTTTATACCTTTGCATCCGTTTTTAAATAATCCGACGAACAAACAAAACCTACAGAAAAGAAACCTAATGATTGTTATTAAAAGAGACGGCTCCCAAGAGGAGTTCAACCGACTGAAAATCAAAAACGCCATCATAGGCGCCTTTCAGTCGATAGGCGGAATGGACGACGAAAAGATAAAGACCGTCGCTACGGATTTGAGCGAAAGTATTTCCGTACGTGATGGTTTCACTGTCGAGGAAATCCAGAACCGCGTGGAGCTGGCCCTGATGCAGAACGGTTATTATGCTGAAGCTAAATCATATATTCTCTACCGACAGCGACACGCTGAAGCACGTTTCATCAAGGAGCGCATAGACTATATGAACGAATATAGCCAAACAGCCGACAATGCTGCAACAGCCAGCGAGACCGATGCAAATGCTAACGTGACGATGAAGAATGTGGCTAACCTGGAAGGCGAAGTATATAAGACGACAAACCGCGTCATCCAGCGTCAGCGCATGAAGGACAAACTGAACCAAATGTACCCAGAGGTGGCCAGGCAGTATGAACAGGACCTTAACCACCATATTATCTATACACACGACGAGGCCAGCACTCCAGTACTGAAGCAGTACTGTATGGCGGTAAGTCTCTATCCTCTGATGACTGACGGTGTGGGCAACATCGACGGTGTAACACCTGGTCCCCCAAATGACCTGCAGTCTTTCAGCGGCCAGATCACCAACCTCACCTTCCTGCTCTCATCCCAGTGCAAGGGCGCAGTGGCTTTCGGCGAATACTTCATCGTACTGAACTATTATATCGTGGGCGAGTATGGACCTGATTGGTACAACCACATGGACGATATAACCACAACGGAATGCTGCCTGAAGCAGCGCACTATCCGCGACAATATCGTCAAGGCATTCAAGCAGTTCGTGTGGGGCATCAACCAGCCAGCCGGTAACCGCAGCTACCAGTCGCCCTTCACCAATGTTTCCTACTACGACCACACTTATTTCAACTCACTGTTTGAAAACTTCTGCTACCCCGACGGCACTCGTCCGGAATGGAAAGCCATAGACACGCTCCAGCGCATGTTCATGAAATGGTTCAACCAGATGCGTCTGAAGCAGGTTCTTACCTTCCCCGTAGAGACAATGGCAATGGTCTATGACCCCGAGACTGGCGACATCATCGACAAAGACTATAAGGACTTCACCGCCGAGATGTATGCCGAAGGACACTCATTCTTCACCTACATCAGCGATAGCGCCGATAGTTTGGCATCATGTTGCCGACTTAAGAACGAGCTGACCGAGAACACCTTCAATCCCACCAGCGGACTGACGGGTGTGATGACGGGTTCGTGCAACGTCATTACGCTGAACATCAACCGTATAGTGCAGGATGCTAAGCGTACCGTTGCAGGCACCGAGGGCGACCATGACTTCTACGCCTTCCTCCGCCTCTACCTGACAAACATCCTGGAGCGCGTATATAAGTATCACATTGCCTACAAAACGATGCTCTATGAGATGGAGGACCGCAAGATGTTCGCCGCTTCAAATGGCGGCTACATCTACATCAGCAAACTGTATAGTACAATAGGCATCAACGGCCTTAACGAGGCAGCGCGTTTCCTTGGTCTTCAGGTAGGCAACAATCCTGAATACATCAAGTTCCTGCAGCTTATCCTCGGCACCGTGAAAGAAGAGAACAAGCGCCACAGCATCAAAGACAAGAAGAGACCCTTCCTGTTCAACAGCGAAGTAGTGCCTGCCGAAGGTCTGGGTGGCAAGAACTACCGTTGGGACAAGGCAGACGGCTATTGGGTACCAGAGGACGAGAACCTTTACAACTCCTACTTCTACGATGCTCACGACGAGACTCGAGTACTCGACAAGTTTATCCTGCACGGCCGTCAGACCTACCAATTCACCGACGGTGGCAGTGCACTGCATTGTAACCTGCAGGACCACCTTACAAAGGAGCAGTATCTCAAGCTCATAGACTTTGCCATCCAGAACGGTACGTCGTACTACACCTTCAACATTCCGAACTCGAAGTGCGAGGACTGCGGACACATCATCAAGAAGCCTATCGACGTATGTCCGTGCTGCGGTTCTACGAATATTACGCAGTACACGCGCATTATAGGCTACCTGCGCCCAATTCCGGCATTCGGAAGGGATCGTCAGATAGAGGCCGCGAAGCGCACCTACAGCTGTAATCTGGATTAGCAGCAATGCTCAAGTATGTAGATACTAAAGAGGTCTTTGCCGAGATTCCCGACGAGATTACTTTGGCTATCAGTATCAGTGGCTGCCCCATTCGTTGCAAAGGATGTCATAGCACATACCTTTGGGAAGATGTGGGGGAGCCGCTGACCATTGATACCCTATCATCTATGCTTTCCGCCCACAGCGGAATAACATGCGTTTGTTTCATGGGAGGCGACAACTCGCCCTCAGAAGTTAACCAGCTTGCCAAATGGGTGAAAGCTAATTCCAAGATACGCACGGCTTGGTATAGTGGCTGTGACAATCCCTCCGAAGAAGTCTCTCTCAGCAATCTCGACTACCTTAAGACTGGACCTTACATTGCCAAGGCTGGTCCTCTCACATCCCCCACCACAAATCAAGTGCTATGGCGCGTGGAGCATACGGGAGACGTGGATAGCCTGGAAAACATCACACATCGCTTCTGGAAGTAATCGCTCCTGCTTATTTCCTTATCGATTGAGGGAAATATCTTACCATTGTTTGTGCGTGTGTTGAAATCTGAGAAATATTGTTCCATGATTCCAATGACTCGCAGGGATACCTGTGTAAACATGAGAATCAAGGGGTATAATTGTTGATTATCATGTCTTTGCTTGTTTTTTTTTCGCTTTATATTTTCTCTTTTTATTTTTTTTTGTAATTTTGCCCGCGTAAAACCCATATAAAAGGGTAAAAAGCGACATTAAGATAGTATTACATTCCCATTATGAAGAAAAATCTACTTACTCTCCTCTTTCTCCTTACCCCCTGTTCTTTGCCCCTTGTAAGCGCACAGGATTTCATTCTTCCAATGGGCTACAGCGAACCCTGGGTGGGCAAACTACTCTTCAACAGCGAGGGCGGCTATGGCACAGGCGGCACCCATGCCTGGGAGCAGCTCTACGAAGTCCAGGAAGGAGAAGTCTATACCATCACCATGCCCACGGCTTGCTATGAAGCAGCTTACGGGCGGGTGCAGTTCAAGACCCCCATCACGCTACATTCCGACCACACCTATCGCTTCTCCATGTCGCTTCAGGCAAACAAAAACGTGACAGGAGTAAACATTGCGCTGAGCGAAAACGAGGATGACGGCATCTATCTGACAGCATTCTCCACAAACCTCACCGCCGACGGAAGGAAAAGCATTTCGCGTGCCAACCTGACAGGTGTAGATATCGAGGACGCGAAGATTGCGTTTGAATTTCCAACCACAGAGGAGGGCACCACTATCACACTATCCAACATCAGCATCTTCGACACGACGGAGGGACGGGAGCTCTGGACGGGAACGTCTTTCTACAATTGGTGCTACTATGCCAACGAAGAGGGACGACGAATCACCGATATGGAAATCGGCGGACGCACAGAGACGCTTAGCTGGACACAAGCCGATTTCGACGACTCCGAATGGGCGGAAGCCATAATGCCTATCGGTAGTTGGGACGTCAGTGGCGTGCAGACGGAGTGGCCGCTCGGCAACAACACGAACTTCTGGTTCCGACGCGCCTTCACCCTCAATGAAATACACAGCAAATCGCGCTATATGCTCAATGTCCTGCACGACGACAGCTATCGCGTCTGGGTAAACGGCGTTCAGCTCGACGAGGCCGAAGACTGGACAACCGGCACCAATGCCGTGAAGCTGGAGATTCCTACAGACCTGCTCAATGTCGGCAACAACGTCATCGCAGCATACGTCCAGCAGAACTGGGGCGGAAAGCTCTACGACTGCGGACTGACCGAGGAGAAAGACTACTACGAGGACTACGACCCCGATGCCGACCTCTCGAAACTCCTCATCAACGAGATACAAGTGGGCAACATCGACCAATACATCGACTACTCCTACAACTACGGTGCTTGGGCGGAGTTCTACAACCCCACGACAGAGAACATACAACTGGACGGACTCTATGTTTCGGACGATGCAGAGAATCCAATGAAGTTCCAACTTCCTAACGGAACCGGTGTCGTCAAGGCCGGAGACTTCAAGGTCATCTACTTCGACCACAACTCTGCCGACGGAACTTTTGGCGACACAGCCTACAAGCAGGTCCGCTTCAAGCTGCAGAACGACGGCGGCACCCTGTACCTTTTCGACACCGAAGGCAAGCTACTGGCTTCAGCCGACTATCCTGAGCTCATCTCACGATGCTCATGGGCTCGCATGGAGGATGGCGGCAAGGAATGGGGCTGGACGGGAGATCCCTCCCCTGCCGCATCGAACAACGACAGCGACTTTGCCGAGTTCAGGCTCGAAGCACCATACATCGACACTGACTCACGGCTATTCACCGACCCGTTTACCATAAAGGTTACCATCCCCGCAGGCACGACCCTGCGCTACACGACGGACGGCACTACGCCAAGCATGACGAACGGCTCCACAAGCACAGACGGCAATTTCGACATCAGCACCACCACCATCCTACGCTTTGGTCTTTTCCAGAAGGGAATGCTCCCCAGTCAGGTCGTCACTCGCAGCTATATCTACCGCAACCACGACTACTATCTGCCCGTCATTTCCATTGCCACCAATCCCAAGAATCTCTACGACGGCAAGATTGGCGTATATACCGACGGTACGAACGGGGTAAGCGGACGCAATCACGGCGCCTCCAACATCAATATGGACTGGGAACGGCCTGTCAACTTCGAATACATCACTCCTGATGGCGAGATGGCAGTGAATCAGGAAGCCGAGTTCGTCATCTCTGGCGGATGGAGCCGACACTATGCCCCTTCATCCTTCAAGATAAAGGGCACCAACCGCTACGAGGGGAAGAAGGCAATAGACTACTATCCATTCTTCCGCTACAAGCCCCATAACAAGTACCGCCAGATAATGATTCGCAACGGCGGTAACGACAACAACTCGCAGGCTCACGGCCGCGTTCGCGATGCACTCACCCAGCAAGTCCTCATGTCCAGCGGCTTCTATTGCGATTGCCAGGATTATCAGCCCGTTCACGTCTTCTTCAACGGCCGCTACCTTGCCCAGCTCAACCTGCGAGAGCCCAACAACCGCTATCACGGCTATGCCAACTACGGATATGACGACGACGAGATGGATGCCTTCGAGTACTCCAACGGCTACTTCCAGATGGCAGGCACGAAGGAGGCCTTCAACCGCTGGAAGTATCTTGCACAGGGATGTTCCTCGCAAAACACATACGAACAGCTCAAGCAGCTCATCGACATCGACGAGGTGACCAACTTCTTTGCTGCCATTAGCTATATCGGATGCAGCGACTGGATTTGCAACAACAACAACGTCAAGGGCTACCGTTCCCTTCCAGACGGGAAGTTCCGCCTGACGCTCCACGACCAAGACTGGGGCTGGAGCAACAGCAACGGCGTTATGTTGCTCGAAGGCAATTATGGCAACGAGTTGCTTGGAATCTACAACAACATGAAGCGAGGCAGCGAGGATTTCCGCCGTCGCTTCGTCGATGCATACTGCATCCTGAATGGCAGTGTCTTTACCTCACAACGCTGTCTCTCCATTTGCGACAGCATCTGCCGTCTCGTGGAACCGGCCCTCTCCTGGGAGAACAAGGAACCCTGGACATCATACAGCGAGCAGAAGTCGGCAATGGCAGGAATGACTTCAAGGAGGTCGCGCATGGGCAGCCTGAAATCGGCCTATGGACTTGGGAACGGTATGAGTGTGAAGTTCAATGCCAACGTACCGGACGCAGCCTTCCTCATCAACGGACAGCCTGTTCCCACAGCAACCTTCGACGGCACGCTCTTCGCACCCGTCACACTTGAGGTGTCCGCTCCCGCAGGCTATAACTTCGTAGGATGGAGCAAGACCGGGAACGCCACAGTCAGTGAAATCAAAAAGGGCGACGCCTGGAACTACTGGGACCAGGGTTCGCTCGACGGTACGGACTGGAAGACCGGTGCTATCGACTGGCCGGAAGGACCGGCTCCCCTCGGATACGGCAAGAACTCCATCGTAACAACCATTAGCTACGGAGGGGATAGCGGCCAGAAATACCCAACCTACTATTTCCGCAAAAACCTCAACATCGACAGCGACCCTTCCAACATAGCGTCCCTGACGCTCAACTTCACTGCCGACGATGGCTTCGTGGTCTATATCAACGGCAAGGAAGCATGCCGCTATCTGTTGCCCGATGGCGAGATTACCTTCGGAACTTACGCCACGACATACGCTCCCGACAATCCAGACTCAGGCACACTCGACTTGCCGGTCAATCTCCTTCAAAAGGGAGAGAACATCATTGCCGTCGAAGTGCACAACAATGTGCCGGGCTCGACCGACATCTATTGGGACGCAGAGATTAGCTACGGTGTCACCTCCGGCACAGCCATCGTCAGTCGCGAGCGCACGCTCCGTCTCAACACCGATGCCGACACGCAGATACAGGCCATCTTCAAGCCGCTGCATCAGGATTGCCTTGTGGCAGCAGGTGCCCCGCCTGTCGTAATCAACGAGGTAAGCGCAGGCAATAACGTTGCCGCCAACGAGTACGGAAAGCGCAACGACTGGATTGAGCTTTACAACACTACCGACGAGGACATCGACCTCATGGACATGTTCCTCTCCGACGACCCTGCAGACCCCGAGAAGTACCAAATCACCCGGTCTGCCATCATTCCCGCTCACGGCTACTACATCGTCTGGGCAGACAAAGTTGACCCCTTGCGCCAGCTACACACCGGATTCAAGCTTGCCAACGACGACGAACAGATCGTCACCATCACAGCTTCCGACCATTCCTGGAGCGACTGCCTGACATACTGGCCCCACGGCGGCGATGAGAGTGTCGGACGCTATCCCGACGGCGGCAAGCGCATCTACCGCATGACGCGACCCTCCATCCACGCCACCAATACCCTCACTTCATACAGCGAATGGCTCTGCGGCATCGACGAGAACTTCGACGAAGAGGCCTACCTCGATGCCATCATGGCACCCCTTGCGGATAACGACGAATGGTCAACGGCCAATGGTCAAACAGCTATCTACACCATCGACGGCATGAAATTCAATCGTCCGCAGCGCGGCATCAACATAATCCGCACGACCGGTCCTGACGGAAAGGTCACCGTGAAACGTCTGCTTGTGAAATAAGGCTTATGGTTTCGATAGACAATTTAAGCGTAGAATTCAGTGCCAAGCCGCTCTTCAATGACATCAGCTATGTCATCAACGACCACGACCGCATCGCACTTGTAGGCAAGAACGGAGCAGGAAAGAGCACGATGCTGAAGATTATCGCCGGACTTCAACAGCCCACAAGCGGTACTGTCAGCGTGCCTCGCGATGCCACGATTGCCTACCTTCCACAGGTGATGACACTCACCGACGAGCGCACAGTCCGCAAGGAAGCAGAGAGGGCTTTCGAGCGTATCACGGAGATAGAAGATGAGTTGAACCGTCTCAATAACCAACTTACAGAACGCACTGATTACGAGAGAGAAACATACATGGATCTCGTGGAACGCTTTACCCACCTGAACGAGCACTTCCAGATGATGGGAGGCTTGAACTATCAGGCAGAACTGGAGCGCACCCTGCAGGGACTTGGCTTCCGGCGGGAGGACTTGGACCGCCCGACGAGCGAGTTCAGCGGAGGCTGGCGGATGCGTATCGAGCTGGCAAAGCTCCTCTTGCAGCACCCCGACGTCCTGCTCCTCGACGAGCCCACCAACCATCTCGACATAGAGAGCATCCAGTGGCTCGAGAATTTCCTTGCCACCAGCGCCAATGCCGTCGTACTTGTCAGCCACGACCGAGCCTTCATCAACAACGTGACGAACCGCACCATCGAAATCAGCTGTGGACGCATCTATGACTACAAAGTCAAATACGACGAGTACGTCACCCTCCATGCCGAGCGGCGCGAGCAGCAATTGCGGGCTTTGGAGAACCAGCAGAGGGAGATTGCCGAGGCCCGGACTTTCATAGAGCGGTTCCGCTACCAAGCCACAAAAGCCATTCAGGTTCAGCAGAAGATAAGGCAGTTAGAGAAGATTGTACCCATCGAAGTCGATGAGGTGGATAACAGTGTCCTGAACCTCAAGTTCACCTGCTCGATAAGGAGCGGCGACTTCCCCATCATCTGCGACGAAGTAGGCAAGACATACGGCGAACACTGTGTCTTCAAGGGCGTGAACCTGACGATAAGGCGCGGCGAGAAGGTCGCCTTCGTGGGACGAAACGGCGAGGGCAAGACGACGCTCGTCAAGTGCATCATGGGTGAGATACCCTTCGATGGCACACTCAAGATAGGACATAATGTACAAATCGGCTACTTTGCCCAGAACCAAGCGCAGCTGCTCGAAGGCGAATACACCGTCTTCGACACCATCGACCGCGTGGCAAAGGGCGACATACGGCTCAAGATACGCGACATACTCGGAGCCTTCATGTTCGGAGGCGAAGCGAGCGACAAGAAGGTGAAGTTCCTCTCCGGCGGCGAGCGAACCCGTCTGGCGATGATAAAGCTGCTGCTGGAGCCCGTCAACTGTCTCATCCTCGACGAGCCGACGAACCACCTCGACATGCGCTCGAAAGATGTGCTCAAGGCTGCCATCCGCGACTTCGACGGCACAGTCATCGTCGTGAGTCACGACCGTGAGTTCCTCGACGGACTTGTCACGAAAATCTATGAGTTCGGCAACGGCAAAGTGCGCGAACATCTGGGAGGAATATACGATTACCTCGACCGGACTCCCCAACCTTCTTTTGGGGAGTGCCCCATCCCCGTTGCCTCGCCTCCTGAAAAGCCTTCCCCCAAAGGGGGAGCAGGGAAGGGGCTTTATGCCGAACAGAAAGCCCAGGCTCGCGAACAGAAGAAGCGCGAGAAAGCGCTCCAAGAAGCAGAGGACAAGGTGACGCAACTCGAAGCCGCCATCCACATCCTTGAAGAACAAATGTCCACACTCGAAGGCAG
The DNA here is from genome assembly GCA_024697945.1 of Bacteroidaceae bacterium. Lineage (GTDB taxonomy): Bacteria > Bacteroidota > Bacteroidia > Bacteroidales > Bacteroidaceae > Physcousia. Next base: position 14,605 of record JAILRU010000105.1, read on the forward strand.
TCAGGACATCTCGCTCTATGAGAAGCACGGACGCCTGAAGGCCCAATTGAAGAAAGCCGAGGAAGAATGGGAGGCGCTGATATAAGTGAAAAATGAAAAGTGAAAAGTGAATAATTATCGAAATAACGAAACCTCGAAATGTCGTAATATCGAAATGTCGTAATATCGAAATGTCGTAATAACATAAATATAAACAAAATGAAGAATCAACTTTTAATGGCCTTTGCTTTTGTGGCAATGGCAACAGCTTGCACACAAGAGGGCAAGCAACTCGCTTCTGGCATCAACCTTGCCAATCTCGACTCAACCTACCAGCCCGGAACGGACTTCTACATGTATGCCACGGGCGGCTGGCAAAAGGCTCATCCCCTCACGGCCGAGTACAGTCGCTTCGGCTCTTTCGACGTTTTGCAGGAGGACAACAACGAGCGTCTGCGCTCGCTCATCGAGGAAATATCTGCCAAGGAGAACGAGAAAGGCTCCATCGAGCAGAAGATTGCCGACCTCTACAACTCGGCGATGGACAGCGCGAAGCTGAACGGCGAACACTATTGGTACGACCTCGAAGGCTTCCTGCTCTGCGACGGCTATCAGAACACCCGCGAGATAACGACAAACTGGCTCAATGAAGTCTGGCCGCTCATGCAGAGGCAAGGCGTGCCCGGCTTGTTCGCCATGTACATCTCTGCCGACGAGAAGGACTCGAAGAACAACCTCGTGACCATCGTTCAAGGTGGTCTGACGCTCGGACAGAAGGACTACTACGTTGACAAGGACGCAAGGTCGGAGGAGATTCGCAAGGCCTACCAGCAATTCATCGTTGACCTCTGCAAGCATCAGGGTTTTGGCGAGGAGGACGCAAAGCGCATCAGCGAGGACGTCCTCCGCATCGAGACGCGGATTGCAGAGGCAAGCAAGAACCAAACAGAACTTCGCGACCCGGAGGCCAACTACAATAAGATTTCCTACACAGAGCTGAAAGAGCAGTTCCCCGGCATCGACTGGGACGGCTTCTTCCAGAACTTCGGCATGGAAGGCGTGAAGGAAGTGTGCCTCGGCCAGCCTGCCAGCATTCACGAAGTGGAGAAGGTGCTGAAGGAAGAAACGCCCGAAGCCCTGCAGAACATCTATCTGTGGCATGCCATCGACATGGTTGCGTCATATATCGACGATGAGAGCCGCGCCCTCAACTTCGGCTTCTACGGCAAGGTGATGAGCGGCAAGCAGGAAGACCGTCCGCGCTGGAAGCGTGCCGTTGCTGCAGTCGAAGGCGGCCTTGGCGAGGCACTCGGACAGCTCTACGTTGCAAAGTATTTCCCACCAGAAGCTAAGGCTCGCATGGAGAAGCTCATCAGGAACCTGCAGATTGCCCTTGGCGAGCGCATCGACGTACAGGAATGGATGAGCGACGAGACGAAGAAAGTGGCTCGCGAGAAGCTCGATGCCTTCTACGTCAAAGTAGGCTATCCCGACAAATGGAAAGACTATAGCGACCTCGAGATTGGCGACAGCTACCTCCTCAACATGCTTGCCGTGAGCGAATGGGAGATAAAGGACATGATCCGGACGAAGTTCAACAAGCCCGTTGACCGCGACGAATGGTACATGACCCCGCAGACGGTCAACGCCTACTACAACCCCACGACCAACGAGATTTGCTTCCCAGCCGGCATCCTTCAGCCGCCATTCTTCGACATGCAGGCCGACGATGCCTTCAACTACGGAGCCATCGGCGTCGTCATCGGCCACGAGATGACACACGGTTTCGACGACCAAGGCAGCAAGTACGACAAGAACGGCAACCTCGTTACCTGGTGGAGCGAAGAAGACACGAAGCAATTCGAAGAACGCATCCAAGTGATGCGCGCCTTCCACGACAGCATCGAAGTCCTGCCCGGACTCCATGCCAACGGTTCCCTCACGCTCGGCGAGAACATGGCAGACCACGGCGGACTGATGGTTGCCTTCCAAGCCTTCAAGAATGCAACCAAGGATGCTCCCCTACCCGACATCGACGGCTTCACGCCCGAACAACGCTTCTTCCTCGCCTATGCCAACGTCTGGGGGCAGAACATCCGCGACGAAGAGATACAGAAGCGCGTCAAGAGCGACCCGCACCAGCTGGGCATGTGGCGTGTGAACGGACAGATGCCGCACATCGACGCCTGGTACGAAGCCTTCGGCATCACCGAATCCGACCCCATGTTCGTACCCAAGGCTAACCGCGTCACCATCTGGTAAAGTCAGCGTCCTATCCCTTCCGCCGAAGGATTACTATTCCTACCGTCGAAGGATTACTATTCCTTCCACTGAAGGATTACTATTCCTTCCCGCATAGGATTACTATCGCTCCGACTGGAAGGATAGGACGCTCCGCCTGAAGCGACAGCACGCTCCCCCAGAAGGGACATAATCCTTTCGTGCCACTGTCATTTTCCTGCGCGTAGGAAACATTTTTTCTCTTCGGAGGAAAAAGTTTTTCTGTGCGTAGTAGTAAAAATCGCTGCGAAAGGACTGGAATCGTGTTCCACATTGTACCGGAAAAGCAATGTGGAACAGAAATGGAACGGAACTGGAACAACTATTAAACAGCTGATATCCATGAATATAAACATTGTTTTTCTCTTCTGTTCCAATGTTCCATTAAAAAAAGGAAAAATTGGGTATATAAAAAAGAAAAAGAAAAATAGCTGGTAAGAATAGAAATGAGGTGGAACAATGGAACAGTGGAACAAGAAGAACAGTAACAGTCTTCTCAAAGCCCCTGCTGCAATAGTGCTAAAGGGAAAATGAAAGACTCAAGAAATGAAAAGCAAATCCCCGCTGCGGAAAGACTCTACAGCGGGGATTTGACTTTATTTCAGCATCTCGACGTAGCCGTCAATATCAACTGCAGAAGCTGAGCAGGATGCCTGCTGCAACGGCACTGCCGATGACACCGGCCACGTTGGGACCCATAGCGTGCATCAGAAGGAAGTTGCGCGGGTCGGCCTTCTGGCCTTCGGCCTGGCTGACGCGAGCTGCCATAGGAACGGCACTGACACCAGCACTGCCGATGAGGGGATTGATCTTCTCCTTCAGGAAGAGGTTCATAACCTTAGCCATCAGTACGCCGCCTGCGCTACCAATACCAAAGGCAACGATGCCGACGCAAAGAATGGCGATGGTCTGGAAGTTCAGGTAGGCAGTGGCTGTTGCCGTAGCACCTACCGTCACGCCCAACATGATGACAACGATGTTGTTCAGCTCGTTCTGGGCAGCCTTGCTCAGACGCTCCACTACTCCACTCTCCTTGAAGAGATTGCCCAGCATCAGGCAGCCGATGAGCGTTCCAGCAGAGGGAACAATCAGGCTCACCACGATGGCAACGACGATGGGGAAGATAATCTTCTCTTTCTTGCTAACCTCGCGAAGTTGCTTCATACGAATCAAGCGCTCCTTCTTTGTCGTCAAAGCACGCATGATGGGCGGCTGAATGACGGGCACCAAAGCCATGTAGCTGTAGGCAGCCACGGCAATGGGACCAAGCAGCTCAGGCGCAAGCTTGGAGGTCAGGAAGATGGCCGTGGGTCCGTCGGCACCACCAATGATGCCGATAGAAGCGGACTGTGCTACAGAGAAGCCGAAGACATCAATCTGCGTTACCAGGAAGGTAGCGAAGATGCCAAGCTGTGCGGCAGCGCCAAGCAAGAGACTCTTGGGATTGGCAATCAGCGGACCGAAGTCGGTCATCGCACCCACGCCAAGGAAGATGAGGCAAGGATAGACACCTGCCTTCACGCCTATATAGAGGATGTCGAGCAGACCGCCTTCCCTCATGATGTGACCATAGCTGTGATAGTAAGGGCTGTTGGGATTCAGGAACTCATTGTTCCACATCTCAGAGTCGAAGAGACCAGCGCCAGGCAGATTGCTGAGAATCATGCCAAAGGCGATGGGCAGGAGCAACAGGGGCTCGTACTCTTTCTTGATGGCAAGCCAGAGCAGGAAGCAGCCGATGAGAATCATGACGGCATTCTTCCAACCCTCTTCCTGAATGAAGAAAGTGACGAAACCCATCTCGTTGATGAAGTCGTTCAGACCTTGCTCCAGGTCGAAGTCAGCAGCAAACAAGGGCGTGGCAACAAGGAGGAGCAGAAAGACCCCTCCCAGCCTCCCCATAGAGGGGAGGAGACAATCTCGAAAGATATTTAATACCTTATTCATTTATTGTTTTGTTTATGATTTTCAATTTGGTTTTTCTCCCCTTTACGGGGGAGTTAGAGGGGGGGCCTCAATCCAACTCCACGAGTGCCTGTCCGCTTTGTACCTGAGCACCAGTTTCCACAAGGATAGCCTTGACGGTTCCTGCGAACTCGGCGGTGATGTTGTTCTCCATCTTCATTGCTTCCATCAGCAGGACAGTATCGCCTGCATTGACGGTGTCGCCCACCTTGACGGTCACCTTGGTGATGGTGCCAGGCAGAGGAGCGGTAACGGTCTTTGTGCCAGCAGGTGCTGCTGCAGCGGGTGCAGGAGCTGCCACAGGAGCGGGAGCTGCGGGAGCGGGCTTCGGAGTAACTTCAGCCTTGGCTGCTACGAAGTCGGCAACCATCTCGACGAGCAGGTCGCCCTGGTTGACGCTCTGTCCCTGAGTGACGGCAACACGCTGAACGGTGCCATCCACTTCGCTTACGATGTCGTTGGCCATCTTCATGGCCTCAACAACGAGGAGCACATCGCCGCGCTTTACGCGCTGGCCGTTGGTGACGTTAATCTTCGTGACGGTTCCGGGCAGTTCGCTGTTGACGTTCTTGGTGCCGGCTGTCTGTGCTTCGGGAGCGGCGGGAGCCATAGCGACACGAGGTCCCTCAGCCTTCTTGTGGGGTACTTCTACCTGATAGGTCTGACCATTGACGGTAACCTTCATCTGTCCGTCCTTGAGGTCTTCAACGGTGGCAGCATAGTCCTGACCACCTATTTTAAATTTGAATTCTTTCATTATTATGAATTGTGAATTGTGAATTATGAATTAGCTTAAAGTCTTGGGTTCAGCGTTGCGCCCCAAGCAGAGGGATAGGGAACGATGGTGAGAACGCGTGTCTCGCGATTGTCCTTTTCCTTGAAATAAAGGTAGAGTGCGGTTGCAACTGCTGCCTTGTCCTCTTCGCTGGCTTTCTCGAAAGACTTGGCCTCCAGGCTAGTATCGATGGTGCTCTTCACAGCCTTCACCTTTGCTGTTGTCTTCTTTGCAACAGCAGTAAAGACGCCCAGGATAAGCACCAGGATTAACAGGATGGAGAACACCACCAGGATGGAGATGCCTGCCAAAAGCCATATCTGAGGGTCGGATATTGAAAGGAAATACATATTATTTCAATTTTGTAGTTATAAGTAGTTAGAGGAAGAATCATTTATCTTCTTCTATCTTCTTTGTTTTTACAGAGGAATATTTCCGTGCTTCTTGGCGGGGTTAGTGAGTTTCTTGTTCTCAAGCTGAGCCAGGGCGCGGATGATACGGAAGCGGGTGTTGCGAGGCTCGATGACATCGTCGATGTAGCCGTACTTGGCAGCCTGATAAGGATTGGCGAAGAGGTCTTCGTACTCCTTCTGTTTCTCAGCCATGTAAGCCTTTGCTTCTTCCACCTTGCCTTCGTCCTTCAGAGCCTTAGCCTCCTTTGCATAGAGCACGCTAGCTGCTCCGCTGGCACCCATCACGGCAATCTCGCTGCTGGGCCATGCATAGTTCAGGTCGCCACGCAACTGCTTACAGCTCATCACGATGTGGCTGCCGCCATAGCTCTTACGCAGGGTAACGGTCACTTTGGGAATCGTAGCCTCGCCGTAAGCATAGAGCAACTTCGCACCATGCAGAATGACGGCATTGTACTCCTGACCTGTGCCGGGCAGGAAGCCTGGAACGTCAACGAGCGTCACGATGGGAATGTTGAAGGCGTCGCAGAAACGAACGAAGCGAGCGCCCTTGCGGCTGGAGTTGCAGTCGAGCACACCTGCCAGCTGCTTCGGCTGGTTGGCAACGATACCGACACTCTGGCCGTTGAAACGGGCAAAGCCGATGATGATGTTCTTGGCAAAGTTAGGCTGTACCTCGAAGAACTCGCCATTGTCCACGATACCGGCAATCACCTGATACATATCGTAAGGCGTGTTGGGGTTGTCGGGAATGATGTCGTTCAGGTAGTCCTCCATGCGGTCGATTGGGTCGGTGCAGGTCACGCGAGGTGTCTTCTCGAGGTTGTTCTGAGGAATGTAGGAGAAGAGCTGCTTGATCATAGCGATGCACTCTTCCTCGTTCTTGGCTGTGAAGTGTGTCACGCCGCTCTTGGTGGCATGAACGCTTGCGCCGCCCAGTTGCTCCTGAGTAACAACCTCACCAAGTACGGCCTTCACTGGGCCAGGACCTGTGAGGAACATATAGCTGCTGCCCTCCACCATGAATGTGAAGTCCGTCAGAGCGGGGCTATACACGGCACCGCCTGCGCAGGGGCCCATGATGGCACTAATCTGGGGAATCACACCAGAGGACATGATGTTGCGCTGGAAAATCTCAGCATAACCGGCAAGGGCATTGATGCCTTCCTGAAGACGTGCACCGCCTGAGTCATTGAGACCAATGACAGGAGCACCCACCTTCATGGCGATGTCCATCACCTTACAAATCTTGCTGGCAAGCATCTCGGAGAGAGAACCTGCGGAAACGGTGAAGTCCTGTGCGAAGACATAAACAAGGCGACCACCGATTGTACCGCTACCGGTCACAACGCCGTCGCCCAGATACTGCTTCTTCTCCATTCCGAAGTTAGTGCAGCGATGCTTCACGAACATGTCCATTTCCTCGAAGCTACCTTCGTCGAGCAGCATGTTGATACGTTCGCGAGCCGTGAACTTGTTCTTCTCGTGCTGCTTCTCAATAGCTTTTTCGCCACCACCCATACGGGCCTTGGCGCGGAGCTCCATAAGCTCCTTAATCTTTTCTGTCTGTGTACTCATCTTTGTGATTTACTATTTAAAGATTACAATCTAAAATTTGCGCGCAAAGTTACAAAGAAATTAAGAATTAAGGAAGAAGAATAAAGAATTATTTTCCATTCTTGCTATTATAAATAAATAATGTATCATTTTGGGGTTTCTAAGTTGGCAGTTATTCAGAAAAAGCGTACCTTTGCATCCGAAATGACACAACACGTTCCAACCGAACTTGGCACGAAGCCCATCGGGTCTCTACTCTGGCAATACTCCTTGCCTGCCATCATCGCGATGGTGGCATCTTCTATATATAATATAGTAGATAGCATCTTCGTGGGACAGGGTTTGGGCGACGAGGCAATCAGCGGAATGGCTGTGGCAAGTCCCTTCATGAACCTGTCAGCCGCCTTCGGTGCTATGGTGGGCGTGGGTGCCAGTACCGTCATCAGCGTCCGCCTGGGACAAGGGAAATATGAAGAGGCTCAGCATATCCTTGGCAACACGATTAGCCTCAACGTCATTCTCGGCATCCTCTTCACGCTGGCTTGTCTGCCCTTCTTAGACAATATCCTGTTCCTTTTCGGCGCAAGCGAAGTCACCCTACCCTATGCTCGCGAATACATGCTCATCATTCTGCTTGGCAATATGGTGACGCATCTGTATTATGGCTCGAACGCCATTCTGCGCAGTGCCGGACATCCAAGGACGGCTATGGCCTGTACCTTCCTCGCCATCATCGTCAACTGCATCCTCGACCCCCTCTTCATCTTCGTCTTCAAATGGGGCATTCAGGGTGTTGCATGGGCGACGATTATTGCTCAGGCTGTTGCATTCTGCTGGCAGCTGAAACTGTTCAGCCGGCCCACAGAACTTCTGCATCTTCGCAGGGGTATCTATCGGCTTCGGCTCTCCATCGTAAGACAATGTCTGGCAATTGGTCTCAGTCCATTCCTGATGAACAGCTGTGCCTGCCTGGTAGTGCTTATCTGCAACAATCGCCTACTTCAGTACGGAGGCGATATGGCAATAGGTGCATACGGAATCGTCAACAGAGTGGTATTCCTGTTCATTACCATCGTTATGGGACTTGTGCAAGGCATGCAGCCCATCGTCGGCTACAACTGGGGCGCGCGGAAGGACGACCGCGTGTTCCGGGTGCTGCGTTACGGCATCATCGGAGCGACCTGTATCACTCTGGTCGCTTGGTTGACGGGCGAACTGACGCCTGCTCCTGTCATACATATCTTCGGAGCTGGTCCGGAACTAACAGAAAAGGCCGTTCAAGCCTTCCATTTCGTTGTGGCTGCCTTCCCGTTGGTAGGAGCGCAGATGGTTATCGGCAACTTCTTCCAAAGCATCGGTCACGCAGGCAAGAGCATCTTCCTGAGCGTCACCCGACAGATGCTTTTCCTCATCCCTCTGTTAGCTGTACTTCCGAAGTGGTGGGGACTTGACGGCGTTTGGCTTGCAATGCCCATAAGCGACACTATCAGCTTCATTGCAGCTGTCTGTATGCTTGTCTATATGGTGCGTAAAATAAAACGGGATGAAACGAATCGGACTGCTTAGCGACACGCATGCCTATTGGGACAAGCGCTATCTGCAATACTTCGAGCAGTGCGATGAGATTTGGCACGCTGGGGATATCGGTTCCCTTGAACTGGCAATGCGACTGCAGGAGTTCCGACCGTTGAGGGCTGTCTATGGCAACTGCGACGGAGGCGACCTGCGACGGCTCTACACCGAAAAACTACGATGGACCTGCGAAGGAGCAGACATCCTGATGACGCATATCGGAGGCTATCCTGGGCATTACGACCTACGCATCCGCCAACAGATTATCAGTCATCCGCCAAAGCTCTTCATCAGCGGACACAGCCATATACTCAAGGTACAATACGACGAATCGCTGGGTTTGCTACACATCAATCCGGGAGCCGCAGGACTGCAAGGCTGGCACCAGGTTCGTACGCTTGTGCGTTTCAATATCGAGAATGGAAACTTCAGCGACCTCGAGATAATCGAGATTCCTCGATGATTGGATTAAAGATTAGGGACGCCAATGTTCAAAAATGCAGATTATTGCCCCCACAAGCATGTTACAAAACATATTTTAGGCCCTTTTCTATAGGAAAACTGAATTTTTTTAGGTGAAACTCTTGCGGGAATTAGAAAAAAGTCCTATCTTTGCAGCAGATTATATACAGAATGAAGAAGATTTTTATCATATCACTCACTTTGGCGATGGCATTCGCACCCATTTCCATGCTGGCAGAGTCTGAACGTGACGGCATTGAGATGAGTGTTTCGGGCATCACCCTTAGCATCAGTGGCGGTAATGTCCACATTAACGGTGCAAACGGTGAGGTTATGGAAGTATTCAACCTGACAGGAACCAAGGTCGCCACCATTCGCATCGACAGCAATGAAAAGACCTTCGCCCTGAATCTTCCCAAGGGCTGCTACCTGATAAAGGTCGGCAAGATTGTCCGCAAGATTTCTGTACAATAATTTGAGACTAAGATAGACATAAAAGAGGTTAGGGATTAAGGATGCAACTTTCTTAATCCCTGTTTTTTTAATTTGCAATTAAACCATATTATTTTATTCTTGTCTAACTGAATGGAATGATAGATGAGAAAGCACTCATTAAGCAGTTGTGTGACCCTTCTACGAAAGAGGCGGCATTCACGCAGATGGTTCGCGAATACCAGGAAATACTCTATTGGCAAATACGTCGAATGGTGATTTCGCATGCCGATGCCGACGATGTCCTGCAGAACACTTTCATCAAGGCATGGAGTGCTATCGATTCCTTTCGTCAGGAGTCCCGTATTAAAACCTGGCTCTTTCGCATTGCCATCAACGAATCCCTCAACCACCTTGCCAAAAAGAAACAGACACTAAGCCTGGACCAGACAGAGGGAAGCATTGCTTATATGCTTGCAAGCGACAGCTACTTCGACGGAGATGAGGTACAGCAGCAGTTCCAGACTGCCATCAGCACTTTGCCCGACAAGCAGCGCCTCGTCTTCAACCTGAAGTATTTCGACGAGATGAAATACGAAGACATGAGTGACCTGCTCGGCACAAGTATAGGAGCCCTCAAGGCCTCCTATCATCACGCCGTCAAAAAAATTTCTTCTTTTTTTGAGAATAACGATTAAACCTTTTATAACAAAAGATATCAAATAAACAGATGATGACAAACAATCATAACACAGAAGAGCTGGAAGCCAAGCTTCTTTCACGCTTCGGCACAGAAAAGCCATTTACCGTTCCTGAAGGCTATTTTGAAGGTTTGACGGAGCGTGTGATGAACCGCGTGGCACAGCGCAAACGTCGTCGTTTGGTATGGCGATGGGTTGCTGCTGCTGTACTTGTTGGCTGTGTGGTAACAGGAGGATTGTTCTTCGAAGTCAGACAACAGGCCATAGACAACATACAGACAGCGGAGGACATCCAATATATCGAGGACGCGCTGGACTATTCTATGATAGACAACATGAGTATCGCCTCTTATCTGACAGAGGCAGAATGAAAATTGAGAATATAATAAGAAAATAAGAGAATAAGAAAATGAGGAGACTTTCTACATTTCTAATTATCTACCTTTCTTCATTTATGCTGATGGCACAGCAACAGCAGCGAGGCAAGTTCAACCCTGAGGAGTTCAAGGCTAAGCTTGAAAGCTACGTCACCAGCGAAGCAGGTTTCACCCAGAGTGAAGCACAAACCTTCTACCCCATCTATCATGAGATGAAAGGCAAGCAACGTCAATTGCAGCGCAAAATCTTCTGGCTCAAGAAGAATGCACCTGCTGAAAATGCCGACCCGAAAGACTTTGCCCTTACCATCCAGAAGATAAAGGATCTGGGCTTGGAAATCGCTCAGTTGGAAGTCAACTACTACAAGAAAATGTGCAACGCGGTATCACCACAGAAAGTTTACAAGGCGATGTGTGCTGAAGACAAGTTCCACAGAATGATGCTGGAAGACTTCGGCAACGGACAAAAACCGCCAAAAACCGCAAAATAAAAGATAGAACAAGCTAAAGAGGTAAAAAGATGTTTCAGGTGAAGAGTAGATGAGCTGGTACTGCCATCTACTCTTCTGCTTTTTATATCTACAGGGATTTAGCTGCTTTATAACCGCTCTGCACTGAAACAGGCAAACCGCCTGACATAAGTGTCCTCATACCGGCAAATCGTAAGCCTTGCACGCTTTTGCTCTTTATGGGTACATTAAAGGGACTCTGCTTTGCGTGCCATATACTCATATAGCCACCTCTGTAACAGTTGCAGTACCGTTCATACGTGACAGGAGTGGCAAGGTCCGTAGCAACGACACACCCATCTATTTCAGGAAGATAGGCAGTCAGAAGCTTCTGAGCTTCTTGTACAAATTCCTGCTTCTTTGTCAGGTACGAGCCATCGTCCTTGGCCTTCTTCCAGTAATCGTAGGTATCGCCTTGAAAGAGAACCGTCAGGGAAGAGCAGCCTTCCGGAGCATAACCGTCCTGACCGCTGTAATGATACACCCAAAGTGTTGTATATTCATATCCGGCCATCCTCACAGGCTCCTTCAAATGTATGCGCAAAGTGGAAGGCAGGTAACTCAGGTTTTTCTTCACGCCAAGCGAGAACAGCGAACATTGTTCAGAATCAATACCCTTTGACAATTTACGAGCCCACTTCTCTTGCAATGGCTGGTCAAAAAGCTCACGCAATGCCGTACAGGTGTCCATCGCCACAATCACATAGTCAGCAGGTTGCATGCATCCGTTCACCATTACTCCCTTTACGTGGTTCCCATCAATGCAAATCTTTTCCACTTTCGAGTGGTAGAGAATCTTACAACCAGCCTGCAGGACTGTCTTCTCCATATTCTTTGCCAAACGGCGAGAGCCGCCTGTGGGGAAGCCATTATCTCCGATATAATATCCTGCCAAAGTGCCGAAAAGGGAGAGGGCATTCTGTTCAAGATTCAGGACAGAAGACAGCATCTCCTTGACATTGGGATTCTTAAAACGCTCCACATACAGACGTGAAGAAATACGTTGCAGACGGAAAAACAACGGGACGAAGACAGGCAATCCGATAATCCGCTTAGTCCAACCATTAATACCCTGTCCATCAAGTAAATAAATAGATACGGTTTTCACATGACGACGAAGCGCAAGAAGGGCTTTGCGGTCCTCAGGGGCAAAGTCAATGAGTTCCTGTGTCAGACGGTCTATATCGCGCCAAAGACGCAGGGTGACGTCACCACTTCGGAATTCAAATACAGGGTCGGCATAAACTACAGGATTGTTTGCCTGCAATGCTCCCGTCTCTAACCAACGTTTATGAAAGGGCTGAAGACGCGGAGAACTGCCTACCAACCAATGGATGCCACCATCGAAAGTAAAGCCACTACGAATCCAGCTGGTGGAAACGCCTCCAGGACAATTACCCTGCTCGTAAACCGTTACCTCATGACCAGCACGTCGTGAATAGAATGCAGCAGACAGGCCAGCTATTCCCGCTCCTATTATAATGACTTTCTTCTGCATCCGACATCCCGCTTATTCTTCCTTTTTAGCCTCGTTCCAGAGAGCATCCATCTGAGCCAAAGTCATTTCCTTGAGCTCCAAACCCTGTTCCTTTGCTTTCTGTTCCACATAGTTGAAACGACGGATGAACTTCTGGTTCGTGTGTTCAAGGGCATTGTCAGGGTTGATGTGATAGAGACGCGCCGCATTAATCAGACTGAAAAGGAAATCGCCAAACTCTGCCGTCTGCTTCTCGATGTTATCCTCCCGACCCAACTCTGCCTGAAGCTCGCCAAGCTCTTCGCGGACTTTCTCCCAGACATCCTCTTTCTTGTCCCAGTCGAAACCTACGGCACGGGCCTTGTCCTGAACGCGATAGGCCTTAATAAGTGAAGGAAGCGAGTTTGGCACGCCTCCAAGCACTGTCTTATTACCGTCTTTCTCGCGCTGCTTAATCTGTTCCCATGCCATCACCACTTCTGCGGCGGTCTTGGCAGCTCCGTCGCCATAGACATGCGGATGACGGAAGATGAGCTTGTCGCATAGTTTGTTACAAACATCTGCAATGTCGAATCGTCCGTCTTCACTTCCTATCTTAGCATAGAAGACGATATGAAGCAACACATCTCCCAGTTCCTTTTCGATATTGGGAACATCATCCTTCAGGAGTGCATCGCAAAGTTCAAAGGTCTCTTCTATAGTATTAGGACGCAAGCTCTCGTTGGTCTGCTTATGGTCCCAGGGACATTTCTCTCTCAGTTCGTCCATTATATCAAGCAGCCGTCCGAAGGCCTGCATTTTCTCTTCCCTTGTGTGCATTATGGTAGTTATATGAACTTTTTCTATAAATTTGACTACAAAAATATATCTTTTTGTGTAAAATAAGGCGAGTTTGGGGCATAAACGATGCTATAAGTGCAAAAAAGAGACAAAATGCTTGCAGATATGAGGAAAAACCCTTTACTTTGCAGCGACAAAAGATTAATAACGCACAAAAACTAGCTGCCTATCGAAAGACATTACTCCAAAACCATACTTTGAGACGTAATGAATGAATTATCTGCAATGACCGACCATGAGTTGGTTGAATTGTATGAAAAAGGCAACGACAGTGCATTCGACATTTTGCTCGGACGCCATCAAGCGTACATTTATTCCTATATCCTTTTTCTTGTAAAAGACAGCGACGTAGCCAACGATTTCTTCCAGGAGACGTTCCATCGTGCTATTGTGGCGATTCGTTCCCACAAGTACCAGACGAGCGGTAAGTTCAGTGCCTGGCTCATGCGCATCGCCCACAATCTCGTCATAGACAAGAGCCGTGAGAGCGAGACAAACTATACTGTCCGCGAGAATCAGGTCAAGCCTAAAGCTTTGAACAGTCTGCGTCTGAGCGAAGCGACACGCGAGGATGAAATTATTGACCACCAAAAGCGCGAGTCAATTCGTCATTTGCTGGACTACCTGCCTACGCCACAGCGAGAAGTCGTTATAATGCGCTTCTATGACGACCTCTCTTTCAAGGAGATAGCACAGCAGACTGGTGTCAGCATCAACACTTCCCTTGGCCGCATGCGCTATGCACTCATCAACCTCCGAAAGCTCATCCAGGAGAAGCAGATCAGCCTCGTAGGATAGTTCGCATTGAGGCCGATAGCATGACCTATATCAAATAATAATGTACGCGCGTAGAAGTTTATTGCATAAAGCGTGCGTTATTTGAATATTTTTTCGTACCTTTGCACGCGAAAATATTAACAAAAGGAGTATAGACAAGATGAAAGCATTAGTTTTTCCCGGTCAGGGAGCGCAGTTTACAGGAATGGGTAAAGAGCTCTATGACAACAACCCCAAAGCAAAGGAATTTTTCGAAAAAGCCAACGAGATACTCGGATTCCGTATCACCGACATTATGTTCGAGGGTGATGCAGAGGAACTGAAGCAGACAAAGGTAACACAACCCGCTGTGTTCCTGCACAGTGTAATCACAGCCATCTGCACGGGCGAGGCTTTCAAGCCCGATATGGTAGGCGGCCACAGTCTTGGTGAGTTCAGCGCCCTTGTTGCTGCTGGTGCCCTCTCCTTCGAGGACGGCTTGCGTCTGGTACATGCACGTGCTTTGGCAATGCAGAAAGCTTGCGAAGCAGCTCCCAGCACGATGGCCGCTATCATCAATCTCCCCGACGAGACTGTCGAGCAGATTTGTGCAGAGGTAAGTGCAGAAGGCAAGGGCGTAGTAGTTCCCGCCAACTACAACTGTCCTGGCCAGTTGGTCATCAGCGGTAATGTTGACGAGGTAAACGCTGCCTGCGAGAAGATGAAGGCTGCTGGTGCCAAGCGTGCCGTAGTGCTGCCTGTCGGCGGTGCCTTCCACAGTCCCCTCATGCAACCCGCCAAGGACGAGCTGCAGGCTGCCATCGAGAAGACAGAGTTCCACACACCTCTATGCCCTGTCTATCAGAACGTTGATGCAAAGGCTCACACCGATGCCACAGAAATCAAGCAGAACCTCATTGCCCAGCTCACAGCCAGTGTCCGTTGGACGCAAGAGGTGCAGAACATGATAGAGGCTGGTGCTACCGAATTCACCGAATGTGGTCCTGGCCGTGCCCTGCAAGGCATGATAACGAAGATTGCCAAGGGTAACGAAAGCATCACCATCGACGGCATTCAATGACCATCTATCAGGTCTTTACGCGTCTCTTTGGTGCTGACAAGGAGACTTGCGTCCCTTCCGGCTCAAAGAAGCAGAACGGATGCGGAACAATGCAAGACTTTACAGCCAAGGCTCTGGAGCAAATCAGGGCGCTTGGCTGTACGCATATCTGGTACACAGGCATCATCGAACATGCCAGCAAGACGGATTATAGTGCTTATGGCATTCTAGCCGACAATCCCGATGTCGTGAAGGGTGAAGCCGGCAGTCCATACGCCATCCGTGACTACTATGATGTTGACCCTGACCTGGCAAAAGACCCGACGAAGCGCATCCGTGAGTTTGAGCTTCTCGTAGAGCGGACGCACAAGGCAGGCCTGAAAGTCATCATCGACTTCGTACCCAATCACGTGGCGCGTCAGTACCATTCCGATGCAAAGCCTGCCGGTGTCCGTGACCTCGGCGAGGACGACAACACCGCTTGCACCTTCTCGACTGACAACAACTTCTACTATCTTCCTGCCGAGCAATTACATCTCGACAACATCCTGTCAGACAGCACCTATAGGGAGATTCCCGCAAAGGCGACGGGCAACGACAACTTTACTGCATGGCCTGGCAAGAACGACTGGTACGAGACGGTCAAGCTGAACTATGGTATTGACATCCTCGGCGGCAGACAAGGCCACTTCTCCCCTACTCCAGACACTTGGCACAAGATGCTCCACATCCTGCTCTATTGGGCAGCCAAGGGCATCGACGGCTTCCGTTGCGATATGGCGGAGATGGTGCCTGTGGAGTTCTGGGAGTGGGCATTGCCACAGGTCAAGACCACTTATCCCCACATCATCTTCATAGCTGAGGTCTATAATCCCAGCCTCTATCGCGACTACATCCATCGTGGTCACTTCGACTATCTCTACGACAAAGTAGGGCTTTACGACACATTGCTTAATGTCTGTCGCGGTCAGAGCACCCAGGACATCACATCCTGCTGGCAGGCGGTCGATGACATCCGTGGCAAGATGCTCAACTTCCTCGAGAATCATGATGAACAGCGACTGGCAAGTGATTTCCAGCTTGGAGATGCGAGGAAGGCCTTGCCGGCATTGCTCGTCAGCAGCCTCATGCCCTCTCCCTTCATGCTTTACTTCGGGCAGGAACTGGGCGAACGTGGTATGGATGCAGAGGGTTTCAGCGGTATGGACGGACGCACCTCCATCTTCGACTACTGGAGTGTTCCCACGATTCGGCGTTGGCGTAACAAAGGTCACTTCGACTATAAGTTGCTGACATCCGAGGAGATATCCTTGCAAGGAACATATCAACGCATTCTACAGCTTAGGGAACAAGCCGAATGGGCGGCAGGAGGTTTCTATGACCTGATGTATGCCAATCCGCATCTGCACAGCCAGTATGCCTTTGTCCGCCATCATTCCGCCAAGGGTCAGGGGAAGCATTTCGCCCTCATTATCGCCAACTTCTCCGATTCTGAGGAGACAATTTCACTTAACCTGCCCAGACATCTCTTCGAATACACAGGCATTAAGGAGAAAAAACGTCTGTCATTGACCAATCTCCTGACCGACAGGAAGATGACAGTTTCCTTCAATCCCGAAGAACCGCTGACAATCACCCTTCCTGCCAACTTCGGCGTAGTGCTTGGTTAGTCCGATTCCGATGCCGACTCCGGCAGGGTGAGCTCCATAAGCTCCTGGAATGTACCGTTGAAGATGTTGCAATCCACGAAACCTTTGATGCCCGAGACCTTCCCGCAGTCCGTATGCTGCCAGAAAGTCCACTTGCCTTTGTATTCGAGCTCCTCCACATAGTAATGCGCTATCCAATAGGGATAGGCATTGAATTCGGGCGTGTTCAGGTAGTCAACCTTGAACTTATAACCGGTATAGAGAATCGGTTTGACGCCATACTCCGCTTCGGCCATATCGAGCCAAATCTTCACATCCCGACGAAGCTGTTCCGTGGTCAGGTTACCCTTCTTCTCTATGTCTAAGACAGGTGGCAAATCGCCAGGTTCCAGCTGGGCGATACTCAGATAATAGTTAGCCTGCTTTCGGGGGTCAACTCCTGGAACAAAGAAATGATAAGCGCCTCTGACCAAGTCGTTTCTCCTTGCATTGGCAAAGTTTCTGTTGAAGTTATCGTCCAACAGTTTCTCGCCCTCTGTTGCCTTGATAAAGACGAAGCTGACGGGAGCATCTCCGATGGAGGCGTTGCGCAGTTTCTCCCAGTTGATGCGCTCTTGATAGTGGCTGATGTCGATGCCGCGCACGTCATAGCCTTCCGGATAGGTGGGAGTGCCGTAGATGGCTCTCCAGCGGAAACTGAAGGGACTGACGAAGGTATAGTAGAAGAAGCAAATGTAGGCGGCAGCGAT
This sequence comes from Bacteroidaceae bacterium, assembly GCA_024697945.1. Classification (GTDB taxonomy): domain Bacteria; phylum Bacteroidota; class Bacteroidia; order Bacteroidales; family Bacteroidaceae; genus Physcousia. The sequence continues at coordinate 32,158 of JAILRU010000105.1, forward strand.
GAGTAAGCCCCCAAGCCATAAGACCCAGGCTGGGAAGCGACGGAAGAAATGCAAGACCCCCCAACTCCCTTTACGGGGAGTCCTTTTACCTCTCTTTTTCTTCGAGCGGCTATGTCCTCCCCCTGAAGGGGGCCGGGGGGTCTTGGTCTTCATCTATTTATGCCTGTTCCAATGCCAAGGTCTTGGTGCACTGGTCACACACTTCGCTGGGGCCCCAGTACTGGATGGGACCGGGATATACGTAACATGTGTTCTTTGCCCACTCCTCGCGCTTGCTGGCGAAGTACTTGAAGGGCGCGCCGTCAAGCTCTACAAGCGCCTTGCGGATAACGGGCTTCATGGCACCGTTGCGGCGCTCCATGTTCATCATCATCGTGATGGGCACACCGCCTGCAATCCACTCGGCAGCAGGAGCCGTAGTGTTCTTGATGACGCTCATATAACCGGTCTTGCCGTTGGCAATCAGGCGACTGGCATTGTAACCGAGGCTGTAGCAGTAGTCAGCATCGTAGTTGCTGGGAGCAGCACAGCGGCCTTCGTAGCCGAAGAAGTGGTGCTGGGCAGAGAACTTGCCGTTGTACTTGCCTTCCTGCTTCCAGGCCTGAAGCTTCATGGCAACCATAGCGCTGAGGAGCTTCTCGGTCTCAATGAGGCTGACCTGCACATTGCCGTGGGGGTCACGGTCCAGACAGAGCTGACGCTCCACATCCTTGGGCAGAGACTCCAGCACCTTGAGGTTCTCAGGAGCAATATGGCTCTTCACGAAAGCCACCTGAGCATCCTTGCTCTCGAACTCACGGCTCTCGCCTGTAGCGGGGTCGGTAAGAACCTCGTTCAGCTCGGCAATAAGCTTCTTGATGGCAGGGATGAACTCAATCAGACCTTCAGGAATCAGTACGGTACCGAAGTTGTTACCCTCAGCAGCACGGTCTGCAACAATCTTGGCAAGATAGGTCACCACGTCGTCCAACGACATAGCCTTCTGCTCTACCTCCTCTGAAATCAGACAAGCATTGGGCTGAGTCTGCAGGGCGCATTCCAGGGCAATGTGACTTGCACTACGGCCCATCAACTTGATGAAGTGCCAGTACTTACGTGCGCTGTTGCAGTCGCGCTGGATGTTGCCAATCAGTTCGCTGTAGGTCTTGCAGGCTGTATCGAAGCCGAAGCTCGTCTCAATCTGCTCGTTCTTCAGGTCGCCGTCGATGGTCTTGGGACAACCGATAACCTGCACGCCGTAGTTCTTGGCAGCATAGTATTCAGCCAGCACACAGGCATTGGTATTGCTGTCGTCGCCACCGATGATGACGAGCGCCTTGATGCCCAGCTTGCGCAGAATCTCGATGCCACTCTCGAACTGAGCCTCCTTCTCCAGCTTCGTACGGCCAGAGCCGATGATGTCGAAGCCACCAGTATTGCGGTACTCGTCGATGAACTCGTCTGTAAACTCCACATACTTATGGTCAACGAGACCACCAGGTCCCATCAGGAAGCCATAGAGCTTGCTGTCCTTGTTGAGGGACTTCACACCGTCGTAGAGGCCGCTGATGACATTGTGTCCGCCAGGAGCCTGACCACCGCTGAGGATGATGCCGACATTGAAAGGTTCGAGAGGCTTCTGTTCTCCAGCCTGGAAAGTAATCACAGGCATACCATAAGTATTGGGGAACATAGCCTTGATTTCATCTTGGTTACCAACGCTCTGAGTGGCAGCACCTTCTACTGCTACGACAGGACCCTGCAGGGCCTTAGGAAGTTTGGGCTGATAGGCAGCGCGAGCCACCTGAAGTGCACTTTTCTTCATGATTCTTGAATTTGTTATTGTATTATAATGTTTAACTTATTTCCGTTGTCCATTAAAACGACTGCAAAGGTACAAAAAAAAGTGAAAAGTGAAAAGTGAAAAGTGAAAAATGAATGGAAAAGAATGGAAAAGGAGTTAAAGGGAAGTTAAAGGGAAGTTTTATGCAGGGCTAAAAACTCCCCTCCCATCAAGGGGCGAAGAAGGCCTTTAGATGATTGCCCTTTGGCAATCAGTGCCTGATGAGGGGAGGAATCTAAGATTCCGACGGAGGCCTGGCAGGGGTGGGGTCTTTCATTTATCATTTAGGGCAAAGCCCGCTCCCCCCATTGCGTACTGTTGAAGGCACGGATGTAGCCGTTCAGCTGGGCGTAGCGCCAGTCGGCGTTGCTTTCGGGGTCGTAGCCTGGACCGTTCTCCTGGACGCACATTGCCGAAGCCAGTGCCATCATCCTGTCGCGGTCGTAGAAGCTGAGTGCCTCGTTGCGGTCGATGTGGCTTCGCTCGCAGACGCTGCGGATGTATGCCTCCGTGTTGTTCTCCGTTGGTGGTGCCCAGCGGCGGACAATCTGTGCGACGGTCCGCAGCTTGTAGGCGTTCATGTACTTCTTCAGCAGCAGGAAGGCCGCCCGCCATCCGTCCTGCATCGTTGAGAACTGGCAGAACAGACCTCTCCCGACCTCCCCTTGAGGGGAGGAGATTTCGCCTACCCAGGGGTTCTTTCCTTTTCTGATATTCAATGGGTTGTTGTTTCTAATTCCTCTTGGTTCCATAAAATTTGAGTTTATGAGTTTATGAGTTTTTAAGTTTATGAGTTTTCTCTCTAAAACACTTGTTTTGGTTGTTTTACTTGTTTTGTTGTTTTACGGATTGTCCGTGTTGCCGGGCAGTTTTTTGTACCCGTCGCCGCAAGGCATGATGAGTTCGCGCTGCGTCATGCGCGAGAGGTACGATGCTGCGCCCTGCACTTTCATACCCTTCTCTTCCATGACCTTCTGCAGGTCGGCACGGCTGAATTCCTCGGGCAGTTCTGCGAGCAGACGGTTCAGGCTGTCGTTCTTTGCCACGCGGCTGGCGGCGATGTCCTGCTTGCGCTGGATGGCGGCGTTCTGTCGGGCGCTCTCGTTGATGGCATCGGCGAACATGATGTACTGGTTCAGGAAACTCTCGTTGGCGTACCATCTCGACATGGCCTTGCCGACAGCTGTTTCGCGGTTGCCTTCCAGGGCGTAGCAGATTTGCGAGGCGCGGAAGAGCATCACGGCGGCGCGTCGTCTCAACAGGTCGATTGCCTCGTCGCGGTGGTCTTCGTCGGGCCCGCTTGCCTCCCATTCCGCTATCTTCTCGTCGTTGAAGTCATAGGCCTCCTTCTTGGCGTTGGGCAGTTGGAACGAGATGATGTTCTCGGGTTCGGGGACATCTATGGTGCAGCCCTGTTCGTAGAGTCGCTGCACGACGTGTGCCGCCGCGCGGTCGTCCTTCGTCTCGCCGTCGTACCTCACCTCCACGTTCTTGCCACGGTCGCGTGCCATCTCGGTGAAGAAGAATCGCGTCATCAGTCCGTTCTCCACGTTCTGGAAGTAGTTTCGGACGCTGACGTAGGTGCCTGCGAAGAGGAGGTTGACGTAGATGTTCACCTTGCCGGAGTAGGTCAGGTAGTCCTGTCCCCAGGTTGCACCGTCGAAAGCCTTGCGGAAGATGTCGCTCTTGTCCGCCCACGCTCCGTTCTTGTTGGCGCGGTTGCTCTCGTCTATCTCCTCCGTGATGACGCACAGCGGTTGTCCCAAGCAGTTCTTCGCCATCTCCAACAGCTTGCCGTTCGAGCTGGTTGCGCTGATGACGCGCATGCAGGGAGTGGGCTTGTCCGGCAGCTGCTTCGCGCCGCGCTTCTTCTTCTCCTCCTTCTCGTAGGCTTCCAGCTCGTCCTGACCCTTCTTGTCGTCAGCGAGGACGGGTTTGAGCAGCCATTCCTGCAGGTCTGCTATGAAGCCCTTGCCGCAGCCGGCGTGACCGCAAACGACCACCATGAAGACGGGTCTGTGCTTGCGGCCGTCCAGGTACTTGCTCTCCAGCCTGCCCAGCAGCGTGCCCAGCAGGGGCAGGGCAGCCACCAGGGCCGAGCGTCCGTTCCGTCCATAGCGTCTGTAGATGTAGCGCAGCAGCCAGGGCATCTTCTGCGGCAGGGGGTTCAGGCGTTCCAGGTACTCCTGCCGTTTGGCTGTCGTCGAGAGGTCGGGCTTCTGAATCCATTCGATTGCCTTCTGCAGGTCGATGGGGAAGTCCTGTCCGCGTGTGGAGCTGACACCCGACTCGATGGTCGCCTTCACCTCTTCCATGCCGAGCCCGAACCAGGGCAGGGCCTTCTGGAGGCATGCGGGGTTGAAGTCGCAAATGTAGCGCAGCTGCCGCGTCAGTTTGTAGAGCGTCGTGTTGCGGACGCCTTCGGGCACCTCGCCGTTCTTGAAGCCCCACACCTCCAGCAGGCGGTTCACGATGATGCTGTAGGGTATGCCGTTGTAGGAGCCCATGAAAGATTCTTCGTCCACATAGGGGTTGTATTCGCATGCCTGCTTACCGGCAGTCTTCGGAGCAGCAGCGGGCGTCTTGCCCGCCGCCGCAAAGTCCAGAGTTTTCTTGATTCTTATCATAGGTTAGATAATTTCAGGTTTTATTCTTCAATTTGAAACAGGCTCTCCATGTCCAGATACACCCAGTCTTCCTTGGGGGTTACGAACCACATACGCGCAGCGTCCTTGCAGACCTGGTCGTAGGGGGTTCCCAGCAGCTTGGCCAGATGTGCCTGGTTCTCCTCGATGGAGCCGAAGACCTCGTTGCAAGCTGCCACGACGTGCACGCCGGCGCCTTGTGGACTGATTTGTATGGCGATGATGTCCAGGCCGTAGTAGTGCTGTCCCGTTGCCTCCTCCATAGCCATCTTCGTCCATCGTTCGGCACGTGCATGAGCCTCCTGCGTGCCCCATCGCCAGGCGGCATCCGCGCCCTCGGTCTGAAGCAGCTGCTTGAACGTCTCCTCGTGCTGGCAGTCCACGTCGAGGCAGTAGAGGCCCGTGCTCTTCGCGTTGCGGTCCGTTCGCAGCTGACCGTCGAAGCGGCTCTGCCATGTGATGCCCGGCAGTTCGCGCTTGTAGCGCTCGGCATCGGGTTTATGTTCGCGAATCTTCTCCGTGTTCATCCGCACGCCGATGTCCTCCAGCAGCGTCAGGAAGTATTCCCGCGTCAGCCTCTTCGGCTGGTTGTCCCGCACTCGGTTTGTGTAGTCGCAAGGACTGTATTCGTTCTTATCCATTTTAATTATTCACTTTTCACTTTTAATTTTTCACTTTTAATTTTTAATTAACCCCGTCCCTCTCCCTGTTGTTCACGAAATTGAGGCAGCTGTCGAATGTGTCGCACGCCATGCCGTACCAGTCGGGTTCCGTAGCATCCACGGTGAGGGTGATGCGGTAGGTGTTCTTCTCGGGGTTGAAGCTCACGGTGTGTCTGCGTCCGTGCTTCAGGCGGAGGCTGATGCGTGCGAAGTAGCCCAGGATGGGCAGCTCCTCCACGAATTTCGCGGTGAAGAAATCGGGCGACAAGGTGAAGCGGCCGAACAGGTTGCGGCCTGTGGGGAGAGAATTGCTTCGGGTCTCTACGGTGAGACGGATGTGATCAAATTTTGTCTTCATAACAGAAAAAAAATTAAGAGTTTAAAAGATGGGGCGCAGGGTTGCCGCGCCCCTGGTTGGATGACTATTCTGCTTGTGGAAGAAAAACTCTGATATCGTTTGAAACGTAACCAGACATGAATCTCTTCGTTCTGAAACGCAGGTGCAGTTTTACAACCTGTCCCTCTTCATATCCGAGGCGTTTCCAGTCGTTTTCATCGACTACAGCGTTTATGTAACTGTCGCCCGTCTCGTCCGCGAATGCGAGGATAAGGTTGCGGTTAGCCCATGGCTTTCCTGTCGAGGACGACATGCCCTTTTGTAAGTCACCTACTCTCTGAATCTTGATGTTTTCTACTAACATAATTCTTAGATTTAATGATTTGATGATTTGATGATTTTGTGATTTTATGAGTTGTTGAATTCGAATTCGCTGGCAAAGTTACGACATAAAAAAAACCCGACGAAAGAAAAATTCGTCGGGTGAAACAATGTGAAATTATGGTGGAAAGTTTGTGAAACTTTCAGGAAAATCAACCTCCTTTTTCTGGAATAATCTCCATTCCCTTAGATGCGATATCCTTGTATTGCATAAAGACATTTCCGCTAACAGGAGCATCACTTATGTCCCATCTTTCCAAAGGCTTGGAAAAAGACTGGACATTCATGCGGCTCATGTCTTTTGCATCCAGTTTCAAATCTGGCAAAATCTGCTGAATCATAGCGACGGCACCTGCAAAGTCTCCGTCACAAACATACCCGCGCCACATGAGCACCTTTATGACGGAGAACCACTGCCGGTTGTTGGCTATCAATCCCCTCAGCTCCTCCAAAGCAGTTTGCAGATGTTCCGCTGTTGCAGGGCGGCGGTTGTTTTCATAATAATTCTCGGCAATGACCTGTTGGCCGTTGCCCCAGTTATTGAAAGTTGCGTTACTCAAGTCCATCATAAATACATATTCTCTGCTACGTACTGCCCGCCATCGCCATGTTGGTTGTATGTCGGAGCATTGGCAGTACTTGTATTTGCAGTCAAGTTGTTGTTGATTTGAATGACAGGCGTTTCGTGACTGTCCGTTACCATATCTTTTGCCTTGGAAGATTTCCTCGAAGCAGCCAGCAAAGCCTTCTCCTGTGCGTGGATATATTTGCGACGCGCATCAATGCGTTTGAGCGCAGCCGAGAGGTGCGCGGCTTCCACCGCACACGCCTCATCCTCCTCAATCAGTCGGAGTTGCTCCTCATACACATATCTGGCCTCTTCGTTCATCAGTCACGATTTAGTTGTCAATAGTTTACATTCCCTTTCTCATTCCTTGTCGTTTCTTTGCTTCTCTCGTTTACACAGCCGATACGCTTCACCGCCCATCAATGAGTCGAGTGATGTGGCGCGGGCAAAGTCGTAGATAACTGAGTGCGTGCGGTAGTCAATGCCGAGCGTGTCGAACAGCGTACGGGTGGCAAGATAGAAATACTCGCCAGACTTCTTCACCTCAAACGAATCCTCGTCCTTTTCCTGCAGGCGCGCCAGGTAGAGCACATCCCGCTCGTCGTCCCTTGCGAACTTCATCGGCACACCAGCATCCAGATGAAGAGCCTTAGCCGTCTCTTCCGTAAAACCGAGTCTTCCACTCGATTGTATCGTCGCCTTCAGCTTCACCTGAAATTTCTTAGCGCTCAAAATCTCAATCATAATTGCGAAAAGATAAATTTCTTGTTTAAAGATTAATGTTTTGTGCAAATAAAACGCAACAGACTGGAAATAAACGTATTCGGACATCGTTCGGCTATTTTATCTGACCGCCGTCCCCTGTTGCTGTTATTATATGACTTTGCAAAATTAGCACTCTTTTTCGTTTCTTGCAAATTATTTGCACAATATTTTTGCGTTTCCTTGGATTATTACAAAAAAGAACTCCGTTCCAAGACAGGACGGAGTCTGACCTTTCAGGTTGGGGCGAGGGATGATGTGAAGTTCCCCTCGTTTTTTGTTAGGGTTGTTTGTTTATGCTTGCTCGTAATAATATGAATAATCGATACCCTTCATAAATATTTCGCGGTCGTCAATCTTGTCTGTCATAGCTCCTTGGAGTAATGATTTTATGGCTTGAGCATCCGTTGTGCTCTGCTTCATTGCCGCCAAATACGTTTTCTTGTCTATCTTACTCCAATCTACACATAGCTTCAACTGCTTCTTAAATAACAGGTCGAGCCAGATGCGGGTAGAACGTCCATTACCCTCCATGAACGGATGGGCCACGTTCATCTCTACATACTTGTAAACAATCTCATCAAAAGTAGTTTCTGGCATACCTTCAATCATCCGCAAATTCTGCATCAGATATTCTGCGCGGCAGAACAGGGTGCCGTCTTTCCAGATAGTTTTAGTACGAATCTTGCCAGCAAAATCATACAGACCACCAAAGAGGTAGGCGTGAATCTGCTGTAAGCACTCAACGGTTCCTGGTTTCATGCTGTCCAGCAAGCCGCTCTCAACAAGCGTATAGGCTTTCTTTTTGCTCTGTCCATCGATGCTGTTGTCGCTATAGGTGAACCAGTGGAGAAACGTACGGGCACGATTATTAGGATAGTTTTCCGCCAGCGTCTGAACACACTCGGCATCCAGCGCATCAGCGGCACGCTGCTTACCATCTGGAGCTTGGAATTTGAAGTGGTTAGTGACACTAACCAGTTGAATACCGTCTTTAGCCATCTTGCCTTTCAGGTATTTCCAATAGTTACGACACTTCTTGTAGTCATCCTCATTGTTAATGGCCCGCACGATGTCAGTAGCCGAGAACCACCACTTGCTGTGTTCCTCGTCCCAGACGGCTCGCACCTCTCTGTCGTTGAAAAACCTGATTGACTTCTTGCTCATATGTCAGTACTTTAAGTGGTGTCTTATTTTTGCTTGTGTCAAAATGGTTGGACGGCTTTTTAGCAAATTTTCTTTGCAAAGTTACGAATTATCAGGCATACTGCAAAATAATTTCATTATTTTCTCTCAGAAGAGACAATCCTCGCCAACAATCACATTTGGAGCAATATGATTGATTTTCTCATGATTAAAAGGGGGTTAAGGTTTAATGTGGCTTTTCAGGGTTTCCGGATTCATACGCATATCCCAGATGTCCACGATACGGACAGTATCAGAAGCCGAGCTCTCTTATTCCACTTTATCGTAGCCACGGGTACTGGTGATGAAGTTCCCTGTCAAACTGTTCCGAGGTAACCCACTTCTCAGGGTCTTCGTGTCCAGCCTCTACCTCGTCAAGGTCAGCCTCTATTTCTGCCATCCGGGCCTCAAAGACATCAGGGTCTTCCGTGTAGAATCCCAACTTCCCCACAGGTATCTGCGACGTATCTTCTTCGGGCTCGACGAGGGTATTGGCATAACCGCTTCCAGTCGCAGCATAGCCCGCTGGTTGTTCGCAGCACATATCCGTGCCTCTATCCTCTTCGATTTCTGAATATATATTTTCTTCCATAAAACTCTTATTTGCTCTGCAAAGTTACGAATTTGTTCGCATTTAGGCAATAAAATCCATAGTTTTTTGAAACGTAAAACATCAAAACAAGTAAAACAAGTGTTTTCCCGAGAGACGGAGTAATATGAGCTGTCACTATATTATATATTATAATTAACTCATGTAATGGGTAGTAGGTAAAAGCAAATGCAATGTGTCTCGAAAACAACTGTTTTACTTGTTTTACTTGTTTTGGCTTGATTTTCAGGTGAGTTAGGATGTTTTACGCCACAGGGCAATCAATGCCATACTCACGGCAGATCCACTCGACGGCTCGCGGTGGAAGCATCTTCGTGGTGGGCTTCACGCCGAGGCGTGACAGGGGTTCGGTGTTCTCGCTAAGCCAGCGACGGAAGGTCCTGTCGCTGACGCCTGCCGCATTGGCAAGCTCGTACTTGTAGAAACTCTTCACCGGAATAAATAGTTTGAGTTGTTTTGAGGGAGTAAAAATGGGAGTTAAATAAGGAGTAAAGCCAGCGTGCTTTTTAACTTCCACTTTAACTTCTGTAGTGTTTTCTTTTCTTCTGCAAAGGTACAACTTTTTTTCGACATTTGCAAGAAAAATCCGGACAAATCCGGAAGGAAACGGACACAAGCGGACGGAAGCGGACAACGGCCTTCGGAATTGTCGTAACTTTGCATCGTCAATCCGGAAAGACAAAATTTTTTCTTCCGCCGAGGAGAAAAATCTCCTCAGCTGAGAAGGAAAATTTAAGTGAAAAGTGAAAAGTGAAAAGTGAAAAATGAAACACCTAACCAAAACGAAAACCAAAACAACGAAAACGAAAACGAAAAACCAAAACACGAAAACCAAAACGAAAAAATTTAACAACTATGATTCACATTAAAGCACAACAGACTGTCGTTAAGTTCAACAAGGACGAGAACGACCCCGGGCAGCTCCTCTACGTGATGCGCCCAGAAACCTACAGCCGACTGGCTGAGAACAAAGTAATAAGCGAAGCAGCCGTGCGCAGCGGCATCCAGCGCGGTGCCCTCAAGGGCGCATGGGACGCCATCGGCGAAGTCATCAAGGCATGGGTGACGGAAGGTCACTCGGTAGCCATCCCCGGCCTGGGCAGCCTGCGCTTCAGCATGAACGCCGACGCTGTGGCCGACGTGAACGACGTGGCCAAGAGCCTCATCCGCAGCCGCAAGGTGGTCTTCACGCCCAGCGTGGACATCAAGAACGAGCTGAAGCAGACGAAGGTCTCCATCAGCTGCTACGACGTCAACGGCAACGAGGTGAAGCGCGTCACCGACGACTCCGAGAACGAGGAAGTCGAGGACGGTGAGAACCACAACGGAAACGGCGGCAGCGGCAGCGGCAGTCAGACCACTCTGACGGCTCCGACCATCGGCGGCACCTCTCCCTTCGCAGAGAGCACCCAGGTGACTATCTCCGGCCCCTCCGGCGCTGAGATTCGCTACACCACGGACGGCAGCACGCCCACCAGCGCAAGCTCGCTCTACAGCGCAGCCATCACCCTCTCTGACACCGCCACCGTGAAGGCCATCGCCATCAAGGACGGTCAGAGCAGCGAAGTGACGACCAAGGTGTTCACCAAGAGCTCAGGCAGCGGCGACGCTGACTAAACAGACCCACCCCCGACCCCTCCCGTAATGGAGGGGAGTAGAGGGGAGCTGAAATGAGATGGCAGCAGCGGCTCGACGAGTGGCTGCTGCTTAAACCAAACCACTAAAAAACTCAAAAACTTAAAAACT
>JAILRU010000006.1 GCA_024697945.1 Bacteroidaceae bacterium
GGGGCTGTATGAGGTCATTCAACCCAATATAAGTAAATTTAGAGATGAAAAAAGAAAATCAGCAGTGAAGAATTGTTGGGGCGAACAAACTGACAATTAAGAGACTAAAAGGAGGATGTGCCTATTTTGACACACCCTCAAAAAACCTTGTCGCGGGTCAAAGTTGTAGTAACATATCCTGAGTAGTTTGAATCATGCCATCTACCTCATAGAATGAGTCACCTACATGATTGGATATGAACACTGTTACAGTAGTACGGCTTAGGCTGAATTTCTTAATCAGTATCTCCGTGAGTTGTTTGCGGCTGATGCTGCCTCCGTTGTCGCGGATGGCCTTGAGGGCATAGTCCAGGCGTTCCTTCTGCTTCTCATTGGCTGCTTCCTGACGCTTCTGCTGCAGCTCGGCACGGCGCTGCTCGATGGCCTGGCGGCGGCTACGCCGCCGATATACAATTGTGGGTCTATAGAGGTATGATAGAGTGGAGGCTATTGCTATATCTTCAATAGCCACTCGTAAGCTTCGGCACTGGTGGAACAGGCCCTGCCATGTATTTTCTGGAAGAGGCGGGTGACGATATTAGTCACTGCCGCCTGGGTATGCGCCATCAGGGAGCCAATTTCCGTCTTCGCCAATCCAAAGCGCAGCAGCAGGAACACCTGCAGCTCCGTCGCGGAGGGATGGGGCAATACTGTGTAGAAACGTTGCATCAGTTCGGCATCCTTTTCCATCAGTACCTGTTGTATCTGTTCGTAGTCCTGTCCTGTGGCAACTTTATTATTCCTTATCTCATTCAGCAGGGACTTGAACAACGGTGTGGAACAGTACTGCTGCCGCAGTGACTTTGAGTTTGTCTTTGCGCGCTGCCGCAATTCGTCCAATTTCTTCTGGTCTTCCATCACGACCTTCCTCTGTTCCTCGGTCTCCTTCTCTGCCTGCTCCACCTCGCGTGCCAGCCGCAGCCGTTCCTCCTCGTCCCTGACCTTTGCCAACTCCTCGCGCAGCGCTGTCAGGTTGTTCTCCCGCTCCTCCAGGCCGGCATTGGCGCGTTCCAGTTCCAACTCGGCGCTGGCTATCCGCTGCCTATAGTACGAGCGCAGGTAAAGGAACAGGAACAGGCTGGAGACAACGACGAAGGCCAGGATGCACCCTATGTAGAGGGACTTCCGCCGGCTCTCCTGCAACTGCAGCTCCTTCTGGTTGTTCACTGCCTGCAGGCGGTTGTAGTCGTAGAGCTCTTGTAAATTCTGCAAATTCTGCGACAGCATCTCCTGATAGGAGCTGTCAACGGCATCGCATTGCAGGGGCGCATACTTGCAGATGGAATCCGTCTGTCCCTTTTGTTCAAACAACATCCGGAGCCCGCGATAGGCAGCCTGGCGGTTGTTCCAATCCGGAGCTTCCAGTTCCTTCCGAAAGAAATACTCGGCGGAATCCAGATGACCTGTAGCAGCCAAGACCCTACCTTTCGCGTAATAGTACATGGGGAAGGAAGATTCGTGGGTCTTCATATCCACGCAGTCGCTGTGCTGCTCGTATATCGAGAGCAGCTTTTGGGCATCTTCCACCCGTCCCAACTCCATATTTGCCAGAATGCTTGGGCAGAGCAAACTTGCGCCATAGTCGTACAATCCCAACCGTTTGCTCTCCTCCAATACATACCAGCATTCATCGGCTATAGTTTGATAATCGTTCATAGCAAAATATTTGCTAAGTGTTTCCCATTGCGCCGTCACCATAAACAAAGTGTCCTTTGCGAGGACGGCATATTTGTAAACCCTTCTTTCTGCTTCAGCAGACTGTTTGTGCAAACTTTGGCTATAAAGGATGTCACACTTCTGCCCGTACAGGCGTGTCAGGAGGTCGTACCGGCAGTCCGCGCTTGTGGTGTCCGCCGCGCTGATGCCGTTCAGGAATGCCTCCATTGCCCTGGGCGCTTCATGCAGGTCGCGACAGACACTGCCTAACAGATAGTAGGCCTCCATCTGTTCATTGCGCGTACCATATTTATTATAATACGTCACCACGCGCTGCATCATCGTGTCGTCATGTTCCGTCAACGGCTCGTAGGCAAGGTTCCTGCGCGACACATCATCCATGATGGCCCGGGCCTCCTCTTTGTTCATAACAGACTGACGCGACTCCCCACAGCCAAACAGACAAACCAACAGCAGACAAGCTATGTAAGTGAAAAATGAAAAGTGAAAAGTGAAAAATGAATGTTGCTTCATGGCTTTTAATCTCTTTTTTTCCTGCAAAGTTAGTTATTTTATAGGAAACAGCCAAATACCAAACCTCGATGAAATGGGGAAATTTGATTTGTGAAGTTTTTTGTGAAGTTTTTTGTGAAGTTTCTGTGAAGTTTTTCCCTTGAAAGTACCATATAAAGTCCGTAAATTTGCACCGATTTTAATTTTTTATTAACCAAAAAACAAAAAACTATGAAACAAAAAAATTCTTTATTGAAGTCTGCCTTGCTGGCAGCATCTTTATTCGTGATGACCCCTGTACACGCATGGGAGCCTGTGGGAAACTATATCATAATTCAGTTATCCTTAACTGAAATACGTCCGGGGCATAATCATCCACGTACACCCATTGATCCGCCGCAGGTGGAACAAACGGACCACACGCTCTATTTTCTCGATGAAACCGACCTTTTTCTCAACATCTATTCTGTAGATGAAGACGGCGACGAGACGCTGGAGTACTCCACAGCTGTACCAGCCACAACGACAGAAGTACAACTTCCCAGTACCCTCTCAGGTACCTATATCATCGAAGTCATCCGCGACAACATGTACTTCCGCGGAGAAATAGAACTGTAACTATAAACTTAATTATTAATCAAACAGGGATGTGTCATAATAATATTGTATTTTGACACATCCCACAAAAACTAAAAAAATTATGAAAAAGATTTTTCTTACAACCATTCTGGCAGTAGCTGCCATGAACATCAACGCACAATTAGTAGTAGATTCCTTAGGACATGTCGGAATCGGCAGGAATACCGCCTGGCCTAAATCTATACTTTCTGTAGGAAGTTATGGGAACAATGATTATGATGCTGCCATACAATGTACAGTTCGTGGAAAACAATACGGAACCTATTTCTTGAATCACACTGATTCCATACATGAAATTTTTGGTATTTTTGCTAATGCAAAGAATTCATCAGGGACATGCTTGGGAGGAAGAGCTGTGGGTCGGGGCTGCAATAATGCAAACACATACCAGAGCGTAATCGGTATGGCAGGTGCCGCTGGCGAAGCCCGTTCAGCAGCAGGAATCCTGGGTGGGAGAATCAATTCATCGGATATCACTGTTAATTTTGCAGGAGTGTATGGAACTGAGTATGCAACTAATAATTTGGTGTTTGGAAATTATTCCGGGCAATATGCAGGCTTCTTCAGAGGAAAGGCGCGTGTGACGGATGGCCTCTATGCCACCCTGCTCAGCCCTGCAACCAGCATATCACCTTCAGGACAAAGTGGAACAACTATTCTTTCAAACAGAGGTGAGAGCGTGACGGACAAGTTAAGCCAAGTGCAAACGGTACAATTTCTCAGAAACGGATTTAGGAAAGCAGATACAGAGAAAGAGGAAGAAGATGCAGTAGAGCCAGAGCCAGATTTATCACCCATACAGTATGGTCTTGCAGCCGACCAGCTGAAAGCCGTCTATCCCGAACTCGTCTATGAGGATGCCAATGGCAATGTCAGCATCAACTATGTGGAGATGATTCCCCTGCTGGTGCAGAGCATCAATGAACTGAAGAGCGAACTTGCTGAACTGAAAGGTACATCATCCAAGAAAGCAAAATCACAGCCAACAGCCATTGAGGAAACTGTTTCTGATATTGACATGGTAAGGATGGACCAGAACAAGCCCAATCCCTTCAGCGAAAGCACAGTCATCACGCTTAACATCCCTGACAAAACCCAGACAGCAAACATCTTCATCTACGACATGAGTGGCAAGCAAGTGCAGAACATTGCCGTCAGCGAACGCGGCGAGACAAACATCACCGTCTATGCCAGCGACCTCTCGGCAGGCATGTACATCTACACGCTTGTAGTGGATGGAAAAGTGGCAGTGACAAGGAGGATGATAGTTGAAAAGTAAAAAAAGAGACTATGAAACAGATGCAAAATATTAGGTCGCTTTGTTTCTTCGTTGCATTATGTGCTTTTGCAAATGTAAGGGCACAACTTAGCACGAATGAAAAACCAGTCAGCTTTGGGAGAGAATCTGAAATGCAGGTTAAACATAGAAGTACAAATCCTATTGTTACCATGCCTCAACTGGATATGGCAAAAATAGAAAAAGAGGATAAAGAAGATGAGGAATATGATATGCCACCACGTTTCGGCTACCCACACATGGTAAACTACAATCTTAATAATTCTGGGACATGGTACGAACTTTCCAATGGAGATAAACTATGGCAATTAAATGTTATCTGTCCTAATGCGTTGTCTGTAAACTTTTGTTATGACAAGTTTTGGATTCCAGAAGGAGGAAAACTTTTTGTCTATTCCAAAGACAAAAAGCAATCCATTGGCGCTTTCACCTCTAAAAATAATAAAGGAGATAGTCTCAATGTTCGCGGTTTTGCATCAGGATTGGTTTTTGGTGATGATGTTATACTAGAGTATTATCAACCAAAAGAAGTTAGGACAGAGGCCATTATCTCTATTGAATATGTAATTCATGGGTATAGATATATTAAATTCGGAGAAAAAGGCTTTGGCGACTCTGGAGACTGTATGGTTAATATTAATTGTGATGAGGGACAAAACTGGCAAAACGAGAAACGAGCCGTGGCTCGTATCATAATCCAAGGAAGATATTATTGTTCTGGTTCACTGATTACAACCACAAATCTCAGTGGGGAGCCGTTTTTTTTAACGGCAAATCATTGTATAAGTAAAGTTAATAAGGATGCGTTGAATGATCCAAGTCTTGACTATACTTTTTTCTATTGGAATTATGAGGCACCGGGATGTTCCAACGTTTACACAGAACCAACCTCTTATACAACGTCTGGAGCTACAGTACTTGCAAATAATTCTTCTTCAGATTTTGCATTATTCCGATTAGATGAGGATCCCCAAAATCTTATTGACTATATACCATACTATTTAGGTTGGGATCGCTCAGGTGTAAGTAGTGACCCAGGAGTGTGTATACACCATCCAAAAGGAGATGTGAAAAAAATATCTACTGTAGCAGACCAGCCAGTTTCTACTTCATATTTATCTTATGCTGAATCTGCCAATGCGACTCATTGGAAAATAACTTGGGGTATTACGCAACATAATCATCATGGGACAACAGAAGGCGGCTCTTCAGGCTCTCCTTTACTTTCTGCAAAGCATAAAGTGATTGGACAACTACATGGAGGTTACTCAGATTGCGGCGATAGTATAATGGCACCGGATTGGTATGGGAAATTTAATCTTTCATGGACAGGAAATGATAATAGTAGTGTTTACAGACGTCTGAATTGTTGGCTGGACTCTCTAAATACAGGAATTCAGACTATAGAAGGTTTGCTAATTATACCAACACCGCGAACAATGACAGATGATGAGCAACTCTACAGTAACATACGTATTCTAGGAACAGGTCAACTTACTATCCAAGGTGAGATTGAGCAAATGGGAAACAGCCAAGTGATAGTAGAGCCTGGTGGCAAACTTATCATAGACGGGGGAACACTATCAAAAGTTGACCTTGTCTTAAAGCCAGGTTCTTCTCTTCGAATAATAAATGGCGGAATAATAGAAACTCGGAATGGCTTTAAAGCACCTGTGGGTGCCCTTGTTAATATTGAAAATGGCAAAATATTCTGAAATATGTCCAATGCGTTTATTTCATTAAAAGATTCTTTGTGTCTTTGCAAATAGTCATTAACCAAGCATTGTAAGGTTATGAATAAATCAAAGTTATTATTTGCATAGTTGCTTTATGTGACCTGCATGTATGCACAGGCTCAGACATTAGAGTTAGAATACCGACCTTTTGCACTGGATAGCAAAGTATGGGAGATACAGATGGGAGGTATCAAGGAAAATATCTATGGCAATCAAATTGACGGTGACACGTTGATTAATGGATGTCGCTTCCTCCGCGTAATATGTTTTCTATAGTCTGTGAGATTAACTGAACCTGCATGTTGGGATATCCCGATTTCTATGAAACGAATAAACCCAGCGCAGTCAACCATACTCAACCATCAATTGAAAATGGTATCTTCTACAGCATTGATGGTCGAACTATTCCAAGCAAACCTGCACGTGGAATCTACATAGAGAATCGGAAGAAAAAGATGAAATAATAAACGTAATAAAGAATTATATGAACATCCCTGACTAGGCTGAAATACCAGAATTAGGACCTCAGGAAAGACGTCAGTCAGGCAAAACTTGGATGTTTGCGCTCTGGGAGGAAAAGGGCGCGGACTGCATGGTTATTGTCTGACGTGGGCCGTCCTAAGCCCTTGGTATTGCAATTCCATCCGCGCCCTCCTTTCAGAAATGAAGAGAGGGTTTTTTCATAACCCAAAGGATATAAAAAAATAGACATGAGTCCGAGAAGCATTATTACATCATTTTTGGTGGCAGCGACCTTGCAGCCAATGTGGGCGAAAAATGACACAGGTCTATTCGACGGATGGACTGATACCGACTATTCGGGATTTGAGATAACCCATGAGTACTTTACACCTGACGGAATAGCACCATCACCATCAGGGAAATACGATATGACAGGCTATATTCCCGTGAAAGAAGGGGATGCGATTGTCATCAGTGCCGACAGAAGTCCGGGCATACCCTTCATGATGGGCTATGGGGACAAGGATGGTAACGGTGCAACGGTACTTCTCGGTGATTTCGATGCCAATAACTGGAATGACCTTCAGGTCACAGTGAAAGAAGTGATCATACCGACAGGCATAGCATACGTGAGATGCAGCGCCAGAAACACTTCTGTGCCAGAATGGGCAAGATATAACATGTCGGTCATCAAGCGCTCCTTGGCCAGGAATCAGAATGTTGTCCGCATTCTCTGTATTGGCAACAGCTTCTCTGCAGATGCGGTCGAGTCGTGGTTGTCCCCGATGGCAAAGGAAAGCGGTATCCAACTTGTTATAGGCAATGCCGTCCGGGGCGGATGGGGACTGAGGGGTCATTGGACGGATATTATAGAAGACAATGCTGAGACAGAATACAGGAAAATAGTTAATGGTACATATTCCCTTACACCTGGTCATACGCTGAGTGAGATTATCAATGACGAGCCCTGGGACGTTATTACTTTCCAGCAGGACAGCTCCAATTCTGGTAACTATAGCACCTACAGCCCTTACCTGGAATATCTTATAAGTTATGTAAAAGGCATCCATCCTCAGGCCAAGCTTGGTTGGCTGATGACATGGGCCTATGCACAGGCTGCAGAGCATGAAGGCTTTTCAAATTACAACCACGACCAGATGACGATGTACAATGCCATCGTGGATGCCAGCATTCAGGTTATGCGGGACTATCCTGACCTTCAGTTCCTGATACCATGTGGCACTGCCATCCAGAACCTCCGCACCAGTTTTATCGGTGACAACGTGAATCGCGACGGCGTACATCTCGACTTGAAAATAGGTAGACTGACAGCAGCCTACACAGTCTTTGCTACCATGTTTGGAGAAGAAGCTACAACCCAAAACACTTACCATCCCCTTAACCAGTTGAGCGAAGACACCATGATGATGGCGAGACATGCTGCATTGGATGCTGTGAGGAATCCATTCGTTGTCATGCCGCAGAATCATCCTGATTCGTGGCAATACATTATCAATGAGCATGGCTACGACTCTATTACAATAACAGAACTGACGAAATCTGCCAAAATTAAGTTGGCCGAACCTGTTTGTGCCTACGTGAACATTACGGGTATAAATCAGATGCCTAAAAAAAAGAATGAAGATTTGCAAGCCTGGTTAGAATGTTATGACGGCAACGGCAACTATTTCAAGAAACGTGTGGTATTGAATGCACAAGGGAATTCTTCATTGGACTTCCCAAAGAAAAATATTTCTGTCAAGTTCTATGAAGAAATGTGGGGAGAAGGTAAGACGACAGACATTACATTCGGAAACTGGGTCAAACAGGATGCCTTTCACCTGAAAGCCTACTATACTGATTATTTCCGTGGCTGCGGGAAAATAGCATACGATATCTATGACGATATTACTTCTGACAGGGAGAAACCTCTCCCTTGGCAGAGGGCAGGAGTCACTACAGCTTCTGATAAAGCAATGTGTCACCCCAATGGATTCCCTTGCTATGTCTATTTGAATGGCAAGTTCTATGGCTTGTTCGTCTGGTCATTGAAAAAGAATCACAAGAACATGGGGCAGGAGAAGGACAACGCTTCACATATACATTTGGATGGTATATTAGCTGCTGAAACAATCTTCAATGGCAAGATAAACTGGAGTCAATTCGAGGTGCGGACTCCCAAGGATTTATATTGTGTCGATACGACACAGACGGGAGGGACGCCAACCTACAAATTGTATGACGGCGATAACCCTACGGAACTTATTGACTCAACAATGCCATATTACGAGGCAGACAATCAGGGGCATGTACTGACAAACAAGGTAAAACAGTCCTTAATCAGATTCAGCAAATACTACGAAGAACTTCAAAGACTGAATACCGCTAACCCTGACACTGGGACTATCAAGAGACTAATCTCACAATATTATGACATACCGGGACTGACGGATTACTTTGTACACTCTCTCGTGACCAACAATTACGATGGTCATGGGAAGAACTGGCAATGGTTCACATACGATGGCAATAAATGGTATGTAGAACCGTATGACCTGGATTGTACTTTCGGACATCATGCATCAGGACTTCTGCTTTTGACACCTGAATGGAATTGTCATAACGAAACTCGATACTACCAGTTTCAGGGATATGCTGGCATACAGAAACTCTTCCTGAAGTATTTTTTTGATGACATGAAAGACCGATATATCGCCCTGAGGAAAAAGCATCTTATTGATGTCGAAAGATACTCAACCTACTTCAAGACGTGGACAGACAGAATCGGCTTAGAAGGATTCGAGATGGAGTATTCAAAATGGAAAGATAGCCCATGCATTAGGGAGACAATTGTAAATCCAAATTGGACAACAGAAGACAACTGGGAGAACTATAACCAATACCCAACCTACTCGCCTGACTCAACTTATCACGTTGGTGACAAGTGTAAATATATCTTTCGTATCTGGACTGCAACAGCAACTACTAAAGGTGTCAGACCATATAAGCAAATGGGATATACTGATAGTATAGAAAGAGTGGAAGAATGGCTGGCTGAACGTATGTCACTCCTTGACGAATACTTCGACTATGACCCTGATGGCATAAAAGATTTGGAGTCAGCTAAACATTCAATCACCCAGCCCGTCGCCCGCAAAGTCATCCGCGACAGGCATCTCTATATTATTAGGGATAATGAAACCTATTCTGTTGATGGGAAGTGGGTAAGGTAGTTTCTCTGGCAAACCTGCCCGTGGCATCTACATCGAGAATGGGAAAAAGATCGCGCGTTAGTCCATAGTCCATAGTGCATAGTCCATAGTGCACTTCGTCGAACTAAAGCTTCATAGTGCATAGTGCACGTCTTACGTTCCACTCTCATAAAACAACTACGGGAGGCTCTGCTGCAAACCATCAGCGGTGCCTCCCGTGTTGTTTATTTGGAGTTTGTTTCAATTGCCAGCTTTCAATTTTTCAATGAAGGCCTTTAACTTAAGTACCAGCAACTTCGGAAAAGGAATCTCCTTCAAGATATCGTAGTGTGAGTCGTTAGAAACAATGTAGGTAGCCTGTGCGGCAAAGGCACAATCTACAAACTTGTCATCATCAGGGTCGGCTTCAATGAGATGCAAGTGGAAATGCGGGTCAATGCGCATCACGTTTTCACTCTCCAGAATAGTGTTCAGCACATTTTCAGCTACCGTGGGAGTTGTCTTGCGTGCAATCACCTCTTCGTACTCCTCAAGAATCTCTGTCGTGACACAGAGCGTGAAACGACCCTCCTGAAACCCTCTCCATACAGGGTAAGCAGAGCCGCGCCTCGCCAGCGAGGAAAGCAAGCTATTAGTGTCGAGCACTATGCGGTTAGTCTGCATAGGAGTGTCGTTGGGCGTGAACATCCTCAGTTGCCAAGGCATCAATATG
The DNA here is from genome assembly GCA_024697945.1 of Bacteroidaceae bacterium. Taxonomy (GTDB): domain Bacteria; phylum Bacteroidota; class Bacteroidia; order Bacteroidales; family Bacteroidaceae; genus Physcousia. The sequence goes on from JAILRU010000006.1 coordinate 10,267, forward strand.
AGCCTGAGTCCACTTTCCTTCGTCCCAGAGTCGATCCATCTCCTCGTCCACCTTGTGGGCATAGTAATCGCAGATGACCCTGCGTAATTCGTTGGCCTGCTCTACGGTCTTCATGTGTCCCAGCAGTTGTAGAATGTCGAGCTGAGCCTTGTTCAGCATTGTCCTTTCTTCCATTGTTTCCATTATAATATGGTTCTTTTGCCTGCAAAGGTACGAAAATACACGATACAATGCAAGGATTATTGAAATTTTTTGCAAACCTGCCCGCGGCATTTACATCGAGAATGGGAAAAAGATCGCGATTAAGTGAGAGCAGAGCCAAATCATATTTGAGCTATGCCGAGCGTGAGCGATCTCGACAAAGTCAAGGTACTATATTAGTCCATAGTCCATAGTCCAGAATGCATAGTGCATAGTCTATAGTCCATAGTCGAGGTCTGTCACGACTCGGCTATAATAGAGCCTGTAATTCAAGACATCAGAGCGAGCAAACAAATAAAAGTGCAAAATCTTTTGGGAGTTTGCCCGCTTTTTTTGTATCTTTGCAACAGGAATGAGAGAAACCACGTGAGGGAAAGAATGAATTCCCGTAATTAAGCGACAAGTAAATGCCTAAAATCTCTAAAAAGGTGGTATATAACCCACATAAATAGGTAGTACGAACAATAAAATATCAAAAATTACGTTTATAAGGTGGTATATACCCCCAATAAAATAGTGGTATGCTTATGAAAATAGAAGAACTATACAACGAATGGAAGTCACTCTTCCCACTATCGGAGAAGCAGGCTGAGCTGTTGCGACGTAAGTTCACAACGGAGTATAACTACAACAGCAACCACATAGAGGGCAATACACTGACCTATGGGCAGACAGAATTATTGTTGCTGTTTGGCAAGGTGAGCGGCGAAGGTGATTTGAAGGATTTTGTCGATATGAAAGCCAGTCAAGTGGGAGTGGAGATGGTGAAGGAGGCTGTGCAAGACAGAAATATGCCGCTGTCTCAGAACTTTATCCGTCAGTTGCACAAGGTACTCCTGCGCGAGGACTACACCGTTTATCGTGAATTGCCAGGAGGGGGGACGACGAGTTATACCGTTCATGCCGGGCAGTATAAGACACGACCCAATAGCGTCATCACACGCTATGGCGATCGTTTTGAATATGCCTCGCCAGAAGAAACGGCTTCGCTGATGAGCGACCTCGTGGATTGGTATAATGCTGCCGAACAAGAAGGCAAACTATCGCCTGTGGAGTTGGCTGCCTTGTTCCATTACCGCTACATCCGCATACACCCCTTCGAAGACGGCAACGGACGTATTGCCCGGCTAATGGTGAACTATATCATGGCCCGTCACGGATGGCCTATGATTGTTATCCGCAACCGCAAAAAGGCAGAATACATTGAGGCCCTGCATCGTGCAGATCAGAAAATAGGCAAAGTGCCCTCCGATGGTGCTCACGCTGCAATAGGCAAGATAACTTCGTTCCTCGCTTTCTTCCGCCAGACGGTATGTGAGGAAATGCAATGTGAGATAGACATCGTAAGGAATGCGGAAAAGGACACCTGGTGGTACGACGGCCAGAGAATCTGTTTCAGGAGCGAGAATGGCAGTCGCCTGCTTGCGCTCCTTTGCGACAAGCCATTTGTCACTTTCTCTGAGATGGCAGAAGTTCTGTCAATAAACCGTTCAGCAGTCCAGAAACATATTGAAGGATTCCGGAAGAAAGGCTATCTGGACCGTCACGATGATGGTAGTTGGCATGTCCTCGCTATGAATTCAAGAATAGAATTATAACAAAAGTCCGCTCTCATAACTTCCTCACGTTCTTCATTTCAGCAGTTCGGTGTAGATTTCTATTGCTTGGCTGATTTCGTGAATTTCCACGTATTCATCGGCTGAATGGCTGCGGCTGCTGTCGCCAGGACCTATCTTGAGGCTGGGGTAAGGCATGAGGGCCTGGTCGCTCAAAGTGGGCGAACCAAAGGGCTTGCCTCCCAACTCTATGATTCTCTGAACAAGGGGATGACCGACATCGATGCCCGATGAAGAGAGGCGGAAACTGCGGGCCTTGACTTCCGAATGGACATGGCGGCAAATCTCGCCAAAAAGTTCGCGGTTCGTATAGCACTCGTTGGAACGCACATCGACGGTGAAGGTGCAGGTGTCGGGGATGACGTTATGCTGAGTGCCTGCAGCTACGATGGTGACGGTCATCTTGACAGGACCAAGCAAGGGCGACTCCTTCTCCCACTTATAGTTGCGGAACCACTGCATGTCGTCGAGGGCACGGTAGATGGCATTGTCGCCTTCATCGCGAGCGGCATGACCTGCCTTGCCCTTTGCCGTGACATCGAGCACCATGAGGCCCTTCTCGGCGATGGCGGGTTGCATGCTTGTCGGCTCTCCCACCAGAGCCACGTCGATGTTCGGAAGCAAGGGCAAGACGCTTTCTATGCCACCTTTCCCACTCACTTCCTCCTCAGCACTTGCCAGGAAGACGAGGTTGTAAAGCCCACCCATAGGGGACTGCTTCACCAAGGCGGCGAAGACGTGGAGCAAAGAGACCAGGCTGGCACCGTCGTCGTTACTGCCGAGGCCATATATGCGGTCGCCCTCCCTTGTCGGTGTGAAGGGGTCGCGCTGCCATCCTGCCACAGGCTTGACGGTGTCGATATGGGCATTCAGGAGCAAGGTCTGCTTCGCGGCATCGAAGCATGGTGCCACCGACCACAGATTGTTCCCTTCGCGCTTCACCTCAAGACCGAGGTCATGGGTCATATACTCCTGAAGCAAATCGGCAGCCGCCGTCTCCTCCCTGCTGATGCGAGGCACGCTGATGAGTCGGCAAAGCAAGGACACAGCCCTATCGATTACCGTTCCCATTCGTGACCGCAATTGTTACAGACGTACTTTCGGGACGTGCAGAAGCCGATGGGAACGAACGCCAGCAAAGCTGCCAGGAAGCGAGGCAACCTCCGGGTGGTGGCGCACTTGTTCGTTTGGAGAAACACATTCTCGCTTCCACACTTCGGACACCAGGGCATGACATTCTGCTGCTCGGACAGATATGACTGATAGACCTTCATGGCTTGCTCATAGTCTTCCTCCTTCACGAGGACCTCGACTCTCTGGTCAAGAATGCCGCGAGCCACCTTGCTGTTCGCTTCGTCGAAGATGTTGCTCTCTATTCCCGCCTCCCGCAAGAAAGAGCGGAACCCCTCAGCCTCAATAGGACTGTTGCACGTTATCTCTTTTATCTTCACCATAACTCAAAAGCTGATAGTTTCGACTACAAAAATACAAAAAAATGAAGAATGAAGAATGAAGAATGAAGAATTTTTCACTTTTCACTTTTTTTTCCGTACCTTTGTGCTACAATTTTGAATTTTGAATTTATAAATTTTGAACTTCTCAAGCATGCAGAACCCCAGTCCCCTACCCTCTCTCATCCAGAGCCAAGCCGAAAGATATGGCAACAGGGCCGCCATGCTCTATCGTGACGACGAACAGCAGACATGGAAGGAAATATCGTGGAAAAGCTATGCCGAAACCGTCGGCCGCGTTTCCTCAGCTCTCCTTGAACTGGGCGTCGGCGTGCAGGAGAACATCGCTGTCTTCTCGCAGAACATTCCGGAGTGCATGTATGTCGATTTCGGTGCATACGGCATCCGCGCAGTCACCATCCCTTTCTATGCCACAGCGAGCGAGACGCAGGTGAAATACATGGTTTCGGATGCCAAGATACGGTACATCTTCGTCGGTGAACAGTACCAGTACGATACCGCATACCGCATCCTCAAGATAGAGCAATCCATGCGGAAGCTCATCATCTTCGACCCCCATGTCCAGAAAGACCCGCAGGACAATGTGAGCCTCTACTTCGACGAGTTCCTCGCTTTGGGTGACGGGAAGGACCGCGGCGACGAGATTGCACGCCTTACCGCAGAGGTGGAGGAGGACGACCTTGCAAACATCCTCTATACGAGCGGCACGACGGGCATCAGCAAGGGGGTGATGCTGACGCACCGCATGTACAACGCCGCCTTCCGGGGACACGTCGGAGCCTTGCCGCTCAGCGACAAAGACCTCATCATGAATTTCCTGCCCTTCACCCATGTCTTCGAGCGCGGATGGTCGTACCTCTGCATCAAGACGGGCTGCACGCTGGCTGTCAACCGACGTCCGACCGACATCCTGCAGAGTCTCCGCGAGGTACACCCCACTTGTATGTGCGCAGTTCCACGTTTCTGGGAAAAGGTCTATAGCGGTGTCCAGGAGAAGATGAACGCCTCGAGCCCTATCCAGCGGCGCATACTCGAGGACGCCCTGCGCATCGGCAAGGAATACAACGTGAAGTACAAGATGCGCGGACTGGTTCCACCGCTGGCTCTCAAGATGCGCTATCTCTTCTACGAGAAGACCATCATTGCACTCCTCCTCAAGACTCTCGGCTTGGAGAGAGGCAATTTCTTCCCCACAGCGGGAGCCGCCATTCCCCCCGTCATCGAGGAATTTGTACGCTCGGCTGGCATCCTGATGATAACCGGCTACGGACTTACGGAGAGTACCGCCACGGTCTCCTGCGACCGATGGAACAAGCCCATCACACTCGGCTCCATCGGACGTCCGCTCGACGGTGTACAGGTGAAGTTCGGCAAGAACAACGAAATCCTCCTCAAGGGCGAAACCATCACCAAAGGCTACTACCGCAAAGCGGAAATCACGGCAATGGCGATTGACGAGGAGGGATGGTTCCATACGGGCGATGCCGGCTACATGAAGGACGGCGAACTCTTCATGACCGAGCGTATCAAGGACCTCTTCAAGACGAGCAACGGCAAGTACATCGCGCCTCAGATGCTCGAATCGAAATTCTGCGTGGATCGCTACATCGACCAAATCGTCATCATCGCCGACCAGCACAAATTCGTCTCTGCCCTTGTCATACCCGAATACTCGCTCCTCGAAGACCTCGCCAAGAAACGTGGCATCGCCTATAGCGACCGAGCAGAGCTTTGCGCAAATCCCACCATTGTGCAGTTCGTCATGGATCGCATCGACACCATTCAGCAAGACCTCGCCTCCTACGAACAGGTGAAGCGCATCACCCTGCTGCCCGAGCCCTTCAGTATGGAGCGCGGTGAACTCACCAACACCCTCAAAGTCAGGAGACCCGTCCTCAACGAGCTCTACAAAGAACAGATTGACAAGATGTATGAGGAGAAGTGAAAAGTGAAAAGTGAAAAGTGAAAAATGAAAAGTGAAAAATGAAAAATTGTTGCCGCTGTAAATAATAAAATAATAAAATCGTAAACAAATCGTAAATAGTAAATCTTTAAATCGTAAATAAATAAGGTGATTACTCAAGACCAATTGAAGGAAGTCAAGGAGCGTACAGACCAGCTCAACCGCTACCTCGACATCGACTCAAAGAAGATACAATACGAAGAAGAACAGCTCCGCACGCAAGCTCCAGGCTTTTGGGACGACCAGAAACGTGCCGAAGCACAGATGAAACTCGTCAAAGGCCTGGAGAAATGGCTCAAAGGCTATGCCGAAGTCAAGACTCTTTGCGACGAGTTAGACACGGCTTTCGAGTTCTACAAGGAAGAACTGGTCACCGAGGACGAGGTGGATGCCATCTATGCCAAAGCCATCACTGCCATTGAGGAACTGGAACTCAAGAACATGCTCCGCCGCGAAGAGGACTCGATGGATGCCGTCCTTAAAATCAACTCCGGAGCCGGCGGCACCGAGGCGCAGGATTGGGCACAAATGCTCATGCGAATGTATATGCGCTATGCCGAGACACATGGCTACAAATGCGTGGTCAGCAACCTGCTTGACGGTGATGATGCCGGCATCAAGTCCTGCACGCTCGAAATACAGGGAGAATTCGCCTACGGTTACCTCAAAAGTGAGAACGGCGTACACCGCCTCGTCCGCGTCTCGCCCTATAATGCCCAGGGCAAGCGCATGACGAGCTTTGCCTCTGTCTTTGTCACTCCGCTCGTAGATGACACCATCGAGGTCAACATCGAACAGGCTCGCATCTCGTGGGACACCTTCCGCTCGTCCGGTGCAGGAGGACAGAACGTCAACAAGGTAGAATCCGGCGTCCGCCTGCGCTACCAATACAAAGACCCCTATACCGGTGAGGAAGAGGAAATCCTCATCGAGAACACCGAGACGCGCGACCAACCGAAGAACAAGGAGAACGCCATGCGCCTGCTCCGCTCCATCCTCTACGACAAGGAACTGAAGCATCGCATGGCCGAACAGGCAAAGGTCGAAGCCGGCAAGAAAAAGATTGAATGGGGCAGCCAAATCAGGAGCTATGTCTTCGATGACCGCCGCGTGAAGGACCACCGCACCAACTATCAAACCAGCGACGTGGGTGGCGTCATGGACGGTAAGATTGATGCCTTCATCAAGGCCTACCTCATGGAATTCGGTGCCGAATAATTTTGAATTTATAAATTTTAAATTCATAAGTCCATGCCCCTCACCGAGATTGAAAGGAAGTTCCTCGTCAATGGCGACTTCAAAAGCCAAGCCGTCAACTCCACCCGCATCAGTCAGGGCTACATTGCCTCAGGCAATGGCCGCACCGTTCGCGTCCGTATCCGCGGCGAAAAAGGCTACCTGACCATCAAAGGCCCCAGCAACAAGGCAGGCCTTGCCCGCTTCGAATGGGAGAAAGAGATTCCTTTGGACGAAGCTGAAGCCCTCATGGCCATCTGCGAGCCTGGCATCATCGAAAAGACAAGATGGCTCGTTCCCTCGTCCGACGGGCGGCACACTTGGGAAGTAGATGAATTCTGGGGCGACAACGAAGGGCTCATTATGGCAGAGATAGAGCTGGAAAGCGAGGACGACACCTTCGAAAAGCCCGATTTCATCGGAAAAGAAGTCACAGGCGACCGTCGCTACTACAACAGCCACATGCGGCAATACCCGTACAAACTTTGGTCTACTCTTTAACACACAAAACACAGGTTTCTACAATGAACAAGAACGGAACTAAGAAAAGACATCACCTGATGCGGCTCGTGGCAGGATTGCCTTTGAGTGTTCTGTATCTGTTCAGCGACCTTGCTTTCCCTATTCTATATTATATAATAAGGTATAGACGCCGCCTCGTCAGAGAGAACCTCCGATGCTCTTTCCCCGAGAAAAGCAAAAAGGAAATCATCCGCATCGAGAAAGCCTTCTACCACAATCTGTGTGACGTCTTTATCGAAGCATTCAAGTGCCTGAACATCTCCGACGAAGAGATGCGCAGGCGCGTAGAAGTCCTTAATTGTGAACTGCCAGAACGGATTGCGGCAGAAGGGAAAAATGTTTTCATGCTCCTGGGGCATTGCGGCTGTTGGGAATGGTATCAGGAAGTGAGTGTGCGCTACAAGAATCCCAAGAAAGGAGCAGAAATATACAAGCACATCAAAAATTCATACTTCGGGTCGCTGATGCGTGAGATTCGCAACCGCTGGGACACGGAGCAAATTGAAATGAAGCAAACGGTACGTACCTTGCTGAAATGGGCTTCGGAAGGTGAGCCCTTTCTCTGTGGCTTCATTCAGGACCAGAAGATGGGAGGCATGAAAGTGAAGGACTGGACGACATTCCTCTGTCAACAAACGTCGGTCGTCCCTGGTGCAGAAGAGTTGTCCAAGAAAATCAATGCTGAATTAGTATATCTCGATGCGGAGAAACTGAGCCGCGGACACTACCGACTCACCTTCCGCGAGATGGTTGTACCCCAAGAGTTCTCTGACCGCCCCTACCCTCTCTCCCTCACCTTCTTCCACATGTTGGAGCAGACAATCCGCCGTCAGCCCGAACTGTGGCTGTGGTCGCACAACCGTTGGTATAAACGAGATTTAGTATGAACGAAGTAAGAAAGACGTTTGACATTGATGTAGTGATTACCTGGGTGGACGGGAATGACCCTGTGCTCAACGCCAAGAGAGCGAAATACATCCAACCAAAAGAAGCACACGAAAAGGACATTGCCGCTCCCACACGCTATGCCAACAGAGGCGAGATATACTGGTGTGTGCGCTCAGTGAACAAATTCATGCCTTGGGTGCGACGCATCTTCCTCGTTACAGATAACCAGGACCCTCACGTGGAAAGCCGCATACCCTTGGAGATAGTGGATCACCGCGTCATTTTTCGCGGCTATGAACAGTATCTGCCCACATTCTGTACCTCCAGCATCGAAGCCATGCTTTGGAGAATCCCAGGCTTGAGCGAACACTACATATACCTCAACGACGACTTCATGGTTTGCCGTCCTGTCACACCCGATATGTTCTTCCCCCAACCAGGACACGTTCTCCTGCATGCTCGCAAATGCTCCCTTTTCTGGAATAGACTCTGGTACTCGTTCAAATACTCCTGCGGCTTATCCTGCCGCGTGAACCATATACAACGGATGATGAATGCAGCTGCCATCGCAGGCAACGATAGCATATTCATCCGCCTCGCACATACCCCATACCCCCTGCTCCGCAGCACTCTGGAGAGATTCTACACCCAACACCCCGAACGGCTCATTCAAAACATTCAGAATCGCTTCCGAAGCCTTCAACACTTCCGCACCGACGAAATCTGCTACATACAGCTATGGAGCGAGGGAAGAGTGCAACTACGTCCAGTTCGTCCCGTACTTATGCGATATTACTCCAAGAAAAGCATGATGGAACTGGAATGGGCATTGCACCGTGTTACCAAACCCGGCAGCAAGGTTTGCTTCGCTTGCTTCTACGCATTGGACCAAGTAAGCGACGAAATCTATGCTCGCATCAGCCAGTTCGCAGAGGAGCTGCTCAAAGAATAATCCAACGCTTTTACTTGCTCAGATGCCAAACTGACACTTGAGATAATACTTCCAGAAGTTGAAGCGATGCAACAGCCTTACCCATAGGCTCTGAGGTATCCCCACAAAAGTCTGGTCAATCATCCGCTGCGACGCGACATAGATTGAAAGGTATTTACGCGGATAACGATAACGTCGCACCAACGTATCGATATCCTCATTCGAGAATTCCACGCCAAAGACTTTCTTGTGAAAGCGCCTCACTCTACGCTTTTTTTCGTGAATTTTAAGGGTATTATTCTGCGTTGAGAATCCACCTTCGGCAAAAGTAACAAAGGCCCCTTCCACAAAACATGCTTTGTGACCAGCAGCAATAAGGCGGAGTGTCAGTTCGTGGTCGCCTCCCATGCGGTAGGAAGGGTCATAGCCGTCCAGCTCAACAAGAGTTGAACGCCGATACAACATGGATTGGTGTGGTATGGTCGGAGAAATGAAGATTCTGTGAAGATGAAGCTGCGGATGCCTGTGCAACTGATGGAGGAAACGGGAACCTGCCGGCAATATCGGTGCAAATGAGAAACTGCAACCGCTCTCCTCCAAAGCTTTTACGGATAGGGCAAGCCCATGAGGACGGTGGTAGAAATCATCGGAATTGAGGAAAGTGACGTACTTGCCACTCGAAAGAGCTATACCGCGGTTCATGGCATCATAGATACCTGTATCAGCCTTGCTCAGAATACGGATATTATGTCGCTTGTTGTCAAATGTTTTGAGGAAATCAAGAGTTCCGTCGGAAGAATCGCCATCGATAATGAGATGTTCAACCGTCACTCCCACTTGCTGCTGCACAGATTCAAGATTCTTTACCAAGAGCTCTTCGCGACCATCTTTCAATGGGTTAAAGCAAACGGTCACGACAGAAACCATAGGCTCCGCACATGCCGCATTGCCAAATGCAGACTTTAGAATGGTGTCATTCTTTAGGGCCTCTATGGATGATATATTAGAGAACATTGTTGAATCTTTCTGGTATCTTGACAACAATTCTTAGTTCAAACATTGCCGGCTTGTTCAGAGCGTATGGCGGACGACACCATGTCTGGCAGATGCGTGCGAAGCGCGTCCAGCGGTCGAAATCTCGTCCCTTCTTTTCCGTTACATACCTGATGGTGCGGCTACGCTTGTAGATATGCCTCTCCCATCCCTGAGCCATACGGTCCTTGTCTCCCAAACGTTCCTCCAATATTCTCTTATCTGCATAGCCGAAGTGCAGAAGATACAAGTCCTGTACAATATGGAAATTGTGCCCTTTGACGCGATGGAAACCGCTGCCCCATCGACAGGGCTCAGCAATAATCGAAGGCTTCGTATAACGCGTACCAATCTGGGCATAATGTCGCTGAGCAAGAAATGCCTCCTGGAAAGAAAGGTCGCCCTCTTCACCCAATTTCTGACCGAAATCAAGTCCCAAAGGAGAAAGGCAGACATCAATCTCTTGCTGCGATAGAAACTCTCCCAGGTTCAAGCCCAGTTTAGGGTCAACAACAATATACTCATCGGCATCCACTCCGATTATCAAGTCATAACCCTTAGCAAATAGCTCTGCTGCCTTTTCCGAAAGGAACTTCAGCCGAGCTTTCTCAGCAGCAACTACTTGCGTGCCTATTTTGGGATGCCGAGAGACATTGGTACCCTGACAAAAGTCTGCAATGACCTGATCCTCCCCGTCGTAGTAGATATAGAGGTTCTCCTTACCCAGTTCGCGACCATAATACTCCACCCACTTGCGCAGGAAGAACTCGTCATTACGAACCATCGTGAGTGCTGCTATTTTTTTCATCTCGAGGGCAAATTTACTACTTTCTTTCGACATACACAAGCAACAACAACTTTTATTGTTCATGAATACATATTACGTCCATTTCTGTAGAATTCCTTTAACCCATTATATTTCGTTTACAGAGAAGATTTTTAAGATTCTATGTTATTCAGCAGCTTAACCTTCTACTGTAGATAAAGCTACTTTTCTATATACACCTGCTAATTTACGTGCGGTATTCTCCAAATTGTAGCGTTGGAGGCGTTGACGTTGACAACAAATTAACTGCTCCCTCTGATCAGGAGTCCAAGAAAGGAGATCTTCTATTCTTTCTTGCAGACTTTGTCCATTCCCATCAAAACCAAAGTATATGGCAGCATTACCAGCAATTTCAGGAAAGCAACTGGCTCGGTTGAGCACAACAGGACATCCTGCCTTGTATGCTTCAAGGATAGGTATTCCAAAGCCTTCATATTCGGAAGGATATACAAATGCTTGAGCATAGTGATAAAGATCTAACAGTTCCTGATTGTACTCAACAAATAATTGCTTGTACCTATTTATAAACCCCGAATCCTGCAACAGACGTAATTCCTCCTTGCGAAATGGTTTTCCCGTACAAACCACCAATAAATCGGGATGATTATTAAGAACAGGAGTTATGTCATGAACAAAGCGTGAAAAATTTTTATATTTATTCCTCCCTCCTACATACAGGATATAGCGTCCGTATGCGTTTCCTCCAGAAACAGGAACATACGGATTTTTGTCTATGCCATGATATATGACACTTATCTTCTCTGGTGCGATACCGAACAGATTGACAATATCCTGTTTTGTATGTTCACTAACCGCTATGATATGAGATGCCAAAGGAATGAGTTTACGTTTTCCATTAAGCTGGCCATCCCTGAACCTATAGGTATTCGAATACAGTTCCGCTATCATGTCATGAACCGTAAGAACAAAAGGTTTGCAACCAATCTTTCGAAGGAAATATGGATTATAATATGTGGGATGAAACACATCAAACTCGCCTTGGACAAGTTTTCGTTCCGCCTCGAAAAGGCTAAGCTGAGGCATTCTATCCCACCTACGAAAATGTCCTGTTTTTATATTTGTGGTAAACTTGTAACAGAACCTCTTTAAAGATGTAGGATGACCATTACAATACTCCATATAATAATCTTTATCTGGAGCCAAACCCATCTTCTTCAAATAAACATTCCGACTCTCAACAATAGGAAGGCACAGATTGATGTCCTTTGGCATGTGACTGATTAATTCAGCAAAGGAGCGAGAAACTCCTCCATGAGTCTGCATATCAAAAGCTTGAGAATCCATCAGAACTCTGATTTTTTTTTCTTGTGGATAAGGTCCTTCCATCATTTCAGTTTAAACATATCCTTAAAAAGGAATTTGAATCCATAACGAATCAAGTTCAAGTCGCGCCGTATAGCAGGTTTTGACATAGTCTTGCGTATTCTTTTCTGTTCATAATTATCGTCTTCTTGGACACAATCTTGCTTACCGAGGTAGGAACCATCTAAAATTCTCTTAGGTAGCAGTTTTTCCAGAAATTCTTCACGTTCAATAGCTATCAAATCCCTATTCACAAAGCTGAAACCACCCAGATAATAGTTTGAAATGAAAAAATCTAATTTCTCATAAGTACACCCACTCAGCCATCTTTCAAAAAAGAATTCCCAGTCAGAAACGACCTTGTGATGCTCGTTGTAAGGATAATCCAATAAAAGTTTCCGACGTATGAATGTGGACTGATGGTAGATAGAGGTTCTCATCAGATAGTCAAGAGTTAGTGCGTTTGGTGCCCAACCCTTAATAACACTTTTTCCAATCTCCATCGTATGCCCAACATAAAAATCCGACCGACCAATTATAGTACCTGCCTTCTGTAACACCTGCTCGTCATAAAAAGTGTCACCTGCATTCAAGAACAAACAGTATTCGCCATTAGCTAACAGAACCGCATTATTCATGGCATTATAAATGCCTGTGTCTGGCGCACTTTTCTTCATACCCCTGAAATTCAACGACTCAATATATTCCCAACTCCCATCAGTAGAGCCACCATCCAAGATAATGTATTCAAAATCCTCTCCTCTCTGAGAAAGAACAGAATTCACAGTTTTCTTGAGTCCTTCCAAGTCATTCAGAACAACAGTGATTACAGAGATTTTCATATCAACAAAGATTTTGATAAACATGTGTCAAAGCCAAAGCAGATTTATCCCAGGAATACGACTTAAGACGTTCACGTTGTTTTGCTAATAATTGTTCGCGTTCAAGGCTATTCATGTGGTAAACATACTCAAACATTTCCTCAAAATCGGATGAGTTATTTCTCATATTGAAATAAACCGCAGCATCTCCGGCAATTTCAGGAAAGCAACTAGCTCGATTGAGCATAACGGGACAATCGGCGGTATAGGCCTCTAATATGGGGATTCCAAATCCTTCATAAGAAGATGGATAAGCGAAAGCAATCGCATGATGATATAAATCTAAGAGTTCCTGATGCGTTTCTACAAAAAGATGTATGAAACGTTCTTTCATTCCAAAAGCTTCAAAAAAGAACTTTTCTTCTGGTGTAAATGGTTTACCAGTACATACAATTTTCAAATCATGGTGCCGTTGCAGGATTGGCATACAGTCGCGACAAAAAGGCATAAAGTTCTTATACATATGACGCTCACCTATATATAACAAGTATTCAAAATCATAATTGGTCTCCACAGAGGGATAATATGGCTTCGTGTCTGCACCATGATATATAACTGTAATCTTTTCTTCAGGTATTTGAAAAATATTTATTATATCTTTTTTTGTTTGCTCACTAACCGCCACAATATGTGTTGCCACAGGTATTAATTTTCTCTTCATTAGAATCTGAGGTTCTTGGGAAGAATAGTATTTGGGGAACAACTCTGGAATCATATCATGCACAGTTAAAACAAAAGGCTTATCCTTTAACAAAGGAAGGAAATAATCGTTGAAAAAAGTAGGATGAAACACGTCAAAGTTTTTCTGTTTCAATAAGCGTTCTGTTTCGAACCTATTCATTTGCGGCCATCGGTCCCAACTTTTAAAATGTCCTGTTTGGATATTTCTTATTGCTTTATAAAGAACCCGCTTTAATGGAAATTTCCCTTTTTTAAGAAATCTGTTATAGTCATCATATTTGTTTGCAAAGCCCATTTCACGAAGATATACATTCTCTGTTTCCTTGATTCCAATATAAGCTTCCACCTCTGGAGGAAGGTGCTTATAAAGCTCTGCAAAACATTTTGAAACTCCTCCATGAGTCTGCATATCAAAAGCTTGGCTATCGTATAAGACTTTCATATCGTATAATAAAAAATTATGATGCGTATGAAAAGATTACTAACACAAAAGAAACAATCAATAGGCCAATGAGCCATCGTCCTATATTCAAATACTTTTTTTTCTTCTGTATCAACCTGTTTCTCTCTGCATTAAGCGATTCTATTTCTCTCTGAAGTTCTGATGTTTGTTGCTGGAGTGCAACGTTTTGTTGTTGAATTTGAAGAAATCTTTGCTCATAAATTTCTTTTTCTTTTCTTTTAGAAAAGATGAACTTATTCACCTCTTCTAAACAATATTGTTTCCATTGCTGTATTTCCCATGCACCTTTTTTGCATCCTAAATGCTCTTTAAGAAATGCAAGAGAAACGGACCGAATGGCTTCTAATTTTTCATCTACTTCATTCCAGTTGATGGGTTCCTGCATTATCTTCTGTAGATTCATGTCATCTGTAATGATTCGTTCCTGCAATCCCAAATCAGCAAGGACAGAAATAATGCGGTCATTCCCCGCGAACATACTCTCGGGTCTCAATCCCACAAAAAAAGGTTTATGAAGGAGAATTGAGAAAATCATGCCATGAAAAGAGGTCGTCAACACATACTGGCTACCGTCAATAATCCGTATCCAATCTTGGATAGAAGGATAAAAGTATTCTGCATTTTCTATGAATTCTATATCTGATTGTCCCTCTCCATTGGCATGAACTGCAATGGCTCGAATCCCTTGATTGAAATTATAGCGATTGAAGTCACTCCAAAATGGAAAATCTTCTCGTTTAACATTGACATGATAAACAAACATATAGTTGACCGGAAGCTCCATCTGTGACTCCTTTGCCAATCTGCGATAATAGTCTCCGTCCAAAAGCATCGTAGGATCTGCTACCCATTTGGCATTAGATCCCACATTCTTACAAATATCTATACCTGTCTTCTCACGTACACTTATGGCATCGAATCGATTCAAACACTCTTTCAATTGACCATCTAATTCTGGAGGATAGGATTTTAAAGAAAAACTGGGAGCATACGAGATTCGCAGGATGTTCTCAGGACCAAAATTAAGGAAGTATATCTGATTGTCAATATAGGAAAGTAACTGAGCCCAAACTTGGTCACTTCCTGTTAGATAACAATCCGCAATAGGAGGAAACAACTGTATTTCTTCAAGATGGTTGTATGCGTTCTTGGAAAGATTCAGGTGATTTTGGCGAAAGTCATCAAAATATCGATTGGCTGAGCAACCTGACTTTGCCACTTCCCACTTTGCTTTGTCCAGTAGTTTGTCGAAATTGGGTTCTATTGGTTCCATTCCAAGAGTCAGGGGAAGAGATTCATGAAATCCGTAACGAATGATATAGGGGAAGTGTCCCATTCGCATAAGAACCTGCTGCAAAGCAAAAGCTTGCAATAGCTGTCCGTAATTTGTCTGGGACTGGAAAAATGTGGTGATAGCGATTCTCATTTACATCTATAGTTAAACATTTCAGATGAAGTCTGTGAAATTGGTTTTGTATTTTTGGAAAAAGACAGGCCTCTTATCATTTTCTTCATAGGAAATTCTCCATGATGGATTGTATTGAATCGCATCCTCGAATTTTACCTCTTGACTACGACACCCCGTTTCATTGAAAGCCAAAGCACCCTTCTCTGTGTTTATCAGGACAAGACTTGTTCCTTTGTCATCATCAAAGCCTTCTATTACTCTATGTACATTCCAAAAATCAGCCAAGGTTATATCACTCTGGCTTCGTCCTTCTTTGCTCGAACAATGATAACACGAGGGGCGAAGATTGAGATTAAGTAGAAATGACCTCATGTAAGAATTCTCGTAGTGGACGGAAGAAAATCTATTATTTTGTATTCCTGCTAATTCTATAACCACATTAAATCGTTTCCATCCGTTATCCTTATTCCTGAACTCAATTTTACGAATTGCTCTTATAGGATCTTTTGCGTAAATAATTCTGTTAAACCAACTTTTCCTGACTAATTTTTTTGCTACATCATTGATGTACCATTTCCAAATTTGAGGACTTGATACACCATGACAAACGAAATCGACAGTTAGAAGATGTTTGTATGATTTTCCCAAAAAAAGCTGTAAACCTGACACTTGACAAGGTGTGCCTACAAACATTACGGGCTTGCCCTCTTCTAGCAGATTTCTCACTTCAATGAAACAATGCCCTATTTTACTTTGCACATATTTACTGCCTCGATAAAAAGGAATGTCTTTCATCCTGTCTGTTCCACTATGTTCAACCATCCAAGAAGGAGTGAATCTGGCTCCATATACCGTACCACCTTGATTGACACATTTTTCTGCCAACAAAGAAAAGATACCTCCAGAACTGCTTTTGAGGCGGACATCCTCTTGGATATTGATGGCAGCAAAAACTTTCAGAGGAACTTGTTTTGAAAAAAGAGACATTGAAGGACAAACCTTTTCGCACAATCCGCAATCTAAGCATTTTGACTCATCCACGACAGGATACAGAAAGCCCTCACTGTCTTCCTGCATCGTGATGCACCTTCTCGGACAAACTTGTTTGCACGCAGAACAGCCACAGCAGGTTTGATGATTGGCAATCCTCGTTTGTCTCATGTTAATGTTAATATAATCTCGAATTATGTTTTTTCCTTTTGCTTCCTCTACAGCTGCTGCATGTCGTAGAGGCGTTTGTAGTAGCCGTCTTTGGCGATGAGTTCATCGTGTTGGCCGCTTTCAACTATCTCACCTTCGTAGATGACGTGGATGATGTCGGCATTCTTGATGGTAGAGAGCCGATGGGCGATGGCAACTGTGGTGCGCGACTTCATGAGGCGGTCCAATGCTTCCTGCACCAAGTGTTCTGACTCTGTATCGAGAGCCGACGTAGCCTCATCGAGGATGAGGATGGGCGGATTCTTGAGGATGGCACGAGCTATGCTGACGCGTTGTCTCTGTCCTCCGGAGAGGCGTCCTCCCCTATCACCTATGACCGTATCATAGCCCTTTTCTGTCTCCATGATGAAGTCGTGAGCGTTGGCAATCTTGGCAGCCTCGATGACCTGCTCCATTGTGGCATTCTCCACACCGAAAGTAATGTTGTTGTAGAAGGTATCGTTGAAAAGAATAGCCTCCTGATTGACATTGCCGATGAGTGCACGGAGGTCGTGTATCCTGACGTCGCGAATATCCTTGCCATCAACAAGTATCTGTCCGCTGCGCACATCGTGATAACGAGGTATCAAATCCACGAGCGTCGATTTGCCTGAACCGGATTGTCCCACCAAAGCAACCGTCTTGCCCTTCGGTATGGTGAGGTTGATATGCTTGAGGACATCGCGGCCTTCATTATAATAGAAAGAAACATCGCGAAGTTCAACCTGCTGTTCGAAGCTGTCCAAGGGCTTCGGTTCTGCTACTTCCTTGATGGGGTTCTCTGCCTTGAGGATGTAGTCGATACGGTCCATTGAGGCAAGTCCCAGGGGTATCATATAAGCCTGGCGTGTGAGGTCCTTGATGGGATTGATGACGCTATAGAGGATGACCATGTAGAAGATGAAGGTTGAAGCGTCGATAAAGCCGTCGCCTTCGAGAATCAGCCAACCGCCGAAAAGCAACACGATGACAATAATGAGCGTACCCATCGATTCCGATACAGGATGTGCTGCGTTGATGCGCATCATCATGCCTATCATACCCTTACGAAACTCATTGTTTATGTAGTTGAAGCGCTTGGCCATCTTGTCTTCGGCTATGAAAGCCTTGACGATACGCAGGCCGCTGAGTGTCTCCTCTATCTGTGCCATAATCTCCGAGAGACCTGCCTGAACGCTTGCCGAACGACTTTTTAGTTTTTTGGTCACGGTACCCATAATCCAAGCTGCAGGTGGTGTGACAACGAGCACAAAGACGGTCAATTGCCAGCTGACGGTGAAAAGGGTAATGAAGCAAATAATGATGGCGATAGGCTGCTGTATGAGGGTGCTAATGGCTGAGGTAACAGAGTTCTCAACGATTTGAATATCTGTGCTCATACGAACAATGATATCGCCCTTGCGCTCTGCCGAGAAGAAACTCAGGGGCAAGCGCATAATTTTCTTGTACATGTCCATACGGATATCGCGAACGACACCTGTGCTCAGCGGCATCATGATGTTTGCTGCGCCCCAATAGCCGATACATTTCAGACAAGTCATGAAGACAAGTATGCCACCCATCAGACACAGCGTGAGGAAAGCTCCGTTACTGGCTATCTGTTCCTGCACCCAGGCGTATGCATTGTTGACGATGATGTCCTTGTTCAGCGTTCCCCAAGTCCATTCCTGATAGGTATAAACGTTTTGGTCTATCTTGAAGAGAATGTTCAGAATGGGAATGAGCACCACGAACGAGAAGACGTTAAGCCATTGTGCCACGAAATTCAACACAATAGACCAAACAATATACATCTTGTAAGGTCGGAAATAACGGGAAACTATCTCAAGGAATTGCTTTATCATCTGTTTCTCCTTATAATTTTCATCTCGTCCAGCTGGTCGTAACTGGTTTGCAGGATAGCTTTAGCACGACGGACACGCAGGCCGTCGTCAGCGGGCTGTTCTACAATCGTAACATCGCCGGAAATGTCGTATATGCTTGTACCTGTATTGTCTGTGAAAAGGAGACCTGCGGGATAGTTGCAATAGACGAAGGGATAAGTGTATGTTTTGCTCAGGACGTTGCGGCTCCAGGGATATTCGTCGTGGCGGATGCCCATCTGCGAGAGCAAGGTTGCCGGAATGTCGCTTTGGTTCATAAGAATGTCCATCTTGCGTGGCTCGCGAATGGCACCACCCATCCAGAGCATAGGAGCATGGAAGAAGCCTGGGTCGTCGTAGCTTTGCTTGTAGAGGAACCCGTGGTCTGGTATCATGATGACAAGCAGGTTGTCCCATTGTGGCAGTTGTCGCAGGCTATCAACCATGCAGGCAATGCTGTAGTCGGTATAGGCGAAGGCATTGAGTTTCTCGTCCTCAAGACGATGATAGGGCACATCCCACGGTTCGTGGCTGGAGAGTGTCTGAGCCACCAGGAAGTGGTGGCCGTCTTTCCAGTTAGAAATAAGCTCGCAGGCTTTCTGCAGAGCTGTGCTGTCGTTTACGCCCCAACCGCCGCTTTTCTGTTCAAGAGTGAAGGCGGTATTGTCGTAGAGATGAGCAAAGTTCATGTCCTCCAGGTATTGCTGCTTGCCCATGTTCGTCATCGCTCCGCCGTAGATGTAGGATGTCTCGTAGCCTTCCCGTTCCAAAGAGCGGGCAAGGGATGGAAGAGCGGGATGGAACTCCCTTTGCTTCATGAGGCCAATATCTGTATAGCTCAACCAGCCACAGAAGGCAGAGACGGTGCCGCGGTCAGTTCGGAAGGAGTTGCTGTAGTAGTTCTCCCAAAAGATGCCTTGCGGAATGTGTCGGCTCCAGCCGGGAGCCACGTCGGGCAAACCACCCAGCTCCTTGACAAAGCGGCTGCCAAAGCCTTCGATGAAGACCAAGAGAATATCGGGACGCTGCGAGGTGAGCAAGGTGTCCTGAATGTCGTCGGCTGGCTCCGGGTAGAGACCTTGGAAGAGGTCGGCCCTCTCTTCTTCGGGAAGGTAGTCATAACGCTTGGCGTAATTATCGGTGAAACGGACACTACTGGCAAAGGCATAAACGGGATTGACCGCAGCATGATTGGCCAGCAAGGCACGGGGATTTCCATAGACATCGCCCTCGTGCATGAAACAGAAACCGGATACAATCAGGAAAATCCAGATGATGCTGATGTTGCGCATCCAGAGACGCTCAGAATGGCCTGAAGGCAGTTTCTTCGGGGTGAGCATGATGCTGGGAACTATCGTCCAAAGTGCCAACAGGAGGAATGTCACAACACGCACTAAGATATACGAGAAGCTGACACTATTGGTAGCACCTTCGGGTGAGGCAGCATAGCTCAGAACCACCATGCCGAGTTTGAACTGCCAGTACTCGTACATCACGGCATCGGCAACGATGATAGCCGAAACAACCAGTCCCATAACGATATAGTATGGAGCAAGCCAAGCCCTGAGTTGCAGGCTGGGACGACGCAAGGCGAGGAGTCCTACGAGCCAAGGTACGGCGAGCAACATGGCCGCCACCATAAGGTCGTGCCCCACGAAGCCACGCCAACAGGCACCAAAAGCATCGACGAACGAAAGCTGATGCACACAGCGATTGTTCAAGATAAAACCTATTCTGCCTAACAGGAAGATGATAAGCAGGTGACAATAGATATACTCTAAATAATGAATGTTACGTTTCATTTCTTCCTTCCAAAATCTGCAGGGATTTCACCCCATTCTTCTGTATTCCATTTAAGCACTTCGGCATGTTTTGGATTTTGCCAAAGCCAATTCTCGGCTCGAATGACGAGGTCGAGCACCTGGGCAGTCTGTTCGTTGCGCTGAAGGGTGGTCTTTGCTTTCTTGTTGCGCACCCAAGCCATACCGCTGATGCTGTCGCTATAGACTTTCATGTCCCAGCCGTTCTTCTTGATGAAGGCCAAAGCATGGACGATAGCGAGGAATTCGCCGATGTTATTGGTGCCTTGGATGGGGCCGAAATGGAAGAGCCTCTGTTCGTTGCCGAGATACACCCCTTGGTACTCCATTGCACCAGGATTGCCGCTACAGCCGGCATCGACTGCAATAGCATTAAAATCGACTATACCTTTCAGCTTCTCGTAATCCATGCTTTCCCCTTATTCACCTTTTCAATTTTTTCACCTTTTCAACTTTACTACATCCTTTCCGGCACTTCAATTCCTAAAAGTCCCATAGCTTTCTTGACGACCTGACTGACGGCGGCAGAAAGAACAATGCGGAACAGGCGTTTCTTCTCGTCCTCTTCGTGCAGCACGCTGAAGTCGTGATAGAACTGATTGTATTCCTTCACCAGATCGTAGCAATAGTTGGCGATGCAGCTGGGGTTGTAGTCGGTTCCTGCCTGCTTGACTGCTGCCTGGAAGCCCTGCAGGTGCTGGATGAGGCTGATTTCCTTTTCAGCGAGGGATATACCTTGTACATCGCGCACCAGCCATTGTATATTATTTTCCGCAGCCTTGCGAAGGATGGAACGGATACGGGCATAGGTGTATTGGATGAAGGGACCTGTGTTGCCGTTGAAGTCGATGCTTTCTTCTGGGTTGAAGAGCATATTCTTGCGGGCATCGACCTTGAGGATGAAGTATTTGAGGGCGCCCATTCCGACGATGCGGGCAATCTCCTGAGCCTCATCCTCCGTGATGTCCTCCAGCTTGTTGACTTTGTCGGCGGAGAGCTCCCTTGCGTCCTGAATCATTGTGGCGATGAGGTCGTCGGCATCCACTACGGTTCCCTCGCGGCTCTTCATCTTGCCGTTTGGCAGTTCCACCATTCCGTAGGAGAAGTGCACGAGGTCCTTGCCCCACTTGAAGCCGAGCTTGTCGAGCAGAATCGAGAGCACCTGGAAGTGGTAGTTCTGTTCGTTGCCCACCACGTAAATCATCTTGTCGATGGGATAGTCCTGGAATCTGAGCTTGGCCGTACCGATGTCCTGCGTCATATAGACGCTGGTACCATCGGAGCGAAGCAGAAGCTTTTCGTCGAGTCCTTCCTTCGTGAGGTCAGCCCAGACAGAGCCGTCTTCCCTGCGATAGAAGAAGCCTTTCTCGAGACCTTCCTCCACCTTCTCCTTGCCCTCCAGATAGGTCTCGCTCTCGTAGTAAATCTTGTCGAAGCTGACACCCAAAGCCTTGTAGGTCTCGTCGAAGCCGGCATAGACCCACTCGTTCATCTTCTTCCAGAGGGCACGCACCTCGGGGTCGTTCTGCTCCCATTTGACAAGCATCTCGTGGGCTTCCCTGATGAGCGGAGCCTCTTGCTTGGCTTGCTCTTCGTCCATACCCTGTGCCACAAGTTCAGCCACTTCTTGACGATAGTGCTTGTCGAAGGCCACGTAGTAGTCGCCGATGAGGTGGTCGCCTTTCTTGCCTGAGCTTTCGGGTGTCTCGCCGTTGCCCCACTTCAGCCAGGCCAGCATCGACTTGCAGATGTGGATGCCGCGGTCGTTCACGATGTTGGTCTTCACCACCTTGTTGCCGTTGGCCTGCATCACCTGTGCCAAAGCCCATCCGAGCAGGTTGTTGCGGACGTGCCCCAGGTGGAGAGGCTTGTTGGTGTTGGGGCTTGAATATTCAATCATCACCAGCGGACTGTCGTCTGTGACGGGTGTGAAGCCGTAGTTGGGGTTCTCGTAAATCTCCTGGAGGATGCTTATCCATTGTGCGGAAGCGATGCTGATGTTCAGGAATCCCTTCACGACATTGAAGCCGCTGACGACCTCCGGCAGCTTCTCCTGGAGGCGTTCGCCAATCTCCTGCCCCGTAACTTCCGGCGCCTTGTGGCTCATCTTGGTAAAAGGGAAGACAACGAGCGTCACCTGCCCCTCGAATTCAGGCCTTGTCTGCTGCAACTGTACCATCTTCTCAGGCACCTGCTGACCATAGAGTTCCTCCACTATGGCCTCGACAGCCTGCACTATTTTCAATTCAAAATCCATATCTTGCTACATTATTATATACAATACGCGCTGCAAAGGTACTGATTTTAATTCAAAATTTCTAAATTCAAAATTCAAAATTATCAATGTGGTAGCAAATTTTTCACTTTTCACTATCCTCTTTTCTCTTTTTGTTGTATCTTTGCACGCGAATTTTGAACAACCACAAATATTCATTCAAATGAAAAAGTTCTTTTTGATGAGCACTCTGCTGCTCGCTGCATTATTGGTAAATGCTCAGGTTAAGGTAAGCCCGAAGATGGAGAAGGGCATGAAGAAAACGTATGTTGTGGAGGCTGTGACCACCGTAGCCAATCAAAAGCCCATTACTCTGACCACGGAAACCCAATATGAGGTGAAAGATGCTACAGCCGACGGGTATGTCTTAGACATCGTGATGAGCAGCATAAAGACCGATGCTGACCAGAATGACCAGATGGGTCGCATCTTCAGCCTCAGCACGGAAATTATGAAGGACATACACACCACCTATGCTACTGACAAAGATGGTAAGGTGACGAAGATTCTCAACTATGAGGAAATAAAGAACAAGGCAGGGAAGGGAATAGACAAACTCCTTGCTGAGGTTCCCATGCCAGCCAGCTTGACAAAAGAAATGCTGAAAGAGCAGATAATGAACAATATAAGTGAAGAATCCCTCCTTCAGAGCTTGCAGGCGAATACCAGCCCCCTTACGATGATAGGCAAGACCATAACAACAGGTCTGCAGGATGAGTTCAAAAATGGCCAGGGCATGAATCTGAAGCGCACCTATACCGTGAATGATGACGGCACCATCCAGACTACCTCCACAATGGACCTCAGCAAGGAGGAGCTGAAGCAGTTGGTCATCGCCCAGGTGGAAAAGCTCATGCCCAGTCAGGCTGAGACCCTCAAGCAGAACATCGATATGGTTCTGAACAGCGGCATGATGAAGATGGAGATAAAGGAAAACGCCACCTTTACCCTGACCGCCGACGGATGGGTGAATAGCATCACTTCGGAACTAAACTACAACACGATGGGTGCTGTCACAACAGCCAAGACCACCGTCCGCCTGAAAAATTAAAGCCAGTTTTCCTGACGATACCAGCGGATACTTTCTTCCACACCACGCTCCAGCGGCCATTGGGGGTCATAACCGAAGTCTTCAATGGCTGGCTGGATGTCACATTGCCAGTTGCGCTGTGACAGGATGTGGTACTTGTCGTCGTTGAGCGGACTCCTCTTACCGGTCAGACGACTTACCTTTCCACTCAACCAACAAACAATTCTCAGCAACCAAAGCGGCAACTTCAAATTCAACACCCAAGGTCCTCCCAGATACTGTTGGACGAGGTCACTGTAGCTGCGACTGTTATATACATGTCCATCGCTCAGGAAGTAAGCTTTGCATTCGGCCTTTGGAGCGTCCATGCTTTTGAAGATAGCCTGTACGACATCTCTTACATAGACGAAAGTTATCTCCTGAGGCGTGAGGCCTGCGGCAATGTTGATATGCTGCTTTACGCTCTGTGCCATAAGAAGGTAGTCATGTTCACGCGGCCCATAAACACCCGTTGGGCGCAGAATGGTATAAGGAAAGTCCCGTTGCCCCATAAGGTAGCGCTCAGCAGCAAGTTTACTCTCACCGTAGGCTGTGTTGGGCTTAGGTTCGTCAGAGAGGAGAATAGGAGCATAAATCCAAGGATTGTCGGCAGTGGGCAGTCGGACAGGTTTTTCACGAATGGGACCGAAGATACTTAGACTGCTCAAAAACACGAACCGACGTGGTACCATCTCTGTGTCACGCAAAGTATTGATAAGGTTCTTGGTGCCTTCAGTGTTGGTAGCAAAAAATTCTTGGCGGTGAAGTCGATTGATAGCGCCCGCAACATGCACGACATAATCCCATCCGCCGCCCATCTCGGCCTTGTAGGCCTGAAGCTGGGAACGGAGTTTGTCAGGATGCTGCATATCGAGAAGGGCAAAATGTATGCGTTCGTCCTTCAGGTATTTTCGGCTGCTGGAACTTCTAACTCCAGCCCATACATCAAACCCAAGTCGAAGCCCTTCCTCAACGACAAAGCTGCCAATGAAGCCACTTGCTCCTGTGATAAGAATTTTCTGTTTCATAATACTATCGGACTGCAAAGTTACAACAATTAATTCAATTTTCAAATATCATAATTCAAAATTTGAGCCTACTTTAAGTCAGACGTACTTTAATTGTCTGTTTTTGCCCTAAAAATCAAAGATTTTTCAACTTTTCAGCGCTTTATCCACGCTGCCTTTTTCAAGCAGACGCTCTTTGGCTTCAACGTAGCTGAGGCCAAGCGATTCCTGAATCATACGGGTGCCACGCTCCACGAGTTTGGCGTTTGTGAGCTGCA
Source organism: Bacteroidaceae bacterium (assembly GCA_024697945.1). Lineage (GTDB taxonomy): Bacteria > Bacteroidota > Bacteroidia > Bacteroidales > Bacteroidaceae > Physcousia. The sequence goes on from JAILRU010000006.1 coordinate 35,221, forward strand.
TCTTGACCATGCGGTTGCCCTTGACGCGGCCCATGCGAATCATCAGCGAGGTGGAAATCATGTTCAGCACCATCTTCTGCGCCGTGCCGCTCTTCATGCGGCTGCTGCCCGTCACGAACTCAGGGCCTACAATGGTCTCGATGGGGTACTCGCAGGCTGCTGCCAAGGGGGTGTCGGGGTTGCTGGTGATGCAGCCGGTCAGGAGTCCGTTCTCCCTTGCCCCGCGGACAGCTCCGATGACGTAGGGCGTTGTGCCTGAGGCGGCTATGCCCAGAACGGAGTCATTAGTTGTAGGATGGAACGACAGCAGGTCCTGCCAGCCTCTGTCGGGGAAGTCCTCTGCCTTCTCGACTGCGTGGCGCAAAGCCCTGTCGCCTCCCGCTAAGATGCCTATCACCCTGTCTTCCGGAACGCCGAACGTAGGCGGCAACTCGCTGGCATCGAGCACACCCAGACGGCCGCTGGTGCCCGCTCCCACGTAGAAGAGACGGCCTCCTGCCCTCATCTTCGGCTCGATGGCCTCCACGAAGGCCTGAATCTGCGGAATGGCCTTGCCAACGACCTGAGCCACAGAGACATCTTCCTGATTCATGTCGCGCAGCAGTTCCCCTACAGACATCTGTTCCAGGTGGTCGAAGTGCGACGGCTGCTCCGTGACTGGCATCTGACCTTCATACCTGTCTGATTTCATCTTCATTCACTTTTCCAAAGTTCGTTAAGTTTCGCCTGCACGGCGGGGACCAGGGCTGGGATGCTGTGGTCGCGTTCGAACTGACGGACGTTGGCGTAGTTCATTTTGGTCTTGAATGCCACGTGAGTGACGGTGATGTCCTTGGCACCCTTCAGGTCAGGCACCACGCCTTCGAGGTCGGTGATGCCGATGTATTCGGCCTTGGGGTTCAGCACGGAGGCGTAGGACACGGGATTCCCCTCGCTGTCAACCACTTGTATTCGCTGGGCCAGGGCACCCGTTGCAGCCATCAAAGCGACTGCAGCCATCATGAGGAACTTTTTCATCGGTTTTGAGATTGCTTGAATTGCTTTTGGCCGCAAATTTACAAAGAAAAAGTGAAAAGTGAAGCATATTCTGCAATTAAAATCGCTTCTCAGTTCAAAAATACGCTCAAAATAAGTTAATTACGATATGCGCACTTTTTCGCATGAAATTATGCGAAGTTTTTCGCAAGCCAGAAAAAACGAGAACTACCAGTCGTAGTCCTCGAAGTAAGTGTCGAAGTGGACGGGGGCGGTCCAGCCTTCGCGCAGGAAGGTGTCGCGGATGAACTGCTGTAGGCGTGGCGGGATGACGCGCTGGCCGTTGCGGTACTCGTAATAGTACGTGCGGCAGGTCTTGCCGATGATGGCGTAGCGCACGGCAGGCTCCAGTCGGCGAGGCATGTCGTCGTTGAAGAGGTTCACCATACCGCGGGCGAACGTCACCTTCTCGTCGGGGCGGTACTCAGGGCACTGCTGGGTTGCGACGTCCTCGTGCAGAGGGTTCACGCACGTGTAGAACCTCACGGAGTCGGGCATCTGCTCCCCTACCCTCCAGCGGAGGCAATGCTCCCTGAGCGGGCATTCCGCAGCAAGACAGACGGTGTATCCGTCCTTGGCTTTTTGTCTGAAAATTTCCTTGTCATTCATAGCGTTTTAATATCTTTTAGTTACGTTTGTTTCTGAATCAATAGGTCTTTGATTACGCCTACAAAGATACGAAAAATATTTGAATTATGCAAATAAAACGCCCAAAATTTTCAGCGAAAATCTGTAAAATTTTTGTCCGCAGTCCACGAACTTTCAGTCCGCAGTATACGCACCCGAAGTCCACCCCCTACGGACTCCAAAACCAGCCCAGGAAGGAAAAAACAAATACCCTGTTTTCACAGTTTCACAGTTTCACAGTTATTTTTCGAAGCCCCCTCCCTCAAACCTGCGCGGGGAGTGTTAATATATGTTAATATATATTAATAAATGTATATAAATATTAAGATATTCTATACTCTGAATTACTACCCCCTTAAAATAAAAACTGTGAAACTGTGAAACTGTGAAAAATGTTTGTCTGTGTCCCAGAAAAGCTGTATCTTTGTGGGCAAAATCAACATGACTCCTATATATGAAATCTAAACTGTTGAAACTGGATGCTCCTTACAATGTAATCTACGCAGGGGGCTATGTCGGGCGCCATATAGCCACGTTGGTGACCTGGACAGAGGATGAGGACGGCGATATGATAGACACGGTTTCCCATCCCATTATAGACAGAGGCGAGGAATATCCTGCCGGCAAGCTGGTGATGGAGGACCTGGACGATTGTCGCGTGCTGTGCCCTCCGGGAGGCACCAACCTCTTTTGGGTCGCAAATATAATTGAGTACGACTTCCAGCAACTGGAACCCGTCGGTCCTTACGATATATTGCAGCGGATGAGATTTCTGAATTGCTTCATCAAGATGCCCATACACAAGGACCAGGAAACGGGCGAGGAGGTGCAAGATATGGAATTTGAAGCATCTCTGGACAGTTGGTGTCTCAAGGGCTTTGGTGAACCCGGTTCCCTCTATCGCGTGAAAGGTAATCGCTTTAATGGTTTCTACTTCCAGGCAGAAGGGACGGTGAAGGAAATCTACATAGAACTGTCTTCGCAGTTGGGTGCCTATCAGGAATTCTTCCATGATGATTTAATCAGCATACGTTTCTATATAGATGACCCAGATTTGATGAAGATAACGAACAGGTTGAATGCAGACCAGAGGATAGAGGGATACAAACATGAAAACTACGACTGGTGACCTTCCGCACATTCCCGTGGAGTTTGTAGTAGGACACGCGCAGGCCAAGAAGACCGACGGCCAGCGCCGTCCCTTTGTGGAGCTCGTCAAGACGTGGGCAGAGCACGAGAAGATGGACGAAGCCGGCGAAGCGGCCATTCGCCGAATGACAGAACAACAGAAAGCCGACGCTCACCACATGCCCAAGGAATTCTACCAGCTCTATCGGGCAGGCGAGAAGGCTGAGATGCTCATCCAGATTCTCCGCAAAATAGAGGACGTGATACAGAGCGACGCCGAGATGTGGACGTGGGCCCATGTGATGCGTGTGATGGTGGACGAGAACATCCTGATGGCCGGAGTGTCTCCGAACCGCTTCGACACCATCGTCTGCTCCCTTATTCCAGGCAAAGGCAAGGACACCGTGCGCAAGAACGGCGACTACAGCATCATGCGCGACCGCAGCAAGACCTACAGAGAACTCTCGTCCATCGCCTACCTGAACCCTCAGGAAGCCTCCGACAAGGAAATCTGCCGACAGATAGCCCAGCACTTTGCACCCATCATCATGCGGGGGTAGAAACGAAGGCATTCAATCCCCAAAAAACACCCATATTTTTTCCATATACTTTCCGATTTTTCCGACCCCTTTCCGATGTTTTCCAAGTATTTTCCGAAAACGTTCCGAAAGGGGAAAACGCTTTCTATACATTATTTAATTATGTAATTTTGCAGTACGAAATCTCTGGCCGGAGTTCGAAAAACGTACTTAAACCTTTAAAATTACAAACAATGTATAAGAAAACAACAATGGGCTTTGCCCCAAGCGTCAGAAGCAGAGTGACGCCCTGCACCCTTGAGAACCTGTACACCCAAATGGACAGCCCCACGACAGCGCAAATCTGTGCCGAAATCGCAGCTGACCTTGAACAAGTGAAATGCGGCAAGATGACGCGTGAAGACTTCGAGACCTCGAAACGCGAGAAGAAGAAACAGCTTGCTGTCCTCACCCCTCATGCCACCTTCACGGACGGCCAACGCTCGAACCTGGCAGCCATTCCCAGCGGCCTTTCGATGTACGACATTGACCACCTGGACATCGACCCACGCACCTACTACCTCAATAAGATAGCCGGATGCGAGAAACCTTTGCGCATCGTGATGGCCCACGTAACGCCCTCTACCGAAGGGCTGCGCCTCATCTTCACCGTGCCTGAAGGAATGACCCTTGCCGAGGCTCAGAAGTGGATGTCGAGACAGTTGAACGACACCGACTACGACGGCTCCGTGAAAGACTATGCCCGCTGCTCGTTCATCGTCCCACGCGCGTACCTTCTTTATATAGATGAGGAGGAACTGACGAAGGCAAGAGAAATGAAACCAGTCCCCAAAAACGAGGTAGCGGTTGAAGCAATGCCCCAAAACGAGGCAGTGCCTGAACCCGTGTCGCAAAACTCGACGGTGGTTGAAAAACCGAAATCCCAGCCAATTCAAGCCTCCGACCGCAACCTCCGCATCTTCGACCGCTGCATGGAGGAAGTAGGTCTGAAGCTGGAGGACATAGACAACGTAGGCATCTTCAACTGGCACAACACGCTGGTAGCCATTCTCAGCGTAGGAATCTGCCGACTGATGGCTCAGGAAGAGCTGAAAGCCGTGCTTAGCGTGAAAATGCCCAATTACTCGAAAGAGCAGGACTGCCAGCGACTTGTCAACGACTTCTACAAGGACTACACCCGCATGAATGCCCCCATGAGCCAGCGTCTGCGTGCCATCTACGCCGAGAGCGTGACAGGCCGGAAGGACAAGCCGGCAAGCACAGAGGATGTGCTGGGCGACAACCCTCCACAGCTGCCAAAACGACTGCCTAAACTGGTAAGACTCCTCACCTCCAAAGAGCCCGACCTCTACAAGCCAGCTGTTATCATGGGCGCATTCCCTGCATTGGGAGCACACCTCGTGGACGTCCACTTCCCATACGCCGACCACACCATGCACGAAGCCACCTTCATGAACTGCGTCGTAGCTCCCATGTCCTCAGGAAAGTCATGTATCAACCGAGTTTGCGAACCCATCATGGCAGATATCAAGGCACGTGACGATGAGAACCGCCGCCGCGAAGATGCATGGAAGGAGGAATGTCGCTCAATGGGCGCCAACAAGCAGAAACCCAAGCGACCTGACGACCTCACGATTCAAATCATGTCGAGCGACCTGACGAATGCCGCCCTCGTGCAGAAACTGCAAGACGCCAAGGGACATTTCCTCTACACGCATGTAGATGAAGTTGAACTCTTCGAGCAACTGAAGGTGAACGGCCGCTCAGGACAAATCGGCAAAATCTTCCGTCTGGCCTACGACTGCGGCTACTACGGACAGGAACGTGTAGGCATCCAAAGCGTAACAGGCCGTCCCCAGATGCGCTGGAACTGGAATGCAGCAACCACCATTCAGCGCAGCCAGCAATTCTTCCGTCCCATGATAGCCGACGGCACCCTCTCGCGCATCAGCTTCTCCACCATCGTCACCTGGCGAGGAATGCCCATGCCCGTCCACGGATTCTACGACGAAAAATTCACCTCAGAACTGAAGCCCTACATCGACCGTCTGAACGCAGCCCAAGGCAACATCGACCTGCCACAGGCACAGCGACTCATCCAGCGACTCGACAAGGAAGCCAAGGACACCGCATGGCTCATGGACGACGAGCAATACGAGACGCTGGGCTATCGGGCTGTAGTCAGCGCGTGGCTGCGGGCGATGGTGCTCTACATCGCCGAAGGCAGGTGGTCAAAGGATATCGAGAATCTGGCCATGTGGAGCATGAAATACGACCTCTGGTGCAAGATGCACTTCTTTGGCGAGCTGCTGCAGACACAGATGGCTGGCGAGGCAATACGCACCCGTGGACCTAAGAATATGCTCGACATGCTCTCAGATGCTTTCACGCAAGAGGACGTCCAACACGTCCGAATCAAGCAGGGCAAGAAAGGGTATCCAAATCAAATGCTCTGCATGTGGGAGCAGCGAGGCTATATCATCCGCGACGATGAAGGCGTCTATCACAAGACCCCATCATACCTCAAACGCCAACAAGCAGCGTAACCTCTTCAACAAGAATGGCTCAGGGGAATTTTCCTTGAGCCATTTTCCATTGCTTCCTTATGCAGAAAACAACTTTTTCACAGTTTCACAATTTCACAGTTAATTTTCGAAGGGGTACTACCTTACAGCACCGCCGCACAAGCCCGCTTGATGTCAACCAACCTCGCAAGGAGGGACTTCTTCTGCCTGGCAACAGACATATTGTAGCGCATCTGCATATTGATGAGGAGCTCCGAATTGATGCCAAGAGCAGCTTCCACCATTAAAGCGAAATCCGGCATCACCGGCCGCTTGCCGTTTAGTATCTCATTGAGCTGAGTGTAGGGAACGGACAATACCTCCGAGAACTTCTTCTGGGAAATTCCCCTTACCTCCAATTCCTCTTTTAGTACATCTCCAGGATGTGTAGTCGTTCTGTTCATATCTTGCTTATTGATAGTGGTTTGTAATGTCTGTTACGGTGCAAATAGTAATTATTGATTCTTGTCCTTCCGTCCTTATTTTAAACTCCAAACGATAGTGATAGTCTATGCGGATAGAAAAATAACCATTGTCGAGCGCCTCGAAATTGAGTGAATTAAAGACAAATAAATCTTCAATACGTGTAGCAGCTATCAGCGTATCTATGCGTTTCTGGTATTTCGTAATGACAGGTTTCTGAAAGCGATACTTCTTGTTCGAGCATTTCCCATCGTTGTAGAGCTCTTCCAAATAGTCTTTTTCGTATTCTATAACCATATAGCACTCAATTTGAGCGCAAAGATACACTTTCTTTTGTAAATTCACAAATTTAGTGAAGATTTTTCAAGTTATTCACTCAAAATGTGAAAGAACTCCGCCTTGTGCACAGTATATCCAATGAAGATGTTCTGGTCTAAACTCTTTTTTCTATGGACACTACGACTACAACACCAACAGAGGCCGCAGGAACAATCCCGCAGCCTCTTGGTTATCTTTGCAAAGTTAATTTTCTAAAAATCCCTCCTCCACAGCTAATCTTCACAGTTTCACAATTTCACAGTTAATTATTAGCGGATAAGATACCAAATTGCCTTGTAAAACAAGAAGGCACCCAGAGCTGTAAGTGCGCCCCAAATAACCATCGGAATGGGCTCCAGGATTATAATCGAAGAGACGAAGAACATCAGCGGCGCAACAATCGGCAGGAACGGCCCTTGCCACCATTCCAGCTGCATCATGGTGAACGGCACGACGTGGAACGCAATCAGAAGCAAAATGACTATGCTGCAAACATAATAAACAATGTACAACACGCCAAGTACTTTCCAGAAACTTGTTGATTTCATAAAATAGACGTTTTGGGGTTAAACAATTACTTCTATTTTCATAACGAAGCCTCCGATAGCATTATTGTACCGTTAACACATCTTAACCGTTCAGGGGAATATTTACCTTTCTTTTTATTTTTTCTTGAAATAGTCGTTGTAAATCTTGATACCAAAGACGATACAGCTGCAAGTCGTCGTGGTGAGATTTGTCAGGAACAGGGACCAGATGATTTCGGGCTTATGCAGCAACCCTTGAAGCATGAAGGCGAACCCACCAATAGCCATCATCAGAAAGGTAGGAAGGGCGATTCCATCGGTGTTTCTCGTTCGAATCGTCTGCACAGCTTGTGGCAAGTAGCCCAGAATCATGCACACACTCGCCAACATACCACAAATCTCATAAAAAAGGTCTTGTTCCATAATTTTAAGCCACTTTAATCAATAAATTGCTGCAAAGATAGGAAAAAAGATAAAAAGTTAAAGTGTTGAAAGGATAAAAAGTGTACCTTTGCGCTTGGAAAAGATAATCACACAAGTAATAGGACAATGAAAAGACTCTTGATTTTAGCTCTGCTCTCGGCTTTCCTGATGAAGGCCAGCGCCCAAGTTGAACCGCCAAAAGATACGCCTCAGCTGGAGTTTGCAATGCAACTGAAAGTTACCATAGACGAGTCCTATTCCTGCGGAGAGACACAGCATGGGCAGCGCGTCGTCATCCCTATCACAGGCGGAACCTTCGAAGGCCCAAAGATAAAAGGTACTATCCTGAGCGGCGGCGCTGACTACCAACTCGTTGGCAAAGACCTTAACCGTACAGAGCTGGAAGCCATCTATTGCATCAAGACGGACGATGGCGTCTGCATTCACGTCCGCAATCGCGGCATCATTTATAACGGCAAGGACGAGGAGGGGAAGCCGACATTCTACTTCAAATGCGCTCCTCAGTTCGAGGCACCTGCTGACAGCAAATACGCCTGGCTGAACAACGCCCTGTTCGTCTGCTCACCCGATTGGTCTCAGGAGTTCAAGGGCATCATCCTGAACGTCTGGCGCGTGAAATGAACAACCTCAGCAAATGAGGTTATAAACGAAAAAGTGGCGATTCCATCGAAGGAACCGCCACTAATCGTTCTAATATGACCAGCCTTAATCTGCCAATTTAGCGCAGATGAACTCGCGGTTCAGGCGGGCAATGTTCGAGATAGTCTCGCACTTGGGGCAAACAGCTTCGCAGGCACGGGTGTTCGTGCAGTTGCCAAAGCCCAGCTCGTCCATCTTCGCTACCATAGCCTTTGCACGCTTGGCAGCCTCTACCCTACCCTGAGGCAGCAGAGCAAGCTGGCTCACCTTCGAGCTGACGAAGAGCATTGCAGAGCCGTTCTTGCAGGCTGCAACACAGGCGCCGCAACCGATGCAGCTGGCGCAATCCATAGCCTCGTCGGCATCTTCCTTGGGAATGAGGATAGCGTTGGCATCCTGAGCCTGACCGGTACGGATAGTGGTATAGCCGCCTGCCTGCATAATCTTGTCGAAGGCATTGCGGTCAACCATACAGTCTTTGATGACGGGGAAACCTGCTGAGCGCCAAGGCTCTACGGTGATGGTCTCGCCGTCCTTGAACTTACGCATGTAGAGCTGGCAGGTTGTGGCGCCGCGCTCTGTCTTGCCATGAGGCGTGCCGTTGATGTAGAGCGAGCACATGCCGCAGATACCCTCGCGGCAGTCGTGGTCGAAGACAAAAGGCTCTTTGCCTTCATTGATAAGCTCCTCGTTCATAATGTCGAGCGCCTCGAGGAAAGAGGTGTCGTCGGGAATGTTCTTCAACTCATGCGTATCGAAGTGACCCTTGTCCTTAGGACCGTTCTGCTTCCAGAACTTTATCGTAACTGATATATTCTTTGCCATAATTTTATAAGGTTTTAAGGTTTTTAGGTTTCAGGTTGTGAGGTCAAGTCACCATCAGGATTCTGAGAGCGCTTATATATTAATGAAGAAAGCATTTTATTGACTTGCTCATTAAGCTGCAAAAGCATATTTACATCGTCATCAGAAAGATAGGCGAACTCGCGTGATAATAGGAGCTGGGTTTCAAGTTCATTGGAGGAACCTAAAGATGTGTATAGGAAATGAACCAAGTCCTTGTTTGTTCCACGTCCATAGCCTTCAGCTATATTGGATGGTATCGAAACTACGCAGCGACGCATTTGGATAACAAGACCATAGGTCTCACTTTTTGGGTAGTTGGCGGTGACTTTATAAATGTCCTTCGCCAGCACCATTGCCTTTTGCCACACTGTTAGATTCTGATACGGTCCCATTCTATTATCACCTTATAACCTCATAACCTTATAACCTTATAACCCGAAATTAATTTTTGTAATTACGTGTTTGTACCTTGATAATCTCATAATTGAGGGGCTCTTTTATGAGCTCTGGAGCCTTGTCGTCGCTGCCCTGATAGTCCCAGCAGCCAACGTAGAAGAAGTTCTCGTCGTCGCGCTTTGCTTCGCCTTCCTCTGTCTGATGCTCCTCGCGGAAGTGGCCGCCACAGCTCTCTTCACGATGCAGGGCATCGTAAGCCACAAGCTCACCCATGAGGATGAAGTCACGCAGATGAATGGCCTTGTCGAGCTCTACGTTCAGACCTTCCTTCGAACCAGGAATGAAGAGGTTGGTGTCGAACTCCTTGCGGAGGTCCTTCAACAGCTTCAAGCCTTCCTCCAAGCCTTCCTTCGTACGACCCATACCAACGTGCTCCCACATGATGTGGCCAAGCTCCTTATGGATGCTGTCAACAGAACGCTTGCCCTTGATGTTCATCAGTCGGTCAATCTCTGCTGCAACAGCCTTCTCCGTAGCTTCGAACTCAGGCATATCGGTGCTGAGACGCGGCCAGATTGCCTGATCGGCAAGGTAGTTCTGGATGGTATAAGGCAGAACAAAGTAACCGTCGGCCAAGCCTTGCATAAGAGCAGAAGCGCCGAGACGGTTGGCTCCGTGGTCGGAGAAGTTGCACTCGCCGATAGCGAAGAGGCCAGGAATGGTGGTCTGCAACTCGTAGTCAACCCAAACACCGCCCATCGTGTAGTGGATGGCTGGGAATATCATCATGGGATAGTAGTAGTCAACACCATCCTTTGTGCAAGCCTTCTCTCCAGGATTGACGTCCGTAATCTCCTCGTACATATCGAAGAGGTTGCCATAACGCTGACGAATCTCGTCAATGCCGAGGCGCTGGATGCTCTCGCTGAAGTCCAAGAAGACTGCAAGACCCGTGTTGTTCACGCCGAAGCCCTTGTCGCAACGCTCTTTGGCTGCACGGCTTGCAACGTCGCGAGGAACGAGGTTACCAAAGGCAGGATAGCGGCGCTCGAGATAGTAGTCGCGGTCCTCTTCAGGAATCTCATAGCCCTGCTTGGTACCTGCCTGGAGTGCCTTTGCGTCCTCAAGCTTCTTGGGAACCCAGATGCGACCGTCATTACGCAGAGACTCGGACATCAAGGTCAACTTCGACTGCTTGTCACCATGAACGGGAATACACGTGGGATGAATCTGCACGTAAGAAGGATTTGCCATCATAGCACCCTTGCGGTAGCACTGGATAGCAGCCGTACAGTTACATCCCATAGCATTGGTCGAAAGGAAGTAAGTGTTGCCGTAGCCGCCAGTAGCGATAACAACGGCATTGGCACTGAAGCGCTCCAACTTGCCAGTCACAAGGTTCTTCGCAATGATACCACGAGCACGACCGTTAACGATGACTACGTCCTCCATCTCATAACGAGTGAAGAGCTTCACCTTGCCTCTTTGAACCTCTTTGCTCAAAGAAGAATAAGCACCAAGCAACAGTTGCTGACCGGTCTGACCCTTAGCATAGAAAGTACGGCTTACCTGTGCGCCGCCAAAAGAACGGTTGGCCAACATACCGCCATATTCGCGAGCAAAGGGAACGCCCTGTGCCACACACTGGTCGATGATGTTATTGCTGACCTCTGCCAAACGATAGACATTGGCCTCGCGAGCACGATAGTCACCACCCTTTACTGTATCATAGAACAGACGATAAACGCTGTCGCCGTCGTTCTGGTAGTTCTTGGCTGCATTGATACCGCCCTGAGCAGCAATAGAGTGTGCACGACGAGGGCTGTCCTGAATGCAGAAGTTATAAACATTGAAGCCCATCTCAGCGAGAGAAGCGGCAGCGCTGGCACCAGCCAGACCTGTACCAACCACAATGACGTCGAGTTTGAGCTTGTTCTTCGGGTTCACCAAACGCTGGTGAGCTTTATATTCTTTCCATTTTTCAGGCACTGGACCTGCGGGAATCTTAGAATCTAATACTTTTGCCATAACCTTTTATAATTATTAATTCATAATTTACAATTCATAATTATATGCCACAGCTACTGCCGCAAGAACCGCAGCAACCCTGAATGGCAAACACAATAACTACAGCTGCAAACATGAGCACAACGAGGGTTGCATAGATGTTGCCGATGCAACGCCAGCGGTTGAACCAAATCTTGCCGCTCCAACCCATCGTCTGCAATGCGCTCCAGATGCCGTGGGTCAAATGGAACCACAGAGCAGCAAGCCATACAAGATACAAAACGGTATAAACAGGACAAGAGAAGACAGCCTTAATCTGCTCAACACCCTCAGCAGCACCAATGCCATTGCCAAGGTTCATGCCAAGCTCGGTTGCCATCATGTTCCACCAGAAGTTGTAGAGGTGAAGGCAAAGGCCTAAGCAGATGATGATGCCAAGCACCAACATGTTCTGGCTGGCCCATTCCACCTTTTCTGGCTTGTCGGTCACAGCGTACTTGTTGTTGCCGCGTGCCTTCTGGTTCTGAATAGTCAGCCAAAGAGCATAGATGAAATGAATGGCCACAAGGCCTGCCAGGCCAACGGTTGCAGCTACGGCATACCAATTGGCTCCCAGCATCTCACAGATCCAGTTGTAGCCTTCCTCGCTGATGAGGGCCACAACGTTCATTGACGCATGGAACGTCAGGAACAGGACAAGTGCAATGCCGGTCACGGACATCACTACTTTCCTGCCGATTGATGAATTAATTAACCACATAAAAAATTAAATTAGTTTGATTTGTATTGAGTTTTTGGTATTGATTTCTACGTGCGCGTACCTACCTATAGGCATATTACGAAGGCAAAATTACACTATTTTGGTGATTTGTGCAACTTTTTTTGAGGAAATGTTGTCAGAAATACTTACTTTTGTACCTAAATTAGGAACTGATGGAGTACAGATATGATGTTGTGGTAGTCGGTGCAGGCCATGCAGGATGCGAGGCCGCGACTGCAGCAGCCAAACTTGGTGCCAAAACATGCCTCATAACGATGGACATGAACAAGATTGCGCAGATGAGTTGCAATCCTGCCATCGGAGGTATCGCCAAAGGACAGATTGTCAGGGAGATAGATGCTCTTGGCGGACACACAGGTGAAGTGACAGATGCTACTGCCATACAATTCCGTATGCTCAACCGCTCGAAAGGACCTGCGATGTGGAGCCCTCGTGCACAATGCGACCGTGCAAAGTTCATTTGGGCATGGCGAAAAGTCCTCGAAAACACCCCCAACCTCTCCATTTGGCAAGACCAGGTTCAAGAACTGCTGACAGAGGAAATACCTGCAACAGACAATTGCGATGCAAAACGACGGGTAACAGGTGTTCGGACAATTCTCGGCGTTGATTTTCAAGCTCGTTGTGTCATCATCACAGCAGGCACATTTCTCAATGGACTGATGCATATAGGACGTACAAAAATACCTGGCGGACGATGTGCAGAATTACCAAGTCTGCATCTTTCAGAAAGCATCGCTGCCTGTGGCATTACAGTTGGACGTATGAAAACGGGCACACCCGTTCGCATAGACGGACGTTCTGTAGATTTCTCTCTAATGCAAGAACAAGAAGGAGAACAGGACTTTCACAAGTTTTCGTACATGGGTGAACCCAGACAGCTGCCACAATTGCCTTGCTGGATTACCTATACCAACGAGGAGGTACACGAACGTCTTCGTGCTGCCCTACCCGACTCTCCTCTCTACAACGGACAGATACAAAGCATAGGTCCACGTTACTGTCCAAGCATTGAGACAAAACTTGTAACATTTTCAGAACGCACTGAGCATCAGCTGTTTCTGGAGCCAGAAGGGTGTTCTACGAGGGAATTCTACCTAAATGGTTTCTCAAGTTCCCTGCCTATCGAAGCACAGATAGAAGCTTTGCACCTGATTCCCGCTTTCCGCAACCTGCAAATCTATCGACCAGGTTATGCCATTGAGTACGACTACTTTGACCCAACGGAACTTCGTCATTCTCTGGAGTCAAAAATGGTAGATGGTCTCTTCATGGCTGGACAGGTAAACGGAACAACAGGTTATGAGGAAGCCGCAGGACAAGGAATCGTTGCAGGTATCAACGCAGCTCATAAATGTAGTGGAGAAGAGCCATTTATGATGCGACGAGACGATTCATACATAGGTGTTTTAATTGATGACTTAGTCACGAAAGGCGTAGATGAGCCCTACCGCATGTTCACAAGCCGCGCCGAGTATCGAATCCTTCTGCGTCAAGATGATGCAGATGCTCGCCTAACTGAACGCAGCTACGAACTTGGAATGGCAACAAGGGAGCGCTTCGACCACTGGCTTAGGAAGAAACAGATGATTGCAGAAATAGAAGAGTTTTGTAACTCTTATAGCGTAAAGGCTGCCTATATCAACGATGGGCTGAAAGCACTGGGAAGCGAGGAACTCCAGCGAGGATGCAAACTCATCGACTTGATAATGCGTCCACAACTAACAATCAAAAGCCTTGCTATGCTAATTCCAGCTCTGAAAGAAAAGATAGATTCTATCACAGACCGACGCGAGGAAATAATTGAAGCTGCGGAAGTACGCATGAAATATAGCGGCTATATCCGTCGCGAAAAGGAAATTGCCGAAAAGATACATCGTTTGGAGAATATCCGCATCAAAGGTAGATTCAACTATGATGAGATAAAATCTCTCAGCACTGAAGCACGACAGAAACTTGCAAAGATTGATCCAGAAACGATGGCTCAAGCCAGTCGTATTCCAGGTGTTAGTCCGAGCGATGTAAATGTATTACTCGTACTGATGAACAGATAGTTTCATGTGAAACAATTGGGAGTATAATAAAACTTAAGATATTGAATATGAACAACGAAACGCTATTGAAAAACTTAAGAAACGTGCCAGATTTTCCAGTTCCTGGCATACAGTTCAAAGACGTCAGCACACTCTACAAGAACGCAAAGTGCTTGAAAATAATGGTAAATGAACTATACGAACTCTATAAGGACAAGGGCATTACAAAAGTTGTAGGCATTGAGAGTCGAGGCTTTGTTGTAGGGGCGGCGCTGGCTGTGAAACTGGGGGCAGGATTCGTCATGTGTCGCAAACCTGGAAAGCTCCCAGCTGAAACTCGCAAAGAAAGCTATATGAAGGAATATGGCAAAGACACAATCGAAATTCACTGCGACGCAATAGAAGAGAAAGATGTAGTTCTGCTTCACGATGATTTGCTGGCTACAGGCGGCAGTATGAAAGCAGCATACAACTTAGTTAAACAGTTCAATCCCAAGAACATATACATCAACTTTATTATCGAACTTACAATCGAAGGACTAAACGGGAGAGCTGTTTTCGATAAAGATGTTGAGATGACGACACTCATCAAGATATAAAAAAATATGGAGAAAAGCGAAAGGGAAAGACTGCGCACCTACTTGATGGGAATAGTCAGCAGTTTGCCTGAGTGTCCTGGTTGCTATCAGTATCTTGATGAAACTGGGACAATCATATATGTTGGTAAGGCAAAGAACCTGAAGCGCAGAGTCTATTCTTATTTCTCTAAAGAGCACAACACAAGAAAAACTGCAATCCTTGTATCAAAAATACGTGACATCAAATATATTGTTGTTAAAACAGAGGAAGATGCACTTTTGCTTGAAAACAACCTTATTAAGCAATGGACACCCAGGTATAACATACTTTTAAAAGATGGAAAGACCTATCCAAGCATTGTAGTCACAAATGAATACCTTCCGCGCATCTTCCAGACAAGGAAAATTGACAAACGTTTGGGAACTTATTTTGGGCCATATAGCCATGTACCCACGATGTATATGCTGCTTGACCTCATCAAAAAACTTTATCCCATACGGCGATGCAGAGAGTCCATCACACAAGAATCCATCGAGAAACACAAACACAAAGAGTGTCTGGAGTATCATATCAAGAATTGCAAAGCACCATGTACACTTCGTCAAAGCTATGAGGAATATATGTCAAACATCGCTGAAGCAAAAGAAATACTCAAGGGAAACACATCGCAGATTGAAAGACAATTATTAGAAAGAATGCAGGAACATGCAACGAGGTTAGAATTCGAGGAGGCAGAAATACTGAAAAAGAAATATCTTTTATTGGAAAATTATCGAAGCCATAGCGAAGTGGTAAGTAGCACACTCCATAACATCGATGTATTTAACATTGAAAACAACGAAAAAATTGCATACATAAATTACCTGCATGTCACAAACGGATGCATCACACAAGCATTTACGTTCGAATACGCAAAACGTCTTGAAGAAACAGACGAAGAACTTTTAGCTGCTGGAATTATTGAAATGCGACAACGTTACCATAGTGAAAGTAAAGAAGTTATCGTTCCGTTCCCCGTGGAACATTTAAGCAAAGATTTAATAGTAACCATTCCTCAAAAAGGGGATAAGAAGAAACTTCTAGAACTATCAAGACTGAATGTGCTACAATACAAGAAAGATAGAATCAGTCAAAGCGACAAGTTAAATCCAGAGCAAAAGCAAGTACGGCTGATGAAAGAACTTCAAGATGCATTGAAACTCCCCACCCTACCGATGCAGATTGAATGCTTTGACAATTCGAACATCAGCGGAACTGATGCAGTTGCGGGTTGTGTAGTGTTTAGGAAATGTAAACCTTCCAAAAAGGAATATAGGAAATATAATATTAAGACTGTCAATGGACCAGATGATTATGCAAGTATGCAAGAAGTGGTAAAGAGGCGATACAGCCGTATGATAACAGAAGGAACTCCCCTACCCGACTTGATAATCACAGATGGTGGACGCGGGCAAATGGAGGTCGTGCGTGAAGTTATAGAAGACGAATTAAACCTGTCAATCCCCATCGCTGGATTGGCAAAGGATGATAAACACCGAACAAATGAACTTCTTTACGGCTTTCCTCCTCAAATAATAGCGATGAAAACGGACTCTCTACTATTCCGATTGCTCACACAGATACAAGATGAAGTACACCGATATGCAATAACATTTCATCGCGATAAACGAAGCAAGCATCAAGTTGCGAGTACATTGGACAACATACTTGGAATCGGACCTAAGACTAAGGCACTCTTACTTCGTAAATGGCATAGCGTAAAACGCATCCGAGAGGCAGGGGAAGATGAACTTGCTGCAGTAATAGGAATAGCAAAAGCAAAGATTTTAAAGGAAAAACTTGCAGAAGACATCTAAAAGTTGTAGATTTGCACATTATAAGATAGAATAAAGGAGGAAAAGGACACGAGTAAAAGGAGGTGCGAGAGATGAGAACAGTCATCCAAAGAGTACGGCATGCAAGCGTAACCGTCAATGGTTCAACGACTTCAAGAATAGGGGAGGGTTTATTGCTTCTGCTTGGCATAGAGGATGCAGACACAGAGGAAGATATCCAATGGCTCTGTCGTAAAGTCTTGGGGCTGAGAATCTTTGATGACGAGGAGGGTATTATGAATCGCAGCATCATGGAAACCGGTGGAGACATCATCGTAGTGAGTCAATTTACTTTGATGGCGAGCTACAAAAAAGGAAATCGTCCCAGTTGGATTCGAGCTGCAGGTCACGAACATGCTGTGCCGATGTACGAACGTTTTGTCGATGCGCTCAGTGAAGGACTTGGGAAGCCTGTAGGGACTGGTGTTTTTGGTGCTGAGATGCAAGTCGAACTCGTCAACGATGGTCCAGTAACCATCTGTATGGACACAAAGAATAAGGAATAGGGATTAGGAAAATATGACAATAAAAGAAGCACAGGAAAGGGTAGATGAATGGATTAGGACGTATGGAGTACGCTACTTCAACGAGCTGACAAACATGGCCATTTTGACCGAAGAAGTAGGCGAATTGGCTCGTATCATGGCTCGCAAATATGGTGAACAATCCTTCAAAGAGGGTGAGAATCAGGACCCTGCAGAAGAAATGGCGGATGTGCTTTGGGTGCTCATCTGCTTGGCAAATCAGACTGGAGTCGATTTGACACAAGCCCTTGAAGCAAGCTTCGAAAAGAAAACTCTTCGCGACAAAAACAGACACAAGAACAATACTAAACTAAAATAACATGGAAACATTCGAGAAAAGCAAGTATGAGCAAATGCTCTCGCAGTATAATACTGCTATCAAAGATAGTGATGTAGCCGCCAATGTGGCAGCAATCATTGAGAAAAAAGTACCTGAGAACGATACGTTAGAGGTCAAGAAATTCTTGATGGGTAGCGTGGAACTGACCACTCTGAAGACAATAGACAGCGAAGAAAGCGTACTTGCCTTCACAGAAAAAGTCAACAAGTTTGAGGAAGCATACCCAGACCTGCCCCATGTAGCCACCATTTGCGTCTATCCCTGCTACGCAAAGATTGTAAGCCAAAGTCTTGAAGTGGAAGGCGTTGAAGTGGCATGTGTGAGCGGAAGCTTCCCTTCGTCACAAGCTTTGATTGAGATAAAGACCGTAGAGACGGCATTGGCATTGAAAGACGGAGCAACAGAGATTGATATCGTCATGAGCGTAGGCAAGTTCCTGAGTGGGGACTATGAGACTGTCATCGATGAAATCAGTGAATTAAAAGCCATTTGTGGTGAGCGCAAAATGAAGGTTATCCTCGAGACAGGCCTGTTGCCCAGCGCCTCGGACATCAAGAAAGCCAGCCTGCTTGCTATGTATTCTGGTGCCGACTACATCAAGACAAGCACAGGCAAGGAGAAACCTGCCGCTACTCCCGAAGCAGCCTACGTCATGTGTCAGGCCATAAAGGAATACTACGACAAGACTGGCATTCAGATTGGCTTCAAACCAGCAGGCGGATTGAACACAGTACATGACGCTCTGGTATATTATACTATCGTCAAAGAAGTACTCGGCGAGAAGTGGCTCACGAACCAATGGCTTCGTCTTGGCACAAGCAGACTTGCCAATCTATTGTTGAGCGAAGTAATTGGCGAAGAAGTGAAATTCTTCTAAGGAATGGAAGAAGGTGCGAAAGTTTGGAAGATTTTGACCGCTCGAGAATCAAATATTTCCAGCCACAGGGTAAGGCAAACGAAAATACGCGATTCTCAGAGATGAATTATTGAGATATACTATTGATTTGAAATGGTTTAGACCAGAAATTAAAGAAGAAGAAAACAATTAAAATAGAGAAAAGATGAAGAAAAAGACCCTTATGATGTTTGTAGCAGTCAGTGTTCTGCTCTCATCGTGTGTAGTGAGTAAGAAAAAGTTCGAAATCGCCGAAGCAGGCAGGTTAGCAGCCCTCTACAGTCGCGACAGCCTTTACGAACTCCTCGGTATAAGCCGATATGACTGTGCTTTGTTTAACGATAGAGTCAATGCCCTGATGACTGACACGGCTCTACTCAAAGGAAGCATCCGCAACTATCAGTCCCTGCTTGCATCCGGCCAGAACGAAAACCAGAAGCTCAGTGCCAATCTTCAGGATCGCGAGAGAACTATAGCCGAGCTGCAAAGGATGATTGCTCAGCAGAATCAGAAAGTGAAAGACCTGCTTAGTAGCGTGAAGGATGCATTGCTTGGTTTCAGTAGTGACGAACTTACGGTTCGCGAGGAAGGAGGTAAGGTTTATGTGGCAATGAGTGACAAGCTGCTCTTTGAGTCTGGCAAGGCCATCGTTAACGAGCAGGGTAGGGCGGCACTCGGAAAGCTCGCAGGGGTTCTCAACCGACAGACCGACATTGATGTCTATATTGAAGGACACACCGACAACGTGCCCATCAAAACTGCAGTCTTTCAGGATAACTGGGATTTGAGCGTCATCCGTGCAACGAGCGTGGTTCGCATCCTGACTGAGACCTACGGCGTCAATCCTTTGCAGATACAGCCCTGCGGCAGGGGAGAGTACAAGCCAGTCGATGTCAATACCACACCAGAGGGCAAGGCTCGCAACCGTCGTACGGAAATCATCATGGCTCCACGTCTCGACAAACTCTTCAAGATGCTTGAAGAGAGCGGCCAATAAGCGCAAACATTAAAAAGCACACTTAGATACATTTTCCACATACACCTATGAAGAGACTGACTTTAGCTGTAACTGCGCTGTTCCTTGGCATGAGTCTTTCTGCACAACTACGTTTCGGCAATTCGCCGACAAATGAGTCCAGCGACCTGGAAAAAAATCTCCAGAAACTCGTGATGGCCAGCGTCATGATTAACAATTTCTACGTCGATAGCGTTGATAGCAAAAAGCTTACGGAAGATGCCATCAACGGCATTCTCTCCAAGCTCGACCCGCATTCCGCCTACACCAACGCAAAGGACACGAAGAAGTTCACGGAACCCCTGGAAGGCTCTTTCGAAGGTATCGGCGTACAATTCAATATGCTCGAAGACACCCTGCTTGTCATTCAGCCTGTTCCTAAAGGTCCGAGTGAGCGCGTAGGCATCTTAGCCGGCGACCGCATTGTCAGCGTAGCAGATACGGCCATAGCCGGCGTGAAGATGAGCAAGGAAGAAATCATGCACAGATTGCGTGGTCCTAAGGGAACCATTGCCCATCTCGGCGTCGTTAGGCGAGGCATCAAGGACACTTTGCGCTTCGATGTCAAGCGCGACAGGATTCCTGTCAACTCAGTCGATGCTGCCTATATGGTGACGCCCAACATCGGCCTCATCCGCTTCAACAACTTTGCTCAAACAACACACAAAGAAGTGGTTGATGCCATCAAGAAACTCAAAGACCAAGGCATGAAGGACCTTATCATCGACATTCAACAGAACTCTGGAGGCTTCCTTCAGGCTGCTGCCGACATCGCCAGCGAGTTTCTGCAGAAAGGCGATTTGATTGTCTATACCAAGGGACGCAGCGTACCCAGTCAGGAATTTCGTAGCACTGGTGGCGGATGCTTCCAAGAGGGTAGGGTAGCGGTGCTCATCGACGAGTACAGCGCATCGGCTGCCGAGATACTTTCTGGAGCCATCCAAGACCAGGACAGAGGCATTGTCGTTGGTCGTCGTTCCTTTGGTAAGGGCCTCGTACAACGTCCTTTCGATATGCCTGACGGTAGCATGATACGTCTCACCACAGCCCGCTACTACACACCCAGCGGACGCAGCATTCAGAAACCCTACGAGAAGGGAAAGGGCCTCGATTATGCCAAGGATGTCATCAACCGCTACAACAAGGGCGAGCTAACGAACGCTGACAGCATCCACTTTCCTGACTCTCTCCGCTACCAGACGCTCCGCAAGGGTCGTACCGTCTATGGCGGAGGCGGCATCATGCCAGACTACTTCGTGCCGCTCGACACCACCCGCTACGCGAAATGCTATCGTGAACTCTCTGCCAAGAGCCTCATCATCAATGCCAACTTGCGCTACATGGACAAGAACCGCAAGAAATTGGCAAAGGCTTATCCTGACTTCCAGAAATTCAAGGATGAGTACCAAGTGCCACAGGAGGTCATTGATAATATCTTTGCAGAAGGAGAGAAACAAGATATCAAGCCCAAGGACGACGAGGAACGTCAGAAGACAGCAGAGAACATCCGATTCATCATCAAGGGACTCGTAGCTCGAGACCTCTGGGACATGAGCGAATACTTTGCCATCATCTACGCAGACGATGATGTGGTGAAGAAGGCTGTAGAACTCCTAAGCAAAGAATAAACCTCGGAAAAGGGTAGGGACAAGGCTTCTATGATAACTTATAATACTATAAATATAGCGATGCCCGACATCAACGAGACAGAGGTCTCGGATTGGGTGCGGCAGGTGGCAAAGAACTATGGCAAAGTGGTGGGCGATATCAACTACATCTTCGTCGATGATGAGACAATGCTCGATATCAACCGCCGCTTCATCGGCCACGACTACTATACCGACCACATCGGCTTCGACTACTCGCAAGGAAATGCACTGAGCGGCGATATCTACATCAGCCTCGACACAGTACGCACCAATGCAGAGCTCTTTGGTGTCAGGCCTCATCAGGAGCTACGCCGCATTATCATACACGGCCTGCTGCACCTCTGCGGCCTCCGCGACAAGACTCCTGAGGAAAGACAGCAGATGCAACAAGCAGAGGACTTAGCCCTCTCCCATCAATCCCATTAAACCCATTAACCCTTTTAAATCCATCCCATTTTGGAAGATTTCGACATAAGACAAGAAGGAAGACAGAAGGAAAAAGACTTCGAGAATGCCCTGCGACCGCTGTGCTTCGAGGATTTCAGCGGACAGCTGAAGGTTGTTGAGAACCTGCGCATCTTCGTAGAGGCTGCCAAGTTTCGTGGCGAACCTCTCGACCATACACTCCTGCACGGCCCTCCTGGATTGGGTAAGACCACCCTCTCCAACATCATCGCAAACGAGCTTGGCGTAGGCTTCAAGCTCACCAGCGGACCAGTACTCGACAAACCAGGCGACTTGGCTGGCATCCTCACTTCGCTCGAGCCAAACGACGTTCTCTTCATCGACGAGATACACCGTCTGTCGCCCATCGTAGAGGAATATCTCTATAGCGCAATGGAAGACTATCGTATTGATATTATGATAGATAAGGGTCCTTCTGCTCGCAGTATACAGATTGACCTCGCGCCTTTCACACTGGTCGGAGCCACGACTCGCAGCGGCTTGCTCACAGCTCCTCTTCGTGCCCGCTTCGGCATTAACATGCACCTTGAATACTACGATGCTGAGACGTTGAAGAAAATCATCATGCGTTCCAGCACGATTCTCGGAGTGCCCATCGACATAGAGGCAGCAGGCGAGATTGCCAGCCGCAGCCGAGGAACGCCACGTATCGCCAACGCCCTGTTGCGCCGCGTTCGCGACTTCGCACAAGTCAAGGGCAACGGACACATCGACTTGAAGATAGCTCGCGTTGCACTTGAGGCACTCAACATCGACCGCTACGGACTCGACGAGATAGACAACAAGATACTGCTCACCATCATCGACAAGTTCAAAGGTGGTCCCGTAGGCATCAACACCATCGCCACAGCCGTAGGCGAGGATGCTGGCACAGTAGAAGAAGTCTATGAGCCGTTCCTCATCAAGGAAGGCTTCATCAAGCGCACCCCTCGAGGCCGCGAAGTGACAGAACTCGCATACAAACACCTCGGACGGAACAGCCTCACCCCATCAAAGGACGGCTACATACAAGGCAACCTCTTTGAGTAAAGACCCCTCTTCGCCTGCGCCTGATTGCAACGAAGAACCCCCTTTAGGGGGAATAAATAGTAAATAGTAAATAGTCAAATAGTAAATAAATAAGATGGTACTAAACTACATTTGGATTGGCTTCTTCGCCATCGCTTTTATTATCGCAGCAATACAGCTTCTGATGGGCAACACCGAAGTGTTTCCTGCCATCATGAACAGCACTTTCGACAACGCCAAGACTGCGTTCGAGATATCCCTCGGACTGACGGGCGTACTCTCCCTCTGGATGGGCATCATGAAAATAGGTGAACGCGGCGGATTGGTTGACGTCCTGGCACGTTGGCTCTCACCCCTCATGGTGCGTCTCTTCCCTGAGATACCTGCAGGTCATCCCGTATTCGGACACATCTTTATGAACTTCAGCGCCAATATGCTGGGACTCGACAATGCAGCAACACCACTTGGCCTCAAGGCAATGGAGGGTCTTCAAGAGCTTAACAAACAGAAGGATACTGCAACGAATGCGATGATTATGTTCCTTGTGCTCAACACCAGCGGACTGACACTCATTCCCGTCGGTGTGATGGTCTATCGGGCACAGATGGGAGCAGCACAGCCCACCGACGTCTTCATCCCCATCCTCATCGCAACAGCCATAGCCACACTCGCAGGTATGGTCATCACGAGCCTCTACCAGCATATCAACCTCTTTAACCGCGCCATCATGGCCTTCGTTCTGGGCATCTGTGTTGTCGTAAGCGGCGTGATATGGCTCAGCACTCAGGTTGACCGCGAAACAATGAACCTGTGGAGCACCGTTGTGGCCAACATCATCCTCTTCACCATCATCATCGCCTTCATAGCGGCAGGCATCCGCAGGAAGATAAACGTCTATGAGGCCTTCGTGGAAGGGGCCAAAGGCGGCTTCGAGACAGCCGTCCGCATCATCCCCTATCTGGTAGCGATACTCGTTGCCATTGGCGTCTTCCGAGCCTCTGGAGCGATGGATTTCATCGTAGGCGGACTGGGCAGAATGGTTGAGTTCTGTGGTGGTAATGCCGACTATGTAGCGGCCCTTCCCACAGCCATCATGAAGCCCCTATCCGGCAGCGGAGCCCGAGGCATGATGGTCGATGCAATGCAGCAGTATGGAGCCGATTCCTTCGTAGGCCGACTCTCCTGCATCTTCCAGGGAGCAACAGACACCACTTTCTATATCCTGGCCGTCTATTTCGGCTCTGTTGGCGTCCGCAAGACCCGCCACGCCGTCTCAGCAGGTCTCCTGACCGACATCTGCGGCGTCATTGCCGCCATCGCCGTTGCCGCCATCTTCTTTGGATAAAAAGGCTTTCCCCATACCTCCCATCGTCCGAACACTTCGGACTGGCAGTCCGCACACTGCGGACAAAGAGTTCGAACCCTGCGGACAAAATACTTAAAAGCTTAAGCTTCAGTTGTGAAACGGAAGGTGCAGATTTTGTGACAGAAATTACAGACTCTGATATCAAAAAGTATTATAGTGCAAAAATTTCTTTAACTGCAACCTATAATATCTGCGTCTATGCCACAAAAGACGGCTATGAGAATAGTGATACCATCCAGGCTACACTCTGCTGGATAGATGTGGAGCCACAAACAGATGGTATAGTAAACGAGGATGCTATGACCGAATTGAAAGCTATGCCAGTATTGATACAAAGCCATGATGACACAATATGTGTGTCAGGAGCACCAGAATGTACACCCATCAATGTTTATGACATGAGCGGAAGGCAAATTGGATCATCTACGTCTATTAATGGCTCTGCAATAATAAAGATTACACCAAAAGAAAAGATAATTATCGTCAAAATTGGTGATAAGGCAGTGACAGTTAAAAGGGTATAAAATAAGCTTTTTATATATTTGACAATATGGTGATAGAAAGTAACTGATTACTATACATGATACCCTCTTATTCTCATGTAAGAATGTGGTCTACGAAAAAGGAAACGGCTTCAACATAAGCCACAACACTTAATATTGTATAGTTTATGAACTGAATAATATCGAAAAAGTATTCAAATATGTGCTCAGCTGAGTTAAATAAAGAAAGGGCACTCGCCATTCTGAAGAATTTTGTTTTTCCTCTTAAAAGTTTGTTTGTTCTAGCGGACAAAAAATCATTTTGCAGTTTTCTAATTTCACTTCATGAACGAAATGGGATATATCCCGGTGGTATTTCTATTAACGAGAGTATTTTTGAGATAAAGAATATTGGGCCGGATCAACAAAGTGACACTATAAAAGTGATTGACAGATATTTGTATAATATTGAATATATTCGTTTGAGTGTCGACATAACATTGAGAAATAATCATAAGACAGAAGTAATAGAAATCTTGTTTAAAGAGGACAGATACATAGTAGTCAAGTTGGCTAAATCTTTCAAATACGAAGAACAACCAACTAATATGGATATAGATACCCTTGTTTCCGATTTTAAGAAAATAATTTCCATAGAATCATAGATATTTTTAGAAATAAAATGAACATAAGTGATAAAGATAGAAAATTACTTTGGGCAAAGTCTGGTAATCGGTGTGCGATTTGTAAAGAGAAGTTGTTCCAACCTAACGAAAATGGTACAGACATCAACAGAGGAGAAGAGTGCCACATCATAAGCAAAACTCCCAATGGACCACGCTACATGCCAAATATGCAAAATTATGACACTTATGATAACCTTATCCTTCTTTGTAACTTACATCACAAGGAAATCGATGATGATAACAATATTTCATTATATCCCCCACAACGCTTACACCAAATAAAAAAAGAACATGAAAAATGGGTTAACAAATCTTTGGAACTAAAGAAAGAACCAAAAGAAAAAGACTGGAATTCAATACTTAAAAAATTAAATTTGATAAACCCTTACTAAAAAGGTTAATGAACTGGTGACCAAAATGAAATTCAAGCCAGTAATTTAGGACGGTTACCTATATTTAGCATACTGTTCTCTCGAAGATGCCATACTCAGACAGTATGGCACGAATATGCCTGCACTATGCTTAGAGCAAAGGCTGGGCGAAGAAGGAAGCAAGAAATTCTCAAGTACCCCGTGTTCAAATTGTGAATGAAGAAGTGAAGGACTAATAGAAAGTCGCTACAATATCCTCTGTCGGTACTTTTTGCCAATCGAAAAGGGGCAAAAGGTCATGGGGTAGGGTAGGGGTCTGTTCTGGGATGATGCCTGCCAAGAAAGCAAGATAGCCGATGATTTCCTCTGGCGAGGTGTGCTTATCCCTTAATACTCCAAGGTCCATACTATGGTCGCGTTTGCAGAGACGCTGGCCATTCTCGTTCACAAGCAAGGGATGGTGATAGTAAAAAGGTGAAAAATTGAAAGAGTGAAAAGGTGAAAATGACGCAATGGTCTGGCGTAAATGAATCTGCTGAGGGGTGCTCAACAACAAATCCCGACCTCGAACAATCTCCGTCACGCCCATCAAAGCATCATCTACCACCACAGCTAGTTGATAGGCCCAAGCTCCGTCCTTGCGTCGCAGAATATAGTCGCCACAATGCTTCGCCAGGTTGATATGCTGCTCGCCATAATGTCCATCCTGGAAACTTATCACTTCGTCTGGCACCATAAACCGTACGGCAGCATTGAAAGGTTGAGAAGGTGAATAATTGAAAGGGTAAAAATCAGGGATTTTGTTCCTGCAGGTGCCAGCATAGACAACGCGACCATCGGTCTCGTGAGGTGCCTGCGTCGCCATTATGTCAGCCCTCGTACAGAAACAAGGGTAGGTGAGACCTGCATCCTGAAGCATTTTCAAATAGTGCTCGTAGATATCGCTACGTTCGTTCTGCCAGACAACCTCACCATCCCAAGGAAGCCCCAACCAAAGCAAGTCCTCCTGCAACTGCATGGCATAGTCGCGACGAGAACGCCCAGGGTCGAGGTCTTCAATACGCAAGCGCCACTCACCACCCTGACTCTTGGCAGAGAGCCACGAGAGCAATGCACAAAAAACATTGCCCAAATGCATACGACCCGTGGGGGATGGAGCAAAACGTCCGGTCATATTACCCTATCTGCAACAAAGGAGGCAAGCAGGTGCAATGACTCAGCAACAGCGGTA
The DNA here is from genome assembly GCA_024697945.1 of Bacteroidaceae bacterium. Taxonomy (GTDB): domain Bacteria; phylum Bacteroidota; class Bacteroidia; order Bacteroidales; family Bacteroidaceae; genus Physcousia. The sequence continues at coordinate 62,013 of JAILRU010000006.1, forward strand.
TTACAGCTGTCATCTATAAGTCCGTCAGCCATTCTCTGCATGTCCTTCATGTGCCACTGAGCATATTCCAGACCACCCTCGCTGACAGAGAAATCAATGAGCGTTTGAATCTCCTCGGCAGAAGCTTTCCTTTGGCGAACCTTCTGAGCCAATTCGTACATTGAGGCATCCTCGCTATGTTTCATAGCATAGATGGCGGGCAAGGTAAGCTTACCCTCTTTCATATCATTGCCAAGCGGCTTACCTACCTCTGCCGTACCGTAGTCAAAGATATCGTCACGCAATTGGAAACAAAGACCGATAAGCTTGCCAAACTGAGCCAGACGCTCTGCTTCTTCTTCCGAACCGCCAGCTGCCAACGCTCCCAAACGGGTACAAACAGAGAAGAGGCTCGCCGTCTTTCGACTGATGATATCAAAATAGACAGCTTCCGACAGGACATCAGAATCCTGATTGTCGAGCTGCAGAAGTTCGCCATCGGCAAGCGACTGTCCAATCTGTGCAATGTAGCGAACCACACGCACATCCTCAGTCATCGCAGCGCATTCCAATGCTTTGCTCAGGATAAAGTCACCAGCCAAAACAGCTACCTGATTCGAGAAGAGTTCATTGACAGAAGCCTGTCCACGACGACGATCGCTCTCATCCACCACATCATCATGCACGAGGGAAGCCGTATGAAGCATCTCCAAAGCGAGTGCCACACGAATGACCTTTTCGTTTACCTCGCCAACCATGCGTGCTGAAAGTAGCACAAGCATGGGACGAAGCTGTTTGCCAGATGCTTTAAGCAAGTGCTCCACAACCTGTTCAAGCAACGGATTGTCATTATAGAGTATTTGGCGGAAAGCTTCGCGGAATTGTTCCAATTCAGCAGCAACGGGAGCCTTTATCCTGTCGAGTACGTCCATTTATTGCATCTTTAGGCTGCAAAAGTACAAAAAAAATGAAGAATGAAGAATGAAGAATGAAGAATTATTTAAAATTTTTCTTAATTTTACACGCTAAAAGAACAGAAACGATGCAGAAACTCTATTTACTGGACGCATATGCGCTCATTTATCGTGCTTATTATGCCTTTATAAAGAACCCACGCATCAACTCGAGGGGAGAAAATACGTCGGCCATCCTGGGTTTTGTGAATACCCTCGAGGAGCTCATTGCCAAGGGGCAGCCTACGCATTTGGGTGTGGCCTTCGACCCTCACGGACCTACCTTCCGGCACGAAGCTTTCCCTCTGTACAAGGCACAGCGCGAGGAGACACCAGAGGCGATACGTTTCGCCGTACCTATCATCAAAGATATTCTGAAAGCTTACCACATTCCTGTGCTCGAGGTACAGGGCTATGAGGCAGACGACGTGATTGGCACCCTTGCGCATCAGGCAGATACCCTTGGCATAGAAACCTACATGATGACACCCGATAAGGACTACGGTCAGCTCGTTACAGAACGCGTGAAAATGTACCGTCCGCCTGTTGGCAGGAACAGCGATGCAGAGATTCTTGGCGTAGAGGAAGTGAAGAAGAAATGGGGGTTGCAGTCACCTTTGCAGGTCATAGACATGCTCGGATTGATGGGCGACGCAGTTGATAACATCCCTGGTTGTCCTGGCGTAGGCGAGAAGACTGCGCAAAAGCTCATTGCAGAGTTCGGAAGCATCGAAAACCTGCTGGCATCAACAGATAAACTGAAGGGTGCGGTGAAGGAAAAGGTTGAGAATAACATTGAACAAATCAAGCTAAGCAAGTGGCTGGCAACTATCAGTAAAGAGGTGCCTATCACCCTCGATATGGATATGCTGCAGCTTCAGGAGCCTGATTACAACAGATTGCAGGAGCTATACAAGCGCTTGGAGTTCCGTCAGCTGCTGAGAGTTAAGAGTGAAGAGTTAAGAGTTAAGAATAATAGTAACAAAATGGAGGACGGAAGTAACTCTGATTCTTCACTCTTAACTCTTAACTCTTCACTCAAGAACAACGACGGTTCAATGCAACTCGACCTGTTCTCGCCAACACCAGAACCCAAGAAAAAAGAAGAAGAACCTGTGCAGCTCGACCTATTCAGTCAACCAATACAGAGCAATCGCTCATCTTCCCCTCTCCATGGAGAGGAGTCGGGGGTGAGGCTTGAGGCTGGAATTGTTATCGGTCACAATCTCAAAGCGCAATGGAAGGAACTCAAGGCACAAGGGCTGACCGATAAGCCGATGTTCGATACTGAAATTGCCCACTATTTGTTGCACCCAGAGATGCGGCACTATTTGGATTACCTGCTCTCTGTATATAATTGCAAAGATGTATGTGAACTGAAGCAATGTCTTGAAAAAGAGCTCAAGGAAGAAGGTCTTTGGGACCTCTTCACGGAGATAGAAATGCCGCTAATGCCTGTCCTTGCAGAGATGGAGGAAGCTGGGGTGATGATTGATACCGAAGGCTTGAAAGAAACAAGCAAGCTCTTCACTGAACAGATGCTGAATCTCGAAAAGGAGATTCATACAATGGTTGGCATTAACTTCAATATCTCCAGTCCCAAACAAGTAGGTGAAGTGCTATTCGACCACCTGAAACTTGACAGCAAAGCAAAGAAGACAAAGACTGGTCAATACGTCACAAGCGAGGAAGTTCTTGAGGCATTGAAAGGCAAGCATCCTATTGCCTCCAAAATATTGGAGTACAGAGGACTAAAGAAACTTCTGAGCACCTATATCGATGCCCTGCCACAACTTATCAATCCAGAGACTGGACACATTCATACGTCTTTCAATCAAACGGTCACAGCCACGGGTCGGCTCTCATCTTCCAATCCCAACCTGCAGAACATTCCCGTTCGAGATGCTCAGGGAAAAGAGGTTCGAAAAGCCTTCATTCCCTATCCTGGTCAGATTTTCTTCAGCGCTGACTACAGCCAGATTGAACTTCGCATCATGGCTCATCTCAGCCAGGATGCCAACCTCATTGAAGCATTCCTGCTGGGTAACGACATCCATGCTGCCACAGCAGCCAAGATATTCAAGAAGCCGCTTAGCGAAGTCACACCAGAAGAACGCAGAAAAGCCAAGACTGCCAACTTTGGCATCATCTATGGCATCAGTTCTTTTGGCTTGGCTGAGCGACTGGGAGTGTCAAGGGTGGAAGCGAAGCAACTTATTGACGAATACTTCGTCACTTATCCAGGCGTGAAGACTTATATGGAGAAGAGTATCGAAATGGTTCGCGAGAAGGGTTATGCAGAGACCATCTTCCACCGTCGTTGTCAACTGCCAGACATCAACAGCCATAATGCAGTTGTTCGCGGCTATGCCGAACGTAATGCCATCAACGCTCCCATTCAGGGTAGTGCAGCCGATATCATCAAAATAGCTATGATTCGCGTGCAAAGGCGTATGAAGCAGGAAGGTTTCAAATCGAAGATGATACTGCAAGTCCACGACGAACTCAACTTCTCTGTTTTACCAGAAGAAAAGGAGCGTCTGCAAAGCGTAGTCATTCAGGAGATGCAAGGAGCCGCAACCCTCAGCGTCCCCCTCATTGCCGACTGCGGCTGGGGTTCTAACTGGCTCGAGGCACACTAAATCACCATAGTGAGCATACTCAAGTCGGCCTCCTCGCCTACGACCCATACGATATCGTTTTGCTGGAACTGGCGTTTGGCCTGAATGGTGCCAAGGTGACCATTCTTGTCTTCTACTCCGACCACCATGCAATGGTATTTTGCGCGGAATTCTGCTTCCTGTAAAGTCTTACCTATGAGGGGACTATTTCCGCTTAGTCGGACAGAAATGATGGACAAGCTGTGATTATCCCTTGTCCGTTCATTTATAGGTATTATTTCCTGTTCGCTTCTGGCTCGCATAGCCTCAATAGCCTCCAAACCTGCTACGACTTCCAATTCATCGCCTGGATAGGTGCGATGACTGCCGCCAGGAATGTTGATGCGATGTCCGGCTCGGATGATAGCTACAATATGTACGCGGTCAGTCTTGCCGAAATGAAGTTGTGCAAGCGACTTTCCTCCCCAAAGAGAATGCTGAGGCACCTTCACCATCGCTATCTGCAAGTCTTTACCCCTAAGCTTTCTTCCATAACTGAGTGTGGCTTGCTGTTCCCTTAGATGAAGATTTTGCTTGAAAGTACGCTCCATGCGGATGCTTACGTACTTCACTACTCTACTTGCAACTATTAATGCAAGGGCTGCTATGCTCAATAGAACATTCCAAACCCACCATAGGGAGGAAATAAACCTTATTACATTATATATTATTAAAAGACCTAGCAACATCTTGAAGAACAATACAAACCACACCAGCACTTTATTCAAGTTGCCTGATGCATACAGATATTTTACCTCACGGCTATGGTTCTTCTTAATAATAATAGGACGAATGCAAGGCGAAAGCAACAAAAGAGTAATAACGCAACAAACTATATTGCCATACTTCTCACCCATGAAATGATGGCATAGTGGCATTATTGTCGCAAAACTGAACATTGCCAAAGCAATGCCTATGGTGAGATAAGCCACAGTCTGACGAAGAATAGCTACAAGAAAACTACGCCAAATTTTTACAACAATGAATTTAGAATTGAATCTTGAAAGGTTAAGCGAGGCAATGAATTTTTCTCTCTTCCTTTTTCGTTCTTCTATTTTTGGATTCAATATACGCTCTACACTCGCACTGGCCTTCGGAGCAAGGCGAATAACATAAGGAGTAAAGAAGGTAGTAATGATGCTCACTGCCACTACTACAGGATAAAGAAATTGACTGATGACACCCAGTTCCTGGCCTAAACCTGCAATAATGAATGCAAATTCACCTATCTGCACCATCGAGAATCCACTACTGACTGCAACCCTCACATCACCGCTTGTTACAAAGTAACTCAGACTTCCAAAGAACATCTGACCTAATATAATAGAAAATGTCAGCACAAGTATTGGAAGCCAGTACTCTATCAATACTGATGGTTCTACCATCATGCCGACAGACACAAAGAAGACTGCTCCGAAGAGGTCGCGCAACGAACTAACATTCTTCTCTATATTCTCTGCCTCAATTGTTTCAGCCATAATACTACCCATCATAAAAGCACCCAAAGCAGGACTATAGCCTATTCGGGAAGCAACTACCGCTAGAAGAAAACATAACCCTACAGAAACAACCAATAGTGTTTCATTATTGATATATTTACGTGCTTTGCGAAGTATGAGTGGTACCAAATAAATACCCACCATAAACCACAGCATCAAAAAGAAACCCAGTTGAACCAGACTCTTTACCAATTCACTTCCTTCGAACTGACGACTCACAGCCAAAGCACTTAACACCACCATAAGCAAGATGCCAAGAATATCTTCTATAATCAAGACCGATATGACACCCGATGCAAATGGTTTACTACGAAGACCAAGATCGTCGTATGCTTTATAGATGATAGTAGTGGAACTCATGCTGAGCATACCACCCAAAAAGAGTTTGTCCATACTGCTCCAACCAAAAAGTGAAGCCACCATACCGCCTACACCTATCATGCAACACATCACCATCATAGCAGTCAGGATAGGTTGCATGCCCATGCGGAATATTTTCTTGAAGGAGAACTCCAAGCCAAGTGTGAACATAAGGAAAATGACACCTAAATCACTCCATTCTTCTATACCTTCAATACTGCTCACAGAAGGCGTATAGGGCATGTGAGGTCCTGCAAGGAAACCTGCCACTATATAACCCAATACAAGCGGCTGCTTGAGCAATTTGAAAATGATAGTCACTATACTAGCAACTACAAGTATATAGGCAAGATCATTTATTAATGGTGACACCTTCTTCTTAATTCAAAATTAATAAATTCAAAATTCTAATTTATTTTGAAAGACTCAACATTCTATTAATGGATTTTACGGCTTTTTCTGCAACTTCCTTATCTACTTCTATTTCTGGCCACTCGTAACGAAGACAATTATAAAGTTTCTCCATTGTGATGAGTTTCATATAATTGCATTCATTACAAGCACAAGTACTATCATCTGGAGGAGCAGGAATGAAGGTCTTTTCTGGGCAAGCCTGTTGCATTTTATGCAGAATACCACTTTCTGTAGCTACAATATATTCTTTTGCATCGTCTTCCTGACTGAATCTCAATAAAGCAGCTGTACTGCCAACTTTATCAGCTACTTTTACAACAGGTCCTTTGCATTCAGGGTGAACAAGTATTTTGGCATCAGGATGAGAAGCTTTCAAATCCAATATACGTTCCAAACTAAATTTTTCATGAACATGACAAGCACCATCCCAAAGCACCATATTTCTGCCTGTGACAGAATTTATATAATTTCCTAAGTTACGATCAGGTCCGAAAATTATCTTCTCATCCTTAGGCAATGAATTTACTATCTGCATAGCATTTCCGCTAGTCACTACTACATCTGTCAATGCCTTGATAGCTGCAGTTGTGTTGACATAACTGATAACCGTATGACCAGGATGTACCTTTACAAACTCTCCAAATTCCTTTGCAGGACAACTTTCTGCAAGGGAACACGTAGCATTCAGGTCGGGCACTAATACTTTCCTATCTGGACAAAGTATCTTGTTAGTCTCACCCATGAAATGTACACCACACATTACTACTATGTCTGCATCTGTCTTGGCTGCCTGTTGAGCCAAAGCTAAACTATCACCTACAAAGTCAGCTATGTCTTGTATTTCTCCATCAGTATAGTAATGCGCCATAATGACAGCATTCTTTTCCTTGCACATACGACGTATCTCAGCCTTTATATCTGTATCCTTTGGTACTGGTTCCGTTACATAGCCAGCTTCTTTCCACTTGTTGTCAATCATATTTATATTATTATTAATTTTTTTATATTTTTGAAATAAATAGTAATGATGATAATGATGTATGGTTGAAAAGTTTATAATTTATTTAGTCATTTCATTAAATTTTGTGTTATCAACACTCTTTTAACTATTTTCAACTTAAAATTAACAATTTATAATCTTTGATATTGGGTTAATTTATTGCTTATTGTTTATACTCTTTGTATATGTATCAACATTTGTTAATAATGTGCAAAGTTAATAATTTTAGTTGATATGTGACTTTTATAACTTTAATTTTTTACGTTGAAATAGCTTTAATAATTTTTTATTATTGTGAAAAAGGGTAGTGAAGTGTCTTTTTCTATCTTGTAGTGTGAATAAGTTATAAACTATTAACTGACTTATGAACATAAAATGTTAATTTTGTAAGCCAATAAAGAATACTTGTATATGATGAGAAAATTGAAAGTAACTGAGATGGGTCGCATGAGTGTAGCTGAGTACCAAGCATCAGAGAAGCAACCTTTAGTGGTGGTGCTCGACCATGTTCGTAGTTTATATAATGTAGGTAGTGTATTTCGTAGCTGTGATGCTTTTCGCATTAATGGTGTATGTCTTTGTGGTATTACTGCCCAACCTCCTCATCCTGAAATCCACAAGACAGCTCTCGGAGCTGAAGATAGTGTGTTTTGGCGTTATTTTAAACAGACGGAAGATGCTGTGCTTTGGCTTAAAGAAAAAGGTTATACAATACTCGCAATAGAACAGTGCGAAGGAAGCACTATGTTACAAGAATTTAATTGTGAAACTAATAAAAAGTATGCTATTATATTAGGTAATGAAGTAAAGGGTGTACAACAACAGGTGATAGATATGTGTGATGGTTGTTTGGAAATACCACAATATGGAACCAAACATAGTTTAAATGTCAGTGTTGCAGCAGGTATAGTCCTTTGGCATTTATTAGAAAAAAAATGAAGTTATAAAGTATTGAATTTTTTTTGAAGTATAATAGATATGGTTATATACCATACTATAATAGCAGCAAGGGAAGAAACGCCAAGCAGTAAAAGTGGTAGGCATCCAATAAGAAAAATGTAGCGTTGTTTGTTTTCTTTCCAACTTAGATTTTTAAATTTCAATGCAAGCATAGGTATTTCACATACTAATAGCATACAGAAGAGTAGCATAAAAAGAAATAGAAATACGGCATTGAATTTAAGTGATGTAAGAAAGGTATGTTGCCCTAAAACAAGGCTGCCCCAAAATAGAGCATTAGCAGGTGTAGGAAGACCTATGAATTGTTGATGCTGACGTTCGTCAAGGTTGAACTTTGCAAGACGCAGAGCTGAAAAGGCTGCCATTATGAATGCTGTATATGGCAGTAAATGCTTAATGGGTATGAGCAGCTCAGGATAGTGTACTTCGTGAAAAAGGAAAAATAGTATGCTACTGGGTGCTACACCAAATGTAACAACATCAGCTAAGGAATCCAATTCTTTTCCAATAGATGAAGACACACTAAGAAGACGTGCTACCATACCGTCAAAGAAGTCAAAAACTGCTCCAAGCACTATCATCAGTATAGCCCATTGATAATTGCCGTAGAAAGCTGTACCAGTAGCTATACATCCACAGATAAGGTTACAGCATGTAATGGTATTTGGGAGATGTTTTTTCATTGAATATAGAGTATTGGGCATTGAACATTGAGAGCAATAGAATAATTTACTCTTCGCTCTTCATTAACCTTGCTACAATGGTTTCATTACCAACAGTTTTTTGATTGAGTTTTACGCAAACATTTGTATTCAATGGAAGGTAGAGATCAACTCGTGAGCCAAACTTAATAAAACCCAGATGTTCATCTAAATAGCAGTCCTCGCCAACAGTCGGATAGGTAACAATGCGACGCGCCATAGCTCCTGCTACTTGACGTGCCAGTATTTCTGTGCCGTCAGGAGTCTCAATGACAACAGTACAACGTTCATTCTCTTCACTGGCCTTAGGTAACCAAGCTTTGTGAAAATTTCCATCATAATGTTCTACATACTTGATAGTTCCATCTACAGGAATCCAATTGGCATGTACATTAAACAGACTCATGAAGATACTTACCATTATACGCCGATCGTGAAAGTACTCATTTTCCTCTGTTTCCTCCACTACAACCACCTTGCCGTCGGCAGGTGCTACTACAATACCATCCGTATCACCTTCAAAGGTACGGATAGGACATTGGAAGAAGTTTAGCAGAATGCCATATAGTATGGCACTCACAGAAATACTGATATCAAAGGGAAGTCGCGATTCAAATGCATGCAATATGATGACATTTATTACTAACAACACAATTGCACTCCACAAGAGTGTTTTCTTTCCCTCACTATGAAGTCGTATTTTCTTTAGTTTTCTTAGTCTTTTACCCATAATTTTGGCATAGTGCGGTTCAAAGGTACGAAAAAATGTGAAAAGTGAAAAGTGAAAAATGAAAAAATATAAATAATAATGTATAATAGATAATAATTCTGAATTCTGAATTTTGAATTCTGAATTAAAAAGTGTAACTTTGCCGTCTCTTCTTAACTTTTGAACAGACATGGAGGATTTTGTACACTTACACGTTCACTCACAATACTCATTGCTTGATGGGCAGGCTTCCATCAAAGGGATGGTAAACAAAGCTATCAGTGATGGTATGCGAGGTATGGCACTCACCGATCATGGGAATATGTTTGGTGTGAAAGAATTCTATGACTACTGCAAGAAAGTTAATAAGGAAAGGAAAGAAAAAGGACAAGAACCCTTCAAGCCTATTTTCGGCTGTGAGATGTATGTGGCACGTGGAGGCGATAAGAACGTGCATGAGGGTAAGGAAAACCAATCCGGTTGGCATCTCATTGTATTGGCCAAAAATAAGACAGGCTACCACAACCTGATAAAACTTGTATCCCGTGCTTGGGTAGATGGTTTCTACATGCGTCCTCGTACTGACCACAAGGACTTGGCTGAGTTTCACGAAGGCCTTATCATCTGTTCAGCTTGTATTGGTGGGGAAGTTCCTAAAAAGGTTACAAGCGGTGACATGAAAGGTGCTGAGGAATCCATCAAGTGGTTCCACGACATCTGGGGCGATGACTATTACATAGAGTTGCAAAGGCATGAGGTAAAGAATCCTACACAGGTGGCCAATCGCGAGTTCTACGAGATACAGAAGCGCATCAATCCCACACTTGTTGAACTGGCACACAAACATGGAGTAAAGGTCATTTGCACCAATGACTCGCATTTTCTGGACGAAGACGATGCCGAGGCGCACGACCTGCTTCTGTGTCTATCTACCGGCAAGGACTTGGACGACCCCAATCGTATGCGCTATAGCAAACAGGAGTGGTTCAAGACGCGTGCAGAAATGAATGCTATCTTTCAGGACATTCCAGAAGCTCTCAGTAATACGTGCGAAATTCTTGATAAGGTAGAAATTTATGATTTGGAGTCCAATGCCATCATGCCTTTCTTCCCAATTCCAGAAGAGTTCGGCACAGAGGAGCTTTGGCGACAGCGCTTCACAGAGGAAGAACTCTTTCGTGAGTTTACCAGTGATGAGAACGGTGAGAACCCGTTGCCGCGTGAAGAGGGTGAGAAGAAGATTGAGAGACTTGGCGGTATAGATAAATTGTATCGCATCAAGTTCGAGGCAGACTATTTGGGTAAACTTGCCTACGAGGGTGCTGCCCGTCTATATCCTACACCTCTTTCAAAGGAACTGGATGACCGCATTCGTTTTGAACTTCACATCATGAAAACGATGGGTTTTCCAGGTTACTTCCTTATTGTGCAGGACTTCATCAATAGTGCTCGTAATGAGCTGGGAGTCTGGGTTGGACCTGGTCGTGGTTCTGCTGCTGGCTCAGTTGTAGCATACTGTTTGGGTATCACAAAATTAGACCCGCTCAAGTATGACCTCCTGTTCGAGCGTTTCCTCAATCCGGACCGTATCTCCCTGCCTGATATTGACACTGATTTCGATGATGACGGACGCGGCAAAGTGCTGCAATGGGTTATGGACAAGTACGGCCATGAGAACTGTGCCCACATCATCACCTATGGTGCCATGATGGCAAAAGGCAGCCTAAAGGATGTGGGGCGCGTGGAGAAAGTACCTCTTTCTGTGGTCAATGCTTGGTGCAAGGCTATGCCAGACCGCCTGCCGGATAATAAGAAGGCGACGCTTGAAAACTATATTGAAGCTACTCCTGAGTTGAAGGAAGCGAAGTTTTCGAGGGACAAAAGAGAAGCAGATACCATTAAGTATGCTCTCAAGCTTGAAGGCACCATACGCAATACTGGCATACATGCTTGCGGATTCATCATTTGTCGCGACCCTATCAGCGACCATGTGCCTGTGTCCACAGCCGACGACCCAGATTTCCCTGACCGCAAAACAGCCGTTACGCAGTACGACGGACATGTCATTGAAAGTACAGGTCTCATCAAGATGGACTTCCTGGGCCTCAAGACGCTTTCACAACTCAAGGAGGCTTGTCGTATTGTCAAAGAGGCTCATGGTATAGATATCGACCTGGATAATATTCCCATCGACGACCCATTGACCTACAAGCTCTATCAGGAGGGACGCACGGTTGGCACTTTCCAGTTTGAATCGCCAGGCATGCGCAAGTATCTCAAGGAGCTGCATCCGACGGTTTTCGAGGACCTCATCGCCATGAATGCGCTTTATCGTCCAGGACCAATGGACAAGATTCCACAGTTCATCAAGCGCAAGAACGGTCAGGAATCCATTACATACGATTTGGAAGCCTGCGAAGAATACCTTAGCGACACATACGGCATCACGGTCTATCAGGAACAGGTAATGTTGCTTGCCCGTAAGTTGGCAGGCTTTACCAGAGGCGAGAGTGACACGCTTCGCAAGGCTATGGGCAAGAAGATGAAAGATATCATTAAGCAGATGAAGCCCAAATTCATCGATGGCGGTACTGGGAATGGTCACGATCCGAAGATACTCGAAAAGATATGGGGAGAATGGGAGAAGTTTGCTGAATATGCCTTTAACAAATCGCATGCTGCCTGCTATTCTTGGGTGGCATACCAGACAGCCTACATGAAGGCTCACTACCCTGCAGAGTTCATGGCAGCTCTGCTGACACGTGGCAAGGACGATGTGAAAGAGGTAACAAAGCTGCTCGAAGAATGTCACGCCATGAAGTTAGAGGTGCTTGGACCGGATGTCAATGAATCGCATCGTGACTTTGGTGTCAACGACAAACAGCAGATACGTTATGGTCTGACGGCCATCAAGGGCTTGGGCGAAGCTGCCGTACAGGTTATTGTCGAAGAGAGGGAGAAGAATGGTCCTTATCGCGACATATTTGATTTTGCAGAGCGTGTCAACATGTCGGCCATCAAGCGTAATGGACTGGAGTGCCTTGCCTTGAGTGGTGCTTTCGATAACATTGCTGGTGGCATTCGTCGCGAACAGTTTGTCGCTGAAAACCAGAAAGGCGAGGTATTCATTGATTTGCTCACACGCTACGGCTTACAGTTCCAGCAGGCACAGATGGAAGCACAGTTCTCGCTCTTCGGCATGGATGCCATAGAGCTCAACAAGCCCGCCGTTCCTGAATCCGAAGAATGGTCAGTGTTGGAAAGGCTGAACAAAGAGCGTTCTTTGGTGGGTATCTACCTCTCGGCACATCCATTGGATGAATATTATGTTATTCTCCAAAATGTATGCAACCTGAAGATGGCTGAAATGGAATACCTCACAGCTTTTGCTGGAAAGAGTGTCCGTTTGGGTGGTATCGTCACAGAGGTTCGTTCTGGTACAACAAAGAATGGAAAACCTTTTGGCGTTGCCACCATCGAAGATTTTAGTGGTACAGGCGAGATAGCACTCTTTGGAGAAAGTTGGGTTCAATGGGGAGGCTATTTGAGTGTGGACCGTTCTGTACTCATTACTGGTAGTGTGGAAGAGCATCGTTTCCGTCCTGGCGAGTATGAGTTGCGCATCGGACACATCGACTGGTTGGCTGATGTCAGCGACAAGGTGATAGAACGTATCACCATTACTGTCAATACAAATACACTAAGTAAAGACGATGTGGAGATGCTGACGTCCTATGTCGAAGAAAACTCAGGCAATACAACCCTGCAACTTGTGTTTGTCGATGCCACCAATCCTCACAACCAGTTGCACATGACCTCCCAGTCCTATCGTATCAACGTAAAGCGACAGTTCCTGGATGACATAGAATCCAGCGAAGCACTCTCATACAGTATTAACTCATAAACTATTAAACTCATAAACTCATAAACTTAAAATAACTATGGCACAGACAATTAACACTGGCAATTTTGATGCATTGGTAGCAACAGGAAAACCTATCGTATTGGACTTTTGGGCAACATGGTGTGGCCCATGTAAGCGTCTCGCACCCGTCATTGAAGAACTTGCAAAGGACTATGACGGCATTGCCATCATCGGCAAATGCGATGTGGAAGAGGACGAGGATTTAGCTATGCGCTTTGGCGTTCGCAACATTCCAACCGTTGTATTCATCAAGGATGGCAAGGAGGTTGACCGCAGCGTCGGTCTCGTACCCCGTCCTGCCCTCGAAGAGAAAATCAAGGCGTTGTTATAATTTTGAATTTATAAATTTTGAATTAGTCAAATGGCTACATTTGAAGAAGATCTCCTCGCTGATGCTGAGGACGACCGCCTGACGGTCGAATACATACAGAACTATCTTCCGCAAGAACTCAAAGACAAGTTCACAGAAGAGGAACTATATTACTTCATCGACGTCCTTGGAGAGTATTATGTTGATTTGCTCGATAAACACTCTGGTGATGAAGACATTGACATTGATGTGGAGGAAGTGGCCAAGTACGTTGCTGCGCAAGCCAAGAAAGACAAGATGGGTGACTTCGACCCAGAAGACCTTCGATGGGTTGTGGACGGCGAACTGGAATACGGCGAGAATAATTAAAAATTAAAAGTTGAAAATTAAAAATTATTACCATCATTACTTGGAGATAAGACTCTCAATTTTTCACTTTTCACTTTTCACTTTTCATTGACATGAACCAACCTTTATTCATCTATAACACGCTAAGTCGGCAGAAGGAACTCTTCAAGCCGCTCAACCCTGGGCGAGTAGGCATGTACGTCTGTGGCCCGACTGTCTATGGCGATGCACATTTGGGGCACGCTCGTCCTGCCATCACCTTCGACCTCCTCTTCCGCTACCTGCAACACATCGGTTACAAGGTTCGCTATGTGAGGAACATTACGGACGTGGGCCATCTGGAGCACGATGCTGACGAGGGTGAAGACAAGATTGCAAAGAAAGCCCGTCTGGAACAGCTCGAACCAATGGAAGTGGCGCAGTATTATACCAATCGCTTCCACCAGGCGATGGATGCATTGGGCTGCTTGCCACCAAGCATCGAGCCTCATGCCACAGGTCATATCATTGAGCAACAGGCTCTTGTAAAGCAGATTCTCGACAACGGTTACGCATACGAAAGCAACGGTAGCATCTATTTCGATATCGAGAAGTACAACCAGGACCACCGGTGGGGTATTCTTTCCGGTCGCGACCTGGAGAATGTCAAGGACGCCAGCCGCGAGCTTGCTGGGGTAGGGGAGAAGAAGAACCAGGCTGACTTCGCTCTCTGGAAGGCAGCCCAGCCCGAGCACATCATGCGTTGGCCCAGTCCTTGGAGCGACGGCTTCCCTGGCTGGCATTGCGAATGTACCGCTATGGGGCGTAAGTATCTTGGCGAGCACTTCGACATTCACGGTGGTGGCATGGACCTCATCTTCCCACACCATGAGTGCGAGATTGCACAGGCTGTTGCCAGTCAGGGCAGTCAGATGGTACACTACTGGATGCACAACAACATGATAACCATCGACGGCAAGAAGATGGGCAAGTCGTACAACAACTTCATTACCCTGCCTCAGTTCTTCGACGGCAGTCATCCCTTGCTCTCTCAGGCCTACACGCCCATGACCATCCGTTTCTTCATCCTGCAGGCTCATTATCGCAGCACTGTCGATTTCGGCAACGAGGCATTGCAGGCAGCCGAGAAGGGATTGGCGCGACTCATGGACGGATTGAAGAACCTGCGCCGTTTGCAAGAAGGCCAGAAAGTGAAGGGACAGCCGCAGGTAGAGATGAAGTATGTCGAGGAACTTCGTATAAAGCTCTACGAAGCCATGAACGACGACCTAAACTCACCCATCGTCATCAGTCACCTCTTCGATGCCTGCCGCACCATCAACACTCTGACCGACAAGAAGGCCAGCATCACAGCCGAAGTGGCTCAGGCATTGCTTGCCCTCATGGAGACCTTCACGACCGACATCCTCGGTCTCCGTCAGGACACAGGTGTCAGCAACAAGGCTCGCGAAGAGGCTTTCGGAGCCGTGGTGAACATGTTATTGGAGCAGCGTCAGGCAGCCAAGGCAGAGAAGAACTGGGCATTGAGTGACAAGATTCGCGACGACCTCGCCGCTCTCGGCTTCGAAGTCAAAGACACCAAAGACGGCTTCAGCTGGACCCTGAATAAGTGAAGTAACTGTCCATCATTTTATTGCGGGCTGTTCTTAACTAAGGACTCTTAACTATGGACTCTTAACTATGGACTATGGACTAATATAGTATCTTTTTCCCTTTTTCGATGTAGATGCCCCTTGCAGGTTTGCCGGAGAGACGGCGGCCTTGAAGGTCGAATAATTTACGATTTGACGATTTCCCATTTACCATTTCTTTATCTGTAGGATTAAGAGGGAAAACGATTCCTGTTGTTGTTCCCTTCTCTGGCCATACATCATACAACACCTCGCCGTCACGCTCAAAATGAACAAGCATGGAACGATAGTGGCGCTCTTGTGGCGTTCCCTTGAAGTAAAAGGAA
Organism: Bacteroidaceae bacterium; assembly: GCA_024697945.1. GTDB lineage: Bacteria > Bacteroidota > Bacteroidia > Bacteroidales > Bacteroidaceae > Physcousia. Next base: position 77,788 of record JAILRU010000006.1, read on the forward strand.
TAATTGTACAGATTCGCAGGTCCTAAGAGGCATTCGCCATCATTCCATTCCGTCACACCAATGCCATGAATGATACGAACACCGTTCAAGTCCACATATTTAAGTGGCTTCACTCCTCCGAAATCTCCTTCTCTTATCTCTTCTATTGTACCAAATTCATGTATAGGTCCAACAGGAAAATCTGAATAATCTGGATCCTCTGGGTGAATCTTATTCACCTTAGCAGGACCAGTCATATCTGGCTCAGGAACATCGTCTATACCTATCATTTCTTGATAATGCAGTTTTTTCCCGACGTACCAGTTGGCGAAATCGGAGCATTCCCACCCAGTTTGGAACGTCGGAATCCACCCATTCAGTCATGAAAATGACCATGGAAAGGCCTTGAAAAACGGAGCATATCCGTTCAAAAGTGCCAAAATCGGCCCAAAAATCGGAACATTGCCGTTCAGTTGAGGAGTGATATGGCATAATTGCGAGAAAAACGCCTCGAAATCGGAGCATTGCCGTTCACTCATCATAACAGGAAGTGTTGAAAGTCAACGTGTTGTCGACAGAAAACGGAGCATATCCGTTCACTTCCGGTCAAAAAATGAAGATGCCTCCGGTGCCGAATCGGAGCATTGCCGTTCACTTTTTCTGTCTTTTTGCTATCTTTGCGCCAGAGAATTCAAATTCTAAAGTGCACTAAGACATGGCAGGAAAGACAAAGGACATGAGCAAGATCAAGCAACTGCTCCTTCTGAAGAAGGACAACGTATCAAACCGAAAGGCGGCTGAACTCCTCGGCATCAACAAGGAGACTGTCAACCGCTATGTGCAGAA
>JAILRU010000029.1 GCA_024697945.1 Bacteroidaceae bacterium
CTACTGATAAATTGGAATTTACAACATTATCTTCTCCAAATCGTCTGGCACAAAGACACGACCGCTGAAAGCCGTCTTTGCCTCTGCCGTGTATCGTTGGCAGCGAGTGTCGAGCGTTCTGTCTTCTGTATGATAGAGGACGAGATTCTTGACTCCAAGTTTCTCAGCCAATCGTGCGGCATCGAGCACCGTGCTATGATGTTTCTCGTAGGGTTGGAAGCGGTCACGGTCTTCATATAAGCAGAAAGCTTCACTCATCAGCCAGTCGGCACCTTCGGCATATTGACGGCACTGAGGACTGAAAGGCTCATCGCCCAGACAGCACAGACGCCCACCGTCTGACAACTGGGCGGCAAATCCGAACTGACGTTCTTTCGTGGAATGGATGTCAAAACATTGTAGCGGGAAACCTCCTGCCTCGAATTTGTCACCATCGCTTAGGCTGTTCATCGTAACTAGACTTCCGATGCCCTCTGCTTCTTTGTGAGGCAAAACCTGGCGGCAAATGTCAGTCAGAAGATTGAGAACTTTCTTGTGGCTCCACACACGGAGGGAGTATCGAAACTGAAGTGCCATCCGCATGATCCAGATGCAGCCCAGCAGATGATCCGTATGGGCATGGGTGACAAAGAGGTCACTGATGTCCTCACGCCTGATTCCGGCCTTCTCCAGATGGGTAAGAATGCCATTACCTCCACCAGCATCTACAAGCAGCACACCCTTCTCGCCATGAAGTGTGAAGCACGTGTTGTAGCATCGGGTGGCAAGTGCATTGCCTGTACCGAGCATGGTAATGTAGTTATTCTCGTTATGCATATATAAATTCCGATTTATCTGCTTAACCCCCTCTGTTTTTAATCACATTTGCCGACCAAACGCTTGCCCAGTTCATAGGCTTTTTCGAGGTCGATGGGGAACTGCGTATTGCGCACCTCAGCCTTATGTGCTTCGCTGAACGTGGCAGCATCGTAGCGGTCGTAGTTCGAGAACTGATAGGTATCGTAGGAACATAATATCTCCGTAGGACCAAATGCGCTAAGTTGCTGGGCAGAGGTGTCCATGAGGATAGGATAGTTCATCTGGCGATAGACCTCTTCGTTGGGACAGTTCATCGTATAGATGGTAGCCGAACAGATGCGTTTCAGCACGACGGGCTTGGAGTAGTCAGAATAGTTGACTGCAGGAAATTCCATTCTTTCCATAAAGGCACGAAGGGCTGCAGATGGATAGCCACAATAGTTGGGTGAGCCGCACACAAGAACGTCTGCCTCTACAGCCTTCTGGAGTATGGGCTGCAGGTCGTCCTTGAAAGAGCATACTCCCTTTTTACCACCTTTAACCTTACAGGCGAAACAACTCATGCAGCCCTTGTAGTTCAGGCTGCGGTCGTAGAGGTTCACCAGTTCTACTTCGGCACCAGCCTCTCTGGCACCGTCCATGGCACGCTTCAGTAGCTGTGCCGTATTACCATTCTTGCGTGGACTTCCGTTGATAAATAATGCTTTCGTCATAGTCTTAGTTTTAGCTAAATTTTGATTTGTCTGATTGCAAAGGTACGACAATTTTTGAAATGAGCGGTGCCATTTTCCTCAAAAAGCAAAATAAAAGCCTTTCTCCGTCAAGAGCAGACGACAGAAAAAGGCTTCAGATGCAGTGATAAGCAGAAGGGTTACTTCCCTTGACTTCCCCTTTGGTCGTCGACCTTCGGTTCAGCTATCACTAATTTATTATGTTCTTTGTCATAAGCGACCTTATGCAGGAAGGAAACGGTGTTTCCCTTCTTAATTTCAGACACGTCCACACCCAGATTAATAAGGGTGTCAACGAGCATCATGTCATGTGCGGCACGTGCTGAAGTCCATCCGGGATTACCCATGGAGTAATTCAGTTTATCTACGATGTCTTGGATAGAAGCAAACTCAACAGGAGTTGCAAAATCGGGATTGGAAAGATATTCTTTCATAATTAGGATAATTTTGAAGTTAATACTATTCTTCCGCATCGTACCTTGACCACCGTGTGTCGTTTGCAAACATCACGTGCCTAGTTTTCGAACCAGGCACGCCATGTTTTATGCAGGAATGTTGCGTTACTTCAAATTACCTTGCGCTTTGAGGAGTTTCGTTTGTGCGACCTGAAGCTGACACTTGGCGTTAACGAGGTCGGCTGACGCTTGTTGCCACATGGCTTGTGCGTCGAGCAACTGCGAGAGGGGCTCCATTCCGGCATCGTATTGCTGGCGAGCGAGTCGCATGTTCTCTTCGGACTGCTCCAAGCTTCGCTGCGTAATGTTGACTTCTGTCTGTGCCTCGTCGAAATTGTTTGCGGCCTGAGCCAGTTCAAGCTGCATCTGTTCGGTAAGGTCCTCCTGCTCTGTCTGAGCTATCTGATAGCGAGCCTTTGCAGAGCGAGTCTTGTAAGTGCGTTCTCCAAAAGTCAGGATGGGCACTTTGAGTGTCGCTCCAACGGCTGCAGAACCATTGTTGATAAGCTTGTTTCCTGCAACTTTTACACCATTTATGTATGTCACGCCGGCAAACATCGCCAGTTGGGGCATATAGTCGCTGCGGGTAAGTTTTATTTGCTGGGCAGCAATGTCTGTCTTGGCCTGCAGTATGGCAACTTCCGGACGGGCTTCCACGGATGTCAATTGACTGTTGATTGTTGACCCCTGACTGCCGTCAAACTGGTTCGCGTCGAGCTGCAAAGGCGTGTTCAAGGGCAGTCCTATGACGTGGCAAAGGTTCATCGTGCTCAGCCTTGTGGCATTGTCGGCACGCTGGATGGCAAGTTCTGCTTCGTTGAGTTTCACCTGAACCTTCATCTGGTCGTTGCGCGTCTTCATTCCATGACGGACAGCACTCTCCACATTCTTCAGCAGTTCATCGAGCAGTTGCTTGTATGAGCGGGCAACATCAGCAAGTTGCCGTGCCCGAATAGCTTGCATGTAAGCTTCGTCAGTGTTCAGGATGACTTGACTTTCAGTGAGGCGAATGTTCTCGCTTGCCATTTCTGCTCCGCGTGTTGCCATGCGATAGGCCGTCGTTATCTTGCCGCCCATGTAGAGAGGCTGGGTGAGTGAGAGACTGCCCAGGAAGATGTTGCCCAACTTGTAGTCTATCTTCTGTGAAGGGAAGTCGGCATATTGGTTGAGCGTATAACTTCCGTCGTCAGCCACCGAAATGTTGGGAACGTATGTGCCTGTAGCAGGGTTCAGCGTATAGATGGGCAGATGTCCGCCTGCAAGGGTAAAGTCGCCTTTGTTGGTGGAGTACAGGTCGGCAGCCATGAGGCTGACGCGTGGGTAGTAGTTTGTCTTGTAAGCCTTGGCGTCGTTGCGTGTCTGCTCGAGTGTCAGTTTCGCTTTGGCAATGTCCTTGTTGTGTTCCAAAGCCAACTCTCGCGCTTGGCTGAGCGTGATTTCACGTGTTGTTTCCTGTGCATTCAGGTCGGCATAAGGTATTGCCACAATGCACAACATCAACATGAATACATTATATATATAGGTTCTCATGTTTACTTTTTCTTACTTTATCTTGAAGAACATGGCGTATAAAATCGGGATGAATATGAGGGTGATGAGTGTTCCCACAAACAGACCGCCCATGATGGTGACGGCCAGACTGCCGAACATGGCATCAGGGATGAGCGGTATCATGCCGAGGATGGTTGTGAGCGATGCCATCATCACGGGGCGTAATCGGCTCTTCGAACTGTTAACCAACGCGGCTTTGGGTTCTATGCCCTCGCTTATCTGCAGATTGATTTCATCCATGAGCATGATACCGTTCTTAATCATCATGCCTATAAGACCGAGCACGCCAACGATGGCAACGAAGCCAAAGGGCTTGCCCGTTATCAGCACGGCTGGTATCACACCCACAAAGATGAGCGGGATGCAGCAGAAGATGATGGCAGGCTTCTTGTAGTCCTTAAAGAGCATGATGAGTATCATGATGATAAGGATGATGGCAAGGGGGAAGCCATTGAAGAGGTACTTCATGGAGCGGTCGCTTGCCATCTTCTCTCCTTGCCATGATAGCGAGTAGCCTGTGGGCAGTTTTATCTTCTCAATCTGCTTGGCTATTGAGGCACGAGCCGCTTCGGTTCCTACTCCTGGACAAGGCGAGCACTGCACACGTTGTTGACGTTGGCCGTCGTAACGCATCACGACAGGTTCTTCCCACTTCAACTCAACAGCCTTTGCCACCTGCTTGAGCGGTGTGGTTTGCGTAATCATCTCGATGATGTTGTCTTTGTCGATAGCTCCCGATAATAGCTTCTGCAGGGTAGAGCGGTTGAGCAGGTTGTTGAAATTGGGCATGATGCCGAACACCGGCACATTGTCGATGCGGTCCAAGTCGTTACCTTGTGCATCGGTACATTTCAATACGATGCTTTCGTTGTGTATGCCATCATAGAAAGTGGCGATGGGAATGCCGCTGGTATATGCTAGGATGGATGTTGCCACGTCGCTACGGCTGAGTGCCGTCGTACGGGCTGAGGGTTGGTCGTAATTGACGGAAAGTACCGGCACTTGCGGCTCCCAATCGGATGTAGGCAAATAGACCTTGTCCGAAGCCGCGATAACAGCCATTGCCGAGTCTGCAAGTCTATGCAGCACCGACGGGTCTGGACCGCTGAAGCATATTTCGATGGGATATTTCTTGAACATCAAGTTGTAGCGTTTCAACTTGATATAAGCATCCGGATAGCGCTTGTTCAGTTCCTTTTGGATGTCATCGATGTTCTCAACCAACGCTTTGGGTGTCTCGAAGTCAATGATAAGCTCGCCGTACGAGAGCGACGGCGTGGCAACGCTTCGCACCAGATTGTAGCGACTTGGCGTGCCGCCGATTGCGGTCGTGATGTGCGTCACTTCCTTTCGCGTCTTCAGATATTCGTTTATCTCTGCCAAGTCCTGCGCCACTTGCGTGTGGTTGGTGCCTTCAGGCAGTTTGTACTCCATGTAAAGTTGGTCGTACTCCATGTCGGGGAAGAAGGCTTGATTGAGGAACCTGTAGCTCCATACGCTCAGGAGTACGAGACCTATTGCCGCAGCAATCATGATGACGCGGAAGCGGAGACCGAAATTCATGATCTTTTCAAGCACAGTATAGCTCCATCCCTTGTACAGGTCGTCATCGCCTCCATCGGTCTTTTCCGGTGCCTTGAGCATACGATCGGCCATGACAGGCACATGAACGAGGGCAAGCACCCATGACAACATGAGTGAGACAGCAATGACGATAAAGAGGTCGCGCACATAAACGCCGGCCGTGTCTGGGCTGAGGAAGATGGGCCAGAAGGCGAGGATGGCAATGAGTGTGGCGCCAAGCAGCGGCATTGTCGTTCGGCGTCCGATTGCGGTGAGTGCTTCATCGCGTGGTTTTCCTTGCTTGAGGTCAACAAGGATACCGTCAACAATGACGATGGCGTTGTCCACCAACATACCCATCGCAAGGATGAAAGCAGCAAGACTCACGCGTTGCAATGTACCATCAAAGCCTTTAAGCACGAGCAACGAGCCGAACACAATGGTAAGGAGGCTGAGGCCGATGATAAGGCCGGACTTGAAGCCCATGGTGAAGATGAGCACAACGACGACGATGAGCACAGACTCGAGCAAGTTGACGAGGAACGTGTTGAGGGCAGACTCGACGCGTTCGGGCTGGTTGAATATCTTCTCGAACTTCACGCCTAGCGGCATGGTTTTGCTGAGCTCGGCAATTGTCTTCTCGACCTGCTTGCCAACCTTGATGATGTCCTTGTCTGCCACGCCTGCAATCGAGATGCCGAGGGCATGCTGTCCGTCACGCTTCATCTCGTTGCGAGTTGGGTCGGCATAGCCTTTATAGACGCGTGCAACGTCGCTGATGCGCAGCTGTTCGTCATCGTGCCCCTGTATAATCATGTTCGCGATGTCTTCCACTTTCTTGAAGCGGTCATCGACGGTGACGCGGACACGATGTGTGCCATTGTCGTAGTAACCGGAGTAAGTGGTGCGGTTCTGGTTGTTGAGCGTCTGGATAACTTCGATAGGCATCACGCCGAGATTAGCCATCTTGTCCTGGCGCATCTCGATGTATATGCACTCTTGGCGTTGACCATATATCTCGACTCTCGACACGCCTTCGATATCAGCTACATTACGCTTCACGAGTTCTGCATAGTCTGACATTTCTCGGTCGGTCAGCCCGTCGGCTGTGAGAGCATAGAACATGCCAAACACGTCGCCGAAATCATCACGTACTTGCGGTGTGGATGCTGTGCCAGGAAGTGAAGACGCTGCGTTGCTAACTTTGCGACGAAGGATGTCCCAATGTTGTTCGACGTCTTCATCCTTTACTGTTGTCTCAAGTTCGACGGTGATGAGGCTTAGGTCGTTCATCGATTGGCTCTGCACGTTGTCGATGCCGGACATCTCGTGAATGGCTTTCTCGAGTTTGTCGGTCACTTCAAGTTCCACCTCGTGCGCTGATGCGCCAGGGTAGGTGGTTATTACCATTGCCTGCTTCACCTTGATGGCAGGGTCTTCCAGCTTCGGCATGATGTCGTAGCTGACGATGCCTCCCACCACCAGGATTGCTACAAAGAAAGAGACGAGCTTGCGATTGCTCAGTCCCCAACGGGAAAAGTCAAGTTCCATAACCTTCTACTTACAGGAGTCCTCCTACGTTAGCCTTTGATGTCTTTCCCATTTCCTTCACACGCTGGCCGTCTGTAAGGAAGCGCACACCAGCGGAAACGACCTTCTCTTGCGGCTTAAGTCCTTTCAAGACTTGTATGTTGCCATCCAAGTCGATGCGGCCTACTTCGACGGAACGGCGTTTGACGGTGCCTGTGTTGGGGTCGAACACAAAGACAGATGTCTGCCCGTCTTTCCTGTCGATTGCAGTGGTGGGTACTATCACGCCGTCCACTTCGTTAGGTGCATAATAGGAAACATAGACCATTGTGGACATGCCTGGCGTTATCTTCTGATGGTCGTAGCCGCCTTTGATGCGCAGTCGTGCCGCATAGAGTTGTGTGGCATTTGCCTCTTTATTGACGCGAACGATTTCAAGGGGATACTCCTTGCCAGGTGTCACGTCGAATGAGCAAGTCGCGCTGAGCAGGTCACCCTGACGGGCATAATCGCTTGCAGGAACGAACACTTCAATTTCCACATCGCCAGCATTAAACATAGAGACGATGGGCATTCCTGCGCTGACGGTCTCTCCAGACTCGTGCATCTTGTTCTGTATGTAGCCGCTGATGGGAGCATAAAGTCGCGTGTCGGCAAGTTGGTTCTTGTGATGTGCCAGCTTCTCCGTGATTTGTTGCAGACCGTAGCGAGCACGGTCGTAGTTCGAGGCAGTAGTGCCGTTCTCTTCATAGAGAGCTATAACTCTCTCGGCATCAGCCTTGATTTGTTCGTACTCTGCTTGCGTGGCGGAGAGCTGCACCTGATAGTCGCGAGGATCCATCTGTGCGATGATTTGTCCTTTCTTGACATATTGTCCCTCCTTCACATAGATGCGTTGGATGGGGCCGCTCACGCGAAAAGCCACGTTCACTTCCTCCGAGCTCTTCGTCTTGCCAGGATAGCTCAGTTCGGCTGCATCGCTGATTCGTTCGGCCAGAGCAGTCTTGACATACTGGATATCTTCTTCCGCCCCTTTTTTAGAGTTGCTGCAAGAGGTGAGCAGCGTGAATGCGACAGTCAGAGTTGCCGCCATCAGTTTTGAAACTTTGTTCCCAATCATAACGACATGGCTATTTTTCGTTTGTTCAATATTGTGTCTTCAAACATCACGTGTGACGTTGTCGATTGTCACGTGTGACGTTTGCGATTATCACGTGGCATCCTATGCTCGGTTGGTGAGTGAGCCAGAAGGCTTCTGCTCTTGATGCTGCTGCAAAGGTACGACAAAAATCCGAAACTTTCATCAGAAGCATAAAAAAACTCACGGGTTACGTGAGTTTGTGCAATGAAGTGGCAAGAATTGTTCACGCTTCATTGCTCCGGCTATGCCGCCTGCTCCGCGCTTGTCAGCGCAAGAACACAAAATGACGCACGAAAAGACAGAATATTGCGAAACTAAGCAATTATGTGGAAGAAAAGTTGTATCTTTGCATGGAAAATAAGCATCTTCTTTGCCATCTTCACCGCCAGTGGCTATCGCAAGGAAGGTATAAAAGCATATTGATATGTTAGAAACTGTTTGATTAGAATATTACAAGAATGAGAACAAAGGACATTTATTTAGCTGGAGGTTGTTTTTGGGGTACCGAGCATTATTTCAAACAGATTGCCGGAGTGTTGGACACGGAAGTGGGATTTGCCAACGGGCATACAGAGAATCCCACATACAAGGAAGTCTATACAGACACGACGGGACATGCAGAAACGGTCCATGTGAGGTACAATCCAGACATAGCGAGCCTTGAATTTCTGTTGCGGATGTTCTTCAAGGCCATTGACCCGACCAGTCTTAACAGGCAGGGGCATGATGAAGGGACACGCTACAGGACAGGCATCTACTACATAGATGCCGACGATTTGCCTATAATAGAAAAGGTATATCAGGAGGAGCAGAAAAGCTACAGTCAGCCTCTCGTCGTAGAGAAGCAGCCATTGGAAAACTTCTACAGAGCCGAGGAGTATCATCAGGACTATCTCGACAAGAACCCCGACGGCTATTGTCATTTGCCCTTGTCTCTGTTTGAGTTCGCGCGTCAATCAAAGGAGAAGAAATAAGAAGAGTCCATGAGCAGGATTATAAGAACACAACATTTCAAAGCATGGCTTCGCTTACTGTGGCATAATCTATCTTCTGTCAGGTGACGAGCGTCTTGCCTATCAGAAAATAGTATAGGACTATCTTTCCTACTCATGCAATATGCCAGCCTCTACGTTGACCATGTAGTTATCGTTCAAATTCTAATCTCGTTTCATTAGGAACTGGATATTTCCCATGAAAAATCGTCTTTTTTGAGTATTGCGCAGAATCGAGAATTGCCGTACCTTTGCAGCGAGATTAGAATAATAGAATTATGGGACTGCTGAAATCTTTATTTACCAATTGTGCCAATCCGCAAGGACGGATGGGACGGGCTATGCTGAAGTTCATGAATCTCTGTCACGCACCCCTTACGAACTGGGGCCTCAGCCATATTGATTTCGAGGACGGTTGGACGATGCTCGATATCGGATGTGGAGGAGGAGCAACCCTTCGCCGCCTTTTGAAGAGGAGCGATGGGAGCCGAGTCTATGGCATAGACATCTCGGAAGAGAGCGTGGCGAAAGCTCGCAAAGTAAATGAGAAAGTGCTCGGCAAGCAAGTCTTTGTCCAACAAGGCTCGGCAGAGAGTTTGCCCTATGAAGACGGGAAGTTCGACCTCGTAACGGCGGTTGAGACGGTTTATTTTTGGCCAAGTCTCCCTAATTGTTTGCAGGAAGTCCGCCGTGTACTGAAGCCTGGCGGTAAGTTCGCTATTATGGTAGAAGTTGTTGCAGGTGACTCCATGTGGACAAAAGTC
>JAILRU010000034.1 GCA_024697945.1 Bacteroidaceae bacterium
TGGTCAAGGTCAAAATGGTCATTTTCGATTTTCAACTCCGCTTTGGGGCTCACTATAGTAATAATAATAAATATATATATATATTTATTATTATTACTATAGTGGCACTTTTTGGGCAATCCGAAATCGATTTTGACAAATGACCAAATGACCAAAATGACCGCACCACAAAAAAAAATCAAAAAAAGTTGATGAAAAATTCGTACACCGCAATGGGAATGTCGTACCTTTGCAGCGTCAAAGAAAAGGAGAAGAAAATGCTGGTATTAAATCTAAAAATTGCTACTGTTAAATCTGGAAATTGCGCGCATTAATAGTCCCGATTTTTACCCTTAACACCCACTTTCAGACCCCGGCCCGAGACGAAGAGAAAATAATTAACAATTTAAATTAATGGTTATAGGTTAATGGTTATTGGTTATAGGTTCTTTGACGCTTTAGCGCAAAGGCGCGATTGTAGTCGCGGAGTCTTGAGTTTCCCTAAACGACTAAACAACCAAACCACCAAACGACTAAACAAAACTCCAAAACTCAAAAACTATGATTCACATCATTTTATTCCTTGTTCTCTTCTTCGAGTGTGTAGAAGGAGCTGCCGTCGAAGCAGTGGGTGCAGATGCGTTCCTTGGGCAGGCCGATGGCGCGGACAAGCGTCTCGAGTTTGGAGAAACGCAGGGAGTCGAGGTTCAGGTGGCGGGCTATCTCCTCTACCAAGCGTTTGTACTCGGGGCTGTCGGTACGGGTGTAAGCCTCCAGGTTCTTGGAGTCGTCGCCCTCGAAGTCCTTGATGATGCGGCGCGTGAGGAGTTCCAGGTCGCTCTTGCTGGCGCTGTAGTTGACGAAGGGACAGCTATAGACAAGGGGCGGACAGCCGATTCGCATGTGAACCTCCTTGGCTCCGAGGCGGTGAAGTTCCTTGGCGTTGTCGCGCAACTGGGTGCCGCGCACGATGCTGTCGTCGCAGAAGAGCACGCGCTTGCCTTCGAGCACCTCTCGGTTGGCAATGAGCTTCATCTTGGCCACGAGGTTTCGCATCGTTTGGTCGCTGGGGGTGAAGGAACGGGGCCATGTGGGCGTGTATTTGCTGATGGCTCGCATATAGGGACAGCCGTGTCCCTGGGCATAGCCAACCGCCATGCCTACGCCGCTGTCGGGAATACCGCAAGCACAATCCACCACGGTCTTGTCCTCCTGTCCCATCACGCGGCCGCACTCGTTTCGCACCATCTCGGTGTTGCGTCCCTCGTAGTTGCTGGTCGGGAAACCGTAATAGACCCACAGGAAGGAGCAGATTTGCATACGCGGATTGGCAGGACGCAGCACTTCCATCTGTTCTGCATTGATGCGGATGATTTCGCCAGGGCCGACGTAGTATGTTGTCTCGAAGCCCAGATTGGGGAAGGCGGATGTCTCGCTCGTCACGGCCAGAGCGTCCTCCTTTTTGCCCACGACGATGGGCGTGCGTCCCCAGGAGTCGCGTGCCGCGATGATGCCGTTCTCAGTGAGCAGCAGCATGGAGCAGGAGCCCCTGATGTGACGAAAGACAATCTCGATGCCGTCCACGAAATCCTTACCTTTTATAATAAGTAGGGCGATAAGCTCGGTGGGGTTGATTTTGCCGCTGCTGAACTCGCTGAAGTGTCCGCCTTCGTCGAGCAGTTGCTGAGCCAGTTCCTCCTGGTTGTTGATTTTCGCTACGGTGACGAGGGCGAAGCGTCCCAGATGGCTGTTCATGAGCATGGGCTGAGCGTCGGTATCGCTGATGACGCCGATGCCCGAACGTCCCTGGAACTTGTCCAGCTCCGGTTCGAATCGTGTGCGGAAATATGTGCTTTCGAGGTTATGGATGCTGCGCAGGAACTCGCCCGCGTCGCTCAGAGTGGCCATGCCACCACGCTTGGTGCCAAGATGTGATTGATAGTCTGTTCCGTAAAAAAGGTCACTTGCGCAAGGCCGCTTCTGTACTGTTCCGAAGAATCCACCCATTTGAATTATAGTTAAGAGTTAAGAGTTAAGAGTTATGAGTTATGCACAACCCTTTCGCCCCTCAACTTTTTTCGGGTGCAAAGGTACGGCAAAACGCGCTTTTCTGCAATAATTCCATCCTTTTTTTTGTAAAAAAAGAGAAAAGTAGTTAGGGCACGATAAGTTTCAGGTCGAGTTGCTTGCGGTAGAGGTCGGCGCGTGCCACCTGCACTTTGACGCTGTCGCCCAGGTTGTAGCAATGGTGGTAGCGGCGGCCCTTCAGACAGTAGTTCTTCTCGTCGAACTCGTAGTAGTCGCCCTCCAGGTCGCGCAGGGGTATCATGCCCTCGCACTTGTTTTCGTCAATCTCGACGTAGAGGCCGAACTCCGTGACGCCTGAGATGGTGCCTTGGAAGGTCTCGCCCAGGTGTTCGCTCATGAACTCCACCTGCTTGTACTTGATGCTGGCGCGTTCGGCCTGTGCTGCCGTCTGCTCCATGTCGCTGCAATGCTCGCAATAGTCCTCGTACTTGAGCTGGCTGACGTTGCGTCCGCCCTCCTCGTATCGTGTGAGCAGCCGGTGCACCATGAGGTCGGGGTAGCGGCGTATGGGCGACGTGAAGTGGGTGTAGTAGTCGAAGGCCAGGCCGTAGTGTCCGCAGTTGTAGGTGCTGTACTTGGCCTTCATCATGGCTCGCAGGGTAATCATCTCGATGACGTTCTGTTCGCGTTTGCCTTTGACATCGTCGAGCAGGCGGTTCAGGTTGCGGCTGATTTCAGTGCGGTTGCCCGTCGTCTTCAGCTTGTGGCCGAACTTCCTGACGAAGTCCGCGAGGTTCAGCAGCTTCTGCGGGTCGGGGTTCTCGTGGATACGGTAGGGGAGTACCTTCGGCTTCTGGTTCTTCGGAACCTTTCCGATGCTCTCGGCAACCGTGCGGTTTGCCAGCAGCATGAACTCCTCGATGAGCTTGTTAGCGTCCTTAGCCACCTTGAAATAGACGCCAGTCGGGTGACCGTCGGCATCGATGTTGAAGCGAACCTCGCAACGGTCGAAATCGACAGCTCCGGCTGCAAAGCGCTTGGTACGCAGTATCTTGGCCATACGGTTGAGGACAATAAGCGGTTCAGCGAACTCCTCTGCCGGACGAGCCTCTTTGCTGTCGGGAGCAGGCATGGGAGCGGAGTCGCCAGGGGCATTGTAGTCTTCCTCGCTCGCTTCGTGATGGTCTTCCAAAACCTTCTGCACCTCTTCGTAGGTGAAGCGGCGGTCGCTGCGGATGACGGTGTGGGCAAGCTTCCAGTACCTGACTTCGGCCTTCTCGTTGATGTGGAAGATGACGGAGTAGGTGAGTTTCTCCTCGTCGGGACGGAGCGAGCAGATGAAGTTGCAGAGCCGCTCGGGCAGCATCGGTACCGTACGGTCCACGAGATAGACGCTCGTGGCACGCTTGTAGGCTTCCTTGTCTATAATGGAACCTTCTGTGACGTAGTGGCTTACGTCGGCAATATGAACGCCTACCTCCCACAGTCCCTTCTTGATGGGGCGGATGCTGAGGGCATCGTCGTAGTCCTTCGCATCGTAGGGGTCGATGGTGAAGGTCAGGACGTCGCGCATATCGAGGCGGCGGGCAATCTCTTCCTCGGTGATGCCCGGAGTGAGCCTTTCTGCAGCTTTCTCCACTTGGGCAGGGTAGGTGTAGGGCAGGCCGTACTCGGCGAGGATGGCGTGCATCTCGGCATTGTTCTCGCCCGTCTTGCCCAGGATGTCAATGACCTTGCCGATAGGGTTCTTGGCGCGGTCGGGCCATTCGACGATGCGCACGACGGCCTTGTCGCCAGTCTTTCCCTTCTTCAGGTTTTCCTTCGGGATGAAGATGTCGTTGGCAAGCGTGCGGTCCTCGGTGAGCAGGTAGGCGTAGTTCTTCTGAACCTGCAGGGTGCCTACGAAGGTCTTGTCGCTGCGCTTCACGATTTCTGTGACGGAGGCTTCGCGAACGTGGTGCTTGCGGCGGGCAAGGAGTGTGACCTGCACCGTGTCGCCGTCCATAGCGTGGAGGCTGTTGCGTTCGGCCACCAGAATGGGTTCGCCGCCTTCTTCCGGTTCAAAGATGTTCTTGCCGTTTGCCTTGCGGCGGAAGATGCCCTTCATCACCTGCGACGGCATGTTCAGCGTGTAGCAGTTGCGCGGCTGTTCCTTGATGAAGTCGTCCATGAGGAGCCCTTCCAGCACGTCCATGAGGAGCATCTTGGCGGGGTTGGTGTTCAGATGGAGCTGTTTGCAGATGTTTTTCAAGGGGAAGGCAATGGAGGAATTCTCCTGGAAGAAATCAATAACCATGCGTTCCAAATCGTTCTTGCGCAGCCCTCGGCTGCCAGTTTTTCTCTTTCCCATAACTTATGTGTTTCTTTTCTGCAAAGATAAGTTTTTTAGTTCATAGTTCATAGTCCTTAGTCCATAATTATTTTTCTATTCTTACAATTTTTCATTTTTCATTTTTCATTTTTCATTTTTTGTCGTATCTTTGCAGGCGAAAACTACATTATAGTAAAAAGTAGTAAAAAGGATATAATGAAATATGCATTAGTAACAGGTGGCTCGCGCGGATTAGGCCGTGCAGTCTGCCTCAAGTTGGCAGCGCAGGGGTTGCCGGTCATCATCAACTACCAGAGTAATGCCGAAGCAGCGGAGGCCGTGAAGGCAGAGATAGAGGCTGTGGGCGGAAAAGCCGAGCTGATGCCCTTCAATGTTGCCAACGAGGGAGAGGTGGACCGTGCCTTCGAAGCATGGAACGAAGCCCATCCCGATGACTACATCGCTTATCTGGTGAACAATGCGGGTATTCGCCGCGACGGCATGATGTTCATGATGCCGACAGAGGACTGGCATGCTGTGTTGAGGACGTCGCTCGACGGCTTTTACTACGTGACCCGTCGCTGTCTGCCGTCAATGTTGCGTCGCAATCACGGCGGCCGTATCGTGAACATGACTTCCCTCTCAGGTCTGAAGGGTCTGCCCGGTCAGACGAACTACAGCGCTGCCAAGGCTGCCCTCATCGGTGCAACAAAGGCCCTCGCACTCGAGGCTGCGGCTCGCAACGTCACGGTCAATGCCGTTGCCCCTGGTTTCATCGAGACGGATATGACGAAGGACCTGCCGGTCGATGAACTCAAGACACAAATCCCGATGGGTCGCTTCGGCCGTCCGGAAGAAGTGGCGGAGCTTGTCAGCTTCCTGCTCTCCGACTCTGCCGCCTATATCACAGGAGAGGTCATCTCTATCAACGGGGGACTTTATACTTAAGGGAGTTAAAGGAGTTAAATCTATGAACTATAAAGATATTCCAATATTAGAGTTGTTGCCGCAGCGGCCGCCGTTTGTTATGGTGGACTGTCTGACGGACTACAATGAGAAGCAGAGCCGTTGCCAGCTGACGATTCGTCAGGACAACATCTTCCTGGAGAACGGCTGCTTTGCTTCGGTAGGTCTCATAGAGCATATTGCTCAAACCTGTGCAGCGCGTCTGGGCTACTACAATTGCTATATCCTGAAAACGGGTGTCCGCCTCGGTTTCATCGGCGAGGTGAAGAATCTCAGCATTGTCCGGCTGCCCCGCGAGGGAGAGACGATAGAGACGACCATCACCGTCATCCAGGAGTTATTCGATGTCACACTCGTCTCTGCCGAGGTGCGTGTGGGGAAAGAGGTCATTGCCACAACAAACCTGAAGATAGCACAGGAGGAAGCCTCCCCCAATCCCTCCCAGGAAAGAAAGAAATAACGGTCAATGTTCAATGGAAAAAGAGCTACGGTTTTCGCGTGAATTTGAGGTGCGCTTCAGCGAGGTTGACATCATGGGTGTTGTCTGGCACGGAGCTTATCCCCTTTATCTGGAGGATGCTCGCGAGGGCTGGGGACACCAGTACGGGCTTTGCTACGACGACTACCTGAAGAACCACGTCTTTGCGCCCATCGTTGATATGGATATCCGCTACCATCATCCCATCTTCTACACGACGAAACCGCGCATAGACATCGTTTACCAGTTCACGCCTGCTGCAAAAATCATCTTCGACTACGAGATACGCGACACGGCCGACAATGCCCTGCTCACCAGCGCTCGCACCATTCAGGCTTTCACCGACCAGAACTACGAACTCATCCTCGAGAACCCCGACTTCTATCTCTGCTGGAAGGAGAAATGGGGGCGTTAAACATATACTCATTTATACATTAGATAAGATGATTCTAAGAGATAACCTTTTTAACATTGCCTCGCTGCAAGAGTTGGACGGATCCATTATCTTTGAGGTGCATTTGCATCCGGAATGGCCCATCTACCAGGCGCACTTCCCAGGTCATCCCATTACGCCTGGGGTCTGTATCGTGCAGATGGTTCAGGAATTGCTTCAATGGTATTTGCAGCGCAAGCTCACTCTCCGTCAGGCGAAGAACATCAAGTACGTCTCCATCGTCTCTCCGGAGGAAATCACCGACCTGACCGTTACCTTCTCCAGAATAGAGAATCAGCATGACGGCAGCATGAAGGTACAGGCACAGGTCACCAACGGCGAGTCACTTTGCTCCAAACTCTCGGTAACGTTCGCGGACTTCTAATTTTTTAATTTTTGACCTTTTAGCTTTTTGGTAAAATGAAGTCCCTTTTCCTGTCAATCCTCTGCCTGTTCACTCTGAGCCACATTGCAAAGGCGAGTGGCGAGATTAAGCAGGTGCCGTTTACCGATGTTCAGGTGAACGACCAGTTCTGGAAACAACGCCTCGACGTGATGCGCAATACGACCATCCGCTACGCCTTCCAGAAGTGTACGGATGCAGGCCAGCTGCGCAACTTCGAATACGCAGGCAAGATTGTCAGTGGTGAGGCGCAGGTGGGCGACCTGAAGTTCCAGTCGGGCAACCCCTACGACGATGCAGAGGTCTATAAGGTGCTGGAAGGTGCTTCATATGTGCTGACCACACAAAGGGACTCGGAGTTGGAAGCCTATTGCGATGGAGTAGTGGACCTTATCTGCTCGGCACAAGAGCCGGACGGCTACATCCAGACAAACTTTACCATCCACAACCCTCTCCACCCCTGGTACAATGGTGAGAAGTGGACCAGCGACTGGAACCTCTCGCACGAGACATTCAACGTGGCTGAACTCATCGAGGCCGCCATCGCCTATTATCAGGCAACGGGCAAGGACAAGCTGCTGAACTGCGCCAAGAAGGCTGCGGACAATATGCTGGGTGTCTTCAACGAGGACGGCATCAAGATGGCTCCAGGTCACGCTGTGGTCGAGATGGCTTTGGTGCGTCTCTACGAGTTGACGCGCGAGGAGCGATACCTGCTGGGCTGTAAGTTCTTCCTCGATTGCAGGGGCATCCGAAAGTTCGACCCCACAAGCGGCGACCAACGCGTGAACGGCAAGTACTGGCAGGACCATCTGCCCGCCGTCGAGCAACGCACAGCCGAAGGTCATGCGGTTCGCGCCATGTATTTCTATAGCGGTATGGCCGACTGGGTTCGCTACTCGGGCGACCAAGCCTACGAGACGGCTGTCACGGCCATTTGGGACAATATTGCCAGCAAGAAGTTCTACATCACCGGCGGCTTCGGATCACGTGACAACAACGAGGCTTTCGGCGAAGACTATGAGCTGCCCAATGCCTCAGCCTACTGCGAGACCTGTGCCTCGGTGGCAGGCAGTATGTTCAACCTCCGAATGTTCCGCCTGCACGGCGAAGGCAAGTACATCGATATGCTGGAGCGTGCCCTATATAATACGGTACTGGACGGCTACGGCATTGCGGGCAAGACGTTCTATTATCCCAACCGTCTGGCTTCCACCGCACGTGGTGATGCCCGCTCGGAGTGGTTCGGCACCAGCTGCTGCCCGACAAACCTCTGCCGTCTCATACCCTCTGTCCCTGGCTACATCTACGCCACCGACGATGATGCGCTCTACTGGAACCTCTTCGTGGCAAGCACGGCGACGGCAACCGTTGGCGATACAAAGTTCAATCTGACCGTCACCGGCTCCTATCCCTACAAGGGAGAGATGAAGCTGACTTTCAACAATGTAGAAAGTCAATCGTCAAATAGTAAATATCTCAAGGTTCGCATTCCTGGCTGGGCTGTGAACAAGCCCGTGGAGAGTGACCTCTATACCTATACGAACCCGACCACAACACCTGTCGTCATCAAGCTCAACGGCGAGGAAGTGGCCTATACGGTTCAGGACGGATATGCTGTCCTGCAACACGACTGGAAGGCAGGCGATGAGGTAAGCCTCTCGCTTCCGATGGACATCCATCAGGTCGTCTCGAACGAGAACCTGAAGACCAACAAGGGCCTCTGCTCCTATGAGCGTGGACCGATTGTCTATTGTGCAGAAGGCGTGGACAACGGAGGCAAGCTCGACAACCTCTTCATTCCGGAGGGAGCAACGGGCGCCTCCTCAACAGCACCATCGTCGTTGACCGGTCTCTTCAAGGGAGGCCTGCAGCAGCTGCGCATGAACGGCAAGGTCGGTACTTTGAATGGCACCGAAGTGGAGACGGCAGACAGAGTGATACGCCTGGTTCCTTACTTCACCCGCGCCCATCGTGCCGCTTCGCCCATGCTCGTCTGGATTCCTACGGACGAGAGCAAGATACAGCAGCCCATCCAGTTCATCGACGAGGTGATAATCTGCAACAGCGCCAGCGAACAGGCACACAACCTGCAAGGGCAGAACATGCGGACGGGCAGCGACCTCGGATGGCGCGACGCTCCAAACGGCTGGATCAGTTACGACCTCAAGATTGACCCCAAGCGTCCCACGGACCTCGTCCTGAAGCTATGGGGCAGCGACGGAGGCAACCGCCGTTTCGACATCTACTGCGACGGGACGGTCTTCTCCTACGAGGAACTCAACAGCTTTGCCCCCAACGAGTACTACTACATGCGGCACCCTATCCCCTATGACCTCACGAAGGACAAGGAGAAGGTGACCATAAAGATGCAGGCCATCAATGCCGAGAATACCGTGGGCGGCTTGTTCGGCGTCTATACAGCCCTCCCGGAGGATCTGCCGGAAGGGGCTATGACGGTCGATTACATGTGGACCACGAAAGCCTCCTCCCGCAGCAGCCACAGATACAATAGCAACGGTGGCAGCGGCACTTTCCGCAACAGGACGTGGCTCGACGGCTCTGGAACGGTAGGACAGAGATGGACCATGAAAGTGAACAGCACCCATCGCAACTACCTGATGCTGCTCTATTGGGGCGACGAGGGCGATGTCCGCAACTTCGACATCATGTGCGACGATGTGCTGGTCGCTTCCGAAAGCCTGTGCCACAATGACCCTGGCCGCTTCATGATGCGCTGCTATCCCATCCCCGAGGAGGGAACCAGCGGTAAGGAGACCGTCCGCATCCACCTCACCTCGCCCACCGGCACCACGACTGGCGGCATCTTCTACGCCTACATGATAGCTGTCGTAGATGACGGGACAGGAATCGACGACGCTGTGCTCCTAAATGATAAATGGTCTAATGGTAAATGGTCAAATGGTAAATGTTATGACCTCAGTGGCTGCAAGATTGATTCTTCACTCCTCACTCTTCATTCTTCATTCAAGAAGGGCATCTGCATTGTCAATGGGAAAAAGATAGCTTATTAATTGAACAATTCTAAAAAAAAGAACATATAATTATCACAAATGAAACAGACAAGATTATGGATATCTACCGCCATCCTCAGCATCTGCGGCTTGGGCGTGCTCACTTCATGCTCGAATGATGATGATTCAGATTCTAAGAACAGCTCGGTTCGCCTGACAGCCATGCATCAGGTGAAAACTATAGAACTGGTTACCGAAACGAAGGACACGAAGTATGTGTGGGAGAACGGATTGCTTACACGTGAAGTGTCATCTACTAACAGGATGACTAATTACGAAGTCGAGGAGTCATACGTTTACAACGACAAAAAGCTTTACACGGAGAAGCATTCCTCAGACGGCTTATATAACTACTATTTCTCCTACGAAAACGACCGTCTCGTCAAAATGGAGGAAAAGTCTAACGGCAAAATCATAGCAACTTGCGAAGCTTCATACAACGCTGAAGGCAATATCTCGGAGATTCTCTACACTTATATCACAGCAGAATTAAAAGAAGTCTCCATGAAGTACTACCTCACATGGCAGGACGGCGATTTGACACAGGCTGTCATTGAGTATTTAAGCACCGAACGGCCCAGCACTACCCTCACTTTCTTGTATGACAAGTATCCTTCGGCCTATACCGGTATGCCCATAGGCACCTCCCTCATAGACCCCACCGCGCTTGCGTTGCACGCCTCCAAGCACAACCTCATCGAGAACGGCGACAATTTAGTATATTACCACGGACGGCTCATCTCGATTGTCAGTGCCGACAGCAAGACCCAAACCTTCTTCACCTACAGCGACGGCACCGGCAAACGTTAAACGTCCAACGTCAACTGACAGCATACAAAAGAAGGACCTCTGCCCCATCAGGCGGAAGTCCTTCTTTAGTTAATATCTCTTCTTTTACCAGAAATAGACGTAGAACGCTACGGTGATACCGATGATGACCAACGTGTGGAATACATCCCATCCGTTCCAGCTGGCACGGGTGGCAGCAATCTGCTCCGGCGTGGAGGTACCAAACACCAGACCCTGTATCTTCTCCTTGCTCGGAGCCTCGGTGATGAGCGATACGAAGATGACTACCAGACAGCAGACAACCAGCATCACACCACAGAAGAACAGCCAGTTGAAGTCGTAGAACACAGCCTTGAACCAGTTGTCGGCAGCATCCGTCACATTACTGTAATAGACCTTGGCACCCAAACGCGTCAGGCCGATGATGATACCTGAGAGCAAGCCCCACTGACCACCCTTTGCAGAAGCACGTTTCCAAGTAATGCCCAACAGGAAGGTGGCAGCAATACCTGGAGCCAGCACGCTCTGAACGTCCTGCAGGTAGTTATAGAGCACGTTTCCTACGCTGCGCATGATGGGAATCCACAGGATGCCGAGAATCACGATGACAACAGTAGCGGTCTGACCGATGCGTACCAGACTCTTCTCAGATGTCTGGGGCTTCAGGCGCTTCCAGAAGTCGATGGTGAACAGCATTGCGGAACTGTTGAACAGCGAAGCTAACGACGACATCAGGGCAGCCAGGATGCCGCAGACCACAAGACCCTTCACGCCCGCAGGCAGAATCTTTGCCACGAGGGTGGGGAAGGCGGCATCAGCATTCGGTGAACCGTCGGGAAGCAAAGGCAAGAATGACGCACCGGCACCCATACTCTTCTGGTGCAGGGCAAGGGCAATCATGCCGGGAATGAGGAACAGGAACACGGGCAACAGCTTCAGGTACGCACCAAAGATGGTACCGCGGCGGCTCTCCCGCTCGTTCTTGCCGGACAGCACACGCTGAACGATATATTGGTCCGTGCACCAGTACCAGAAGCCGATAACGGCAGAACCTATCAAGGCACCCAACCAGGGATACTGCGGGTCACTGTTTGAACGCATCAGGTGAATCATCGAACCCGTGGCACCTTCGTAGCTCGGTTTCACATCACAATATTGGAGCATCTGGTCCCAACTGCCTATGGCCTTCAAACCCAGGACAAGGATGATGAGTGAGCCAAGCAACAGGATAGGTGTCTGGAGAACAGAGGTGTAGAGCACCGACTTCATACCACCGAAGATGGTGTAGAGGGCAGTGATGACCACCAGGCCGATAGCGGCAATCCAGAAGAAGTCTATACCCCACAGTTCCTTGATGCCGAACACCTGCTGGAACACAAGACCGCCTGCATACACCGTGACAGCCACCTTTGTCAACACGTAGGATATCAGCGAGATGACACTGAGGATGGTTCGGCTCTGCGTATTGTAGCGACGCTCCAGGAACTCTGGCATCGTATAAACCATCGAGCGCGTGTAGAACGGCACGAACACCCAGCCCAGAATCAGGATCATCCAGCCCTGAATTTCCCAGTGGGCCATAGCCATACCCGACGAAGCACCCGCACCGGCCAGGCCGATGAGGTGTTCCGAACCAATGTTAGAAGCGAAGATAGATGCACCGATGGCAATCCACGTGGCATCCTTACCGCCGAGGAAATAGTCTGCCGAGTTGTCATTCTTCTGGGAGACGACCCAGAGCACAATGCCGATTAGCGCACAGCAGAACACGCCAATGACAATCCAGTCTAATAAAGCCATAATTGAAAAGTTAAAAGGTTAAAAGGTGAAAAGGTAAAAAATCTTCACCTCTTCACCTTTCCATTTTTTTAATTTTTCACCTTATTAGCAAAGTTTGCGGGCGCCGTCGCCGATGACTACGTCGATGACGATGGGCTTCTTGCCGTACTTCTTCTCGAACTTCTCGACAACCACTTTCTTGAAGTTGTCAGCCAGCTCGTCGGAAACGAGGTTGATGGTGCAACCACCGAAGCCGCCTCCCATGATGCGGGAACCCGTAACGCCACATTCCTTGGCAATGTCGTTCAGGTAGTCGAGCTCTTCGCAGCTTACCTCATACTCCTTGGACAGACCGTAATGGGTGTCGTACATCATCTGACCTACTTTCTCGTAGTCGTCAGCCTCAAGGGCCTTGCAGACTGCCAGCACGCGAACCACCTCGCCGATGACGTAGCGTGCACGCTTGTATTCAGCTCCTGTGATGTCGTCCTTCACTTCGTCGAGCATCTCCATCGTAGCATCTCGCAGGCTCTTCACCTCGGGGTGCTTCTTGCTGATAATCTCTGCCACGTGCTCGCACTGGAGGCGACGCTCGTTGTAGGGAGAGCCCTTCAGTTCGTGCTTCACGCAGCTGTTGACGAGTACGAGCTGATAGCCTTTCGGATGCCAGGGGAAGTACTCAACCTCACCACTGCGGCAGTCCATACGCATCAGGTGACCGGCTTTGCCAAGACAGCTGATGGCCTGGTCCATGATACCGCAGTTCACGCCGATGTACTTGTGCTCGGTGCGCTGACCGACGCGGGCAAGTTCCATGCGCTCAATCTTGTTATCGCCGAAGAGGTCGTTCAGACCGAATGCGTAGGTGCTCTCGAGGGCGGCTGAGGAACTCATGCCTGCGCCAAGGGGCACGTCACCGGCGAAAGCTGTGTTGAAGCCCTCAACGGGAACGCCAAGTGCCATCATCTCGCGGCATACGCCGTAGATGTAGCGGGCCCATGTTGCGGTGGGGCCTTTTTCGTCGTCGAGAGAGAATTCGGTGTAGTCCTTGAGGTCGATGGAGTAGGCGCGGACGTCGCGGGTGCCGTTGGGCTTGATTTCTGCAATCATTCCCTGCTCTACTGCGCCTGGGAATACGTAACCATTGTTATAGTCTGTATGTTCGCCAATCAGGTTGATACGGCCAGGGGAAGCATATACGGAGCCTGTGGTGCCGTCGAAGTGCTTGATGAAGCGACTGCGAACGTCTTCGATTGTTAATTTCATAGAAAGTTTTGAATTTTGAATTTATAAATTTTGAATTATATCAGTCCACTTTAATGTCCTTATTGACATTCTTGCAGCCAATCAGGCTGTAGTAAAGCATATAAACGAGCATGGCAATTACAAGCCAGTAGCTGTTCATGTAACCTGCGGCCTTTGCAATATACTCCTGAATCAGAGGCATTATGCCGCCACCAACTACCAGTGTCATGAAGATACCGGAAGCCTGCTCTGTGTATTTGCCCAGACCTTCCACTGCCATATTGAAGATGCAGCCCCACATGATGCTGGTGCACATTCCACAGAGTACCAGGAAGAGACAGCTCAGAGGAACCTGGAACATAGCAAAGCCGTCAGCTGCACTGTAGCCAGGCATGCTGATTGTGGTGGTCTTGGGGATGGAGATGGCAATGAGAATCAGGATAATGGCAATCGTACTCATGGTAATCATCTGGGCGCGGCTGCTGACCTTGCCAGAAACCAATGTGCTGCTGAAACGGCCTACCATCATAAGCAGCCAGTAGATTGCAGCAATAGCGCCACCGATGGCGGCTCCGTTCTCTATAATGCCTGCACCCTTCTCGGAAGCATCGGAGAGGTAGAAGATAACCTGTGCGGGAATACCGATCTCGATACCTACATAGAAGAAGATAGCTACGGCACCCAGTACGAAGTGGCGGAAATTCCATGCACTGTGCTCATATACCGTTGTATTACGCTCCTGAGCGGGTTCGGGAATGGACAGGCTGGAGATGATGATGAATGAAATGGCAAATACGCCCATTGCAATGAACAGCAGGGGAGACACGTCAGACATAGCGGTCTTGTCTGTTACGGTACCTACGAGAGCACCAACCAACAGAGGAGTCAGTGTGCCAGTCAGAGAGTTCAGAGTACCACCAGTCTGGATGAGCTGGTTGCCCTTGTTGCCACCGCCGCCCAGAATGTTAAGCATGGGGTTCACAACGGTGTTGAGCATACATACGCAGAAGCCGCAAACGAAAGCTCCCAACAGGTAAACATAGATAGCGGAATCCTGCAGGAACTCGTAGCTCGACAGATACTGAATGCAAATGCCGATGAAACCAACTGCAAGTGCAATCAGAGTGGTCTTCTTGTAGCCGACCTTGATGAGCATCTTACCTGCGGGAATACCCATGAACAGATAAGCTGCGAAGTTCATCATGTTACCCATCATGCCAGCCCAGTCATATTGGTTCTTCCAAATAGTACCAAACGGTGCAGCCATGTTGGTTACGAAACTAATCATCGCGAAGATGAAACACATCGTGATAATAGCAATGATGTTGCTATTAGATTTTGTTTGTGACATAAAAAAAAAGTTTATTGGTTATTGTTTATTGTATTAAATCTCTATTCCAAACTTATAGATTGTCTTCTGTCTGTAGATATCACCAGCTTTGAGGATGGTGCTGGGGAAGTAGGCGCGGTTGGGAGAGTCGGGGAAGTGCTGTGCCTCGAAGCAGAGGGCGCTGTACTTGGGATAGGTGGCGCCTCCGTTGCCTGTAAAGCCGCTCAACCAGTTGCTGCTGTAGAACTGTACGCCTGGCTCTGTGGTCCACATCTCCATCTTGCGGCCGCTGACGGGTTCTACGCACTTCACGGCATAGGACAGCTCACCTGGTTCGCGCTTGTTCAGCACGAAGCAATGGTCGTAGCCGGTGCCGTTGACTATCTGCTGGTTGCAGGTGTCGCCGATGCGCTCGCCCACGGCGTGCGGTGTACGGAAATCGAAGGGCGTGCCTTCCACTTTCAGGATTTCGCCCGTCGGAATGCTCGTCTCATCGATGGGAATGAAGAAGTCGGCATTGATGGTGAGGATGTTGTTCAGGGCTTCGGGTGTGGGATTGGCAATGCCAGCCAGGGAGAAGAAACCGTGCGAAGTCATGTTGACGGGGGTCTTCTTGTTGGTGGTGCCGCGATAGTCGATGATGAGTTCATCGTCCTCTGTCAGGCTGTACTTCACGTTCATGTGCAACTCGCCTGGGAAGCCTTCTTCATAGTAGGCTGAAATGTAGCGCAGCACCAGTTCGTGCTCGTTGATTTGCTCTGCATCCCAGACACGTGCATGGAAACCTGTGGGACCGCCGTGCAGGTGGTTGGGACCGTTGTTGATGGCGAGGCTGTAGTCCTTGCCGTTCATGATGAAGTGTCCCTTGGCGATGCGGTTGCCGTAGCGTCCTACCAGAGTGCTGAGGAAGGGCTCAGGACTGTTGATGACATTCTGGATGCTGTCGTGTCCCTGAATAACATTGGCCATCTTGCCTTCCTTGTCGGGAACCATGATGGCCATTATTGCACCGCCGTAGTTGGTGATGCTTACTTCCATACCGTTGCTGTTGGTGAGGGTGTAGAGGTCTGTCTCCTTACCCTGTACGACAGCTTGGAAGTTTTCTCTCTTTAGTCCAGAAATAAGTACGTTGTCCATAGGCATTAAATGTATTTACAATTTGAAAATTTACTATTTACTATATTTATATACTATTTCAAAATGACGAAATTTCTTGCAAATATACAAAAAAAATCCTTCGCGTCAAAAGAAACGAAGGATTTTTCATGGTTGATATGTTTTAGAGCATATCTTTGGTCTGTAAACTCTTCAGCAGGTCTGCCACAACAAAGGTTGAGCCGCCGATGAAGATGATGTCGTCCTTGTTGGCATTCGACCTGGCTGCTTTGTAGGCACTATCAACGTCATTGTAGGTTGAAAAATCGGAAAGTTGATGAGTTGAAGCTCTCTTCGCCAGTTCCTCCGCAGGCATGGCACGTTGCACGGAGGCTTGGGTGAAGTAATAGACGGCATCTTTGGGCAACATGGAAAGTACGGTGGACACGTCCTTGTCATGGCAACAACCGAAAACGATATGAAGCCTTGCCTTCCTATCACTTTTAATTTTTAATTTTGAATTTTGAATTTCGTCGAGTTGACGAATGATGTATTGCATTCCCCCGACGTTGTGCCCTGTGTCGCAAATGGTTAGGGGATTCTTGCTGATGGTCTGCCAGCGTCCCATAAGTCCAGTCATAGTGGTCACCTCGCAGAAGCCTCTGCGAACAGCTTCGTCGCTTATCACGATGCCCTGCTCCCTAAGCAAACGAACCGAGGTCAGGATGGTACGGGTGTTTTTCTCTTGGCAGAAACCTTGTAGCGCCCTCAGAATTTTGAATTTTGAATTTTGAATTTTGAATTCATCCTCTGCGAATGTAATGGGTGCCCCAACTTCCTTTGCTTTGTTCTGGAAGACGGCATTGACATCTTCGCCGCAATTCTCACCGATGCAGACTGGGATGCCTGGCTTGATGATGCCCGCCTTCTCTGTGGCAATCTTGGGGAGTGTGTCGCCGAGGAACTGTACGTGGTCGAAGCTGATGTTTGTGATAACGCTCAGGACCGGCGTGATGATGTTGGTACAGTCGAGTCTGCCACCCAGGCCTACCTCAATGACGGCAAAATCGACCTTCTGCTCTTCGAAGTACTTGAAGGCGAGGGCTGTGGCAAATTCAAAAAATGAAAAATGAAAAGTGAAAAGTGAAAAATCATTTTTTCCCCTTCCCTCATTTTGAATTTTGAATTTATTAATTTTGAATTCTTCGACAAACTCAATAACCCTCTTCTTACTTATCATCTTGCCGTTGATGCGGATGCGTTCGCGGAAATCGACAAGGTGGGGACTGGTGTATAGTCCTACGCGATAGCCCTGAGCTTGAAGAATGGCTGCGAGGGTGTGACTGACGGAGCCTTTGCCGTTCGTGCCGCCCACGTGGATGGTACGATACTGCTGGTGCGGATGCCCAAAGTACGCATCAAGGGCGAGGGTGCCGTCAAGGCCCTCTTTATACGCTGCTGCCCCAACGTTTTGAAACATTGGAGCAGAGTCGAACAAGTATTGAACTGCCTGATCGTAGGTCATTCAAACATCTTCTTGAACTTGTTGAAGAAATTGCTCTTTGCTGATGCTCCGGGCTTCATATTGTCGCTGGTGCGGAGCTTTTCGAAGGTATCCTTTTCTTCGCGAGACAGGTTCTCTGGAATATAGACACCAATCTGTACGATAAGGTCGCCTGTACCATAGCCGTAGCCCTGCACGATAGGCAGGCCCTTTCCACGCAGTCGCATGATTTTGCCTGGCTGTGTGCCTGGGTCAATCTTTATCTTCACCTTGCCGTCGATGGTAGGCACTTCTGCTGTACCGCCCAGGATGGCTGTGGGAATGTCGAGCAGGAGTTGGTACTGCAGGTTCTGTCCGTCGCGTAGCAGTTCAGGATGCGATTCTTCCTCTATATAGACGTGGATATCGCCAGGTACGCCGTTCCAGCGGGCGGCATTGCCTTTACCCTTCTCGTTGACCACCATTCCTTCCTGTACACCTGCGGGAATCTTTATTTCTACAATTTCCTCTCCCTTGACGATGCCCTGTCCGCCGCATTGCTTACACTTGTTGCGGATGATGGAGCCAGTGCCGTTGCAGTTCTCGCATGGTGTTTGCGTTTGCATGTGGCCGAACATCGTGTTCATGGTGCGATAGGTGGTTCCGCTGCCGTTGCACTTCGAGCAGGTTTCTTTCTTGCCGTCCTCGCTGCCGCTGCCGTGACAATGTGGGCAGGTGACGTACTTGTTGATTTTGAATTTCTTGGTGACACCAGAAGCGACTTCCTTCAAGTTGACGCGCACCTTGAGACGCAGGTCGGCACCTTTCTCAACGTGTTTGCCTCCGCTTCTGCCTCCACCGAATCCGCTGAATCCGCTGAATCCGCTGAAATCTCCGAAACCTCCGCCAAAGGCACCTCCAAAGGCTTCGTTCATCATATTGAAGATGTCGTCCATCGACATGCCTGCACCTCCTCCGAAGCCGCCTTGCCCATTCATGCCGGCAAAGCCGAACTGGTCGTAGCGCTGACGTTTCTCAGGGTCGCGCAGGACATCGTATGCCTCTGCAGCCTCCTTGAACTTCTCTTCAGCTTCTTTGTTGCCAGGGTTGCGGTCAGGGTGGTACTTAATGGCCATCTTCTTGTAGGCGGCCTTTATCTCTGCGTCGCTGGCTGTCTTACTGACACCAAGCACTTCGTAATAATCTCTCTTCTCTGCCATAACTATGAACTCATAACTATGAACTAATTTAAACTCCCACTACAACCTGTGCGTGGCGGATGACTTTCTCGTTGAGTTTGTAGCCTGTCTGGGTACAATCCATCACCTTGCCTTTCAGTTCTGGCGTGGGAGCGGGCAGTTGAGCGACGGCCTCGTGGAGGTCAACGTCGAAATCAGCTTCTTTTGTCTCGATGACACTGACGCCCTGCTTGCCAAGAATGTCCATAAACTTCTTGTAAATAAGCTCGACGCCTTCCAGTACGGCATTGACGTCTTCGGCATTTTTTGTATTCTTCAAAGCGCGTTCCAAATCGTCGATGACAGGCAGGATGGTGATGATGGTTCTCTCGCCGCCATTGAGGATGAGGTCGGTCTTCTCCTTGATGGTGCGTTTGCGGTAGTTCTCGAATTCTGCTATCTTGCGCAGCAACTGGTCCTTGAGGCTTGCAATCTCGGCATTGGCAGCATCAAGCTGCTCCTCAATGGTAAGCTCATGGTTTTCAGAGTCCTCAGCGCTCTCAGAGTTTTCTGAGTTTTCAACTTCCTCAGTATTCTGCTGCTTTTCTTTCAATTCTTTGTCTTTCTTTTCCTCTTTCATAGTTATCTTCTTAACTTCTTAACTACATTGTCCACTACAAGAATTGTGCCAATCGACATGATGTCAGTTTCCTGTGCCATACATCTTTTCCTTTTGTTCCCTAATGGCCTCGCTGCTAATGTACTCGTCGTATTCCATCAGTTTGTCGATGGTGCCGTTGGGAGTCAGCTCGATGATGCGTGTTGCAACTGTCTCGATGAACTCGTGGTCGTGGCTGCTGAAAAGAATGTTACCCTTGAAGAGTTTGAGGTTGTTGTTGAAGGCCTGTATGCTTTCCAGGTCGAGGTGGTTGGTGGGTGTGTCGAGGATAAGGCAGTTCGCGTTCTTGAGCTGCATACGCGCTATCATGCAGCGCATCTTCTCGCCTCCGGAGAGGACGTTGACCTTCTTTAGGACTTCTTCACCGCTGAAGAGCATTCGTCCGAGGAAAGCCTTGAAATACACCTCGTTGCCTTCTCCGAACTGACTAAGCCAATCCACCAGGTTGAGTTCGCTCTGGAAGAATTCTGTGTTGTCGAGTGGCAGATAGGCGGTGGTGATGGTGATGCCCCACGAGAACTTGCCTGCCTGAGCTTCGCGGTTGCCGTTGATAATCTCGAAGAGTGCAGTCATTGCCCTTGGGTCGCGGCTAAGGAAGACCACCTTGTCGCCTTTCTCGACGGTGAAGCTGACGTTGTCGAAGAGCAAGGTTCCGTCTTCGCTGACAGCCTTCAGTCCTTCCACTTCGAGGATTTGGTTGCCTGGTTCGCGGTCCATTTGGAAGATGATGCCCGGGTACTTTCTGGTCGAAGGACGGATTTCCTCGATATTGAGCTTCTCGAGCATCTTCTTGCGGCTGGTGGTCTGCTTGCTCTTTGCCACATTGGCAGAGAAACGGCGGATGAACTCTTCCAGTTCCTTCTTCTTCTCCTCGGCCTTGGCCTTTTGGTTTTGAGCCTGACGAAGGGCAAGCTGTGAGCTCTGGTACCAGAAACTGTAGTTGCCGGCAAACATCGTTATCTTGCCAAAGTCGATATCAATGGTATGGGTACAGACGCAGTCGAGGAAGTGGCGGTCGTGGCTGACCACAAGCACGGTGTGATCGAACTCGCTCAGGTATTGCTCCAACCATTGAACGGTATCGAGGTCAAGGTCGTTGGTCGGCTCGTCGAGCAGCAGGTTGTCGGGGTTGCCGAAAAGTGCCTTTGCTAGCATCACACGTACTTTCTCCTTACCTGAGAGCTCACCCATGAGTTGGTAGTGCTTGGCCTCTTTGATGCCGAGACCGGAGAGTAGGGCAGCGGCATTACTCTCAGCCTCATAGCCACCCATTTCGGCGAACTTCTCTTCCAGCTCTGCCACACGGATGCCATCTTCGTCTG
This sequence comes from Bacteroidaceae bacterium, assembly GCA_024697945.1. GTDB lineage: Bacteria > Bacteroidota > Bacteroidia > Bacteroidales > Bacteroidaceae > Physcousia. Next base: position 20,534 of record JAILRU010000034.1, read on the forward strand.
TGAAGTCTGATTTGCTGTAGAGCGACTCGCGTTCCTTTATGATGTCCCACATCGTGGTATGTCCCATCAGGACCGTATTGAGCACGGTCTCCTGGTCGTACTGGAAGTGGTCCTGGCTGAGTACGCTCAGTCTTTCTCCAGGGCCGAGTTCTATGGTTCCTTTGGAGGGTTCCAATTCGCCGCTGATGGCTTTCAGCAGGGTGGATTTTCCGGCACCATTGGCTCCGATGACACCATAGATGTTACCGTTAGTAAACTTCATGTTGACATCCTTGTAGAGGATGCGCTTGCCGAACTGAACGGCGATATTAGATAATGTTATCATAGTCTTTTACCTGATTCTGATGATTTCTCCCACTTCGACGGCATGAGGTTCTTCCCATTTGTTCAGTTTGCAGAGCGACTCCAAACGGATGCCGTAGAGCTGTGCAATGTCGAAGAGACTCTGGTTCTCCTCCACGATGTGGATGGGATTCTTGCGGAACTCGCGGGAAGCACATTTGCGTTTCTTCTGCAGGTAGATGAGGTCGCCTGCTGTGGGTGCATATTCGCGTGGCAAGTCGTTGTACTTGTATAACTTGCGCAGGCTCACGCCAGTCTTCTTGCTGATGGTAGCCATATCGTCGCCTACCTCTACGATGATGAAATAGTTCTTGTTGCCTCGATAGACGATGTGGCGGTTGAAGAAGTCATCGTTGGAATTGCTTGTTGTCACTATTTTCGTCGCACGGTATTTGCCTGTATCGAAGCGGTAGAGTTCGTACATCTCGATTATGCGGATGAGTGCCTCTGCATAGGTGGGACTGGTGGCATAGCCCGCAGTTTTCAGGCCTCGTGCCCAGCCCTTGTAGTCGGTGCTGCCAAGGCGGTAGAGGCCCTGATAGCGTTTCCCTTGCAGGAACTTAGAGTGGTCGATGTAGCTGTCGCGGGCACTCTTGTACTTGCGGAACCTGTCGTTTGGAGCATCATCACTCTGAATGATATACGGTCCCGTCCATGAGCCACCCACCTTGATGCCAAAATGATTGTTGGCCACGGTGGCAAGCCTGCTGCGTCCGGCATTGCTTTCCAGTAACCCCTGTGCCAAGGTAATGCTGGCAGGAATATGGTACTCGTGCATCTGCTCGATAGCCCAGTCCTTGTATTTGTCGATATAAGTCCAGTATGCCTGATTTGTTCTCTGTCCCCATGCTAATATGCTAGAGATGAGCATAAAGACGGTGTAAATATAGCGCATTTTCTTCATTTTGCGGCACAAAAGTACAAAATATTTATGAATATTTATGAATTATGAATTATGAATTTTGAATTATTTCGTAACTTTGTGGCGCAAAAACTCAATTCTGATATGAGAGACTATAAGATTGAGGCCATCGTGAATATATGCGAGATGGCAGAACTGAGTGAATCGGACCGCGAGTTGGTGGAAGCTGCAAAGCAAGCTACGGACAGCAGCTATGCCCCGTATAGCAAATTCCATGTCGGTGCGGCTGTGCGTCTTTCGGACGGTTCGATTGTTTTGGGTGCCAATCAGGAGAATGCTGCTTTCCCCTCAGGCCTGTGTGCTGAGCGGACAGCCCTTTTTGCTGCCAATGCACAATATCCTAACTTGCCAGTTGTAGCTTTGGCGATAGCCGCCCGTAAGGGTCGTTGTTTCCTGGACAAGCCCATCCCGCCCTGCGGAGCTTGCCGCCAAGTCATTTCGGGTGTCGAGGACCGCTTCGGTCAGTCCATTCGCATCCTGCTCTACGGCACCAATGGCGTCCTTGTTTCCGAGGGCATCGGTCCTCTTCTGCCGCTTCGCTTTGTCGATGATAATATGCGATAGAAGTGCTTTTCCCTTGGTGTAAACAATAGAACAAATATGGGGTTATACGTCTTTTGAGGCATATTTAGGGGTCAGATAGTAAAAAAACTTGAAGAAATTTTCCTCATTATTAAAAAAAGACGTAACTTTGCGCCCTGAATTTATATAACTCCAGAAACTTAAATAATTTAATCTTAAAAGTTACTATGATGAAAAAAATCTTCTTTTTGATGTTTCTCTTCGGTATTGTCTCTTCTACTGCTTTCGCGCAGGATGAGACTGATCCAGAAAGCCTTGCTGACTACAAGATAGCTTGTCTGGCTGGCATCGAGAATATAGACAAGATAAGAGGAGGTATCAACCTTGACATGTGGGAAAGCCTTGCCTTCAACACTGCAGTTGCTGGAGCAAAGGCTGGTCTTGATGAATGCGAAACCACAGACGCAATGAACGGCGTGATGGTGGGTCTCAGAGCATTTACAACGGCTATGCTGCAAACCAAGGGAAAGTTCAACGACGGCTTAGTCTTCACAGGCTTGATCGGTAACCAGTCTTTCGATACAGGTGACCTCTCATCGTGGTCCACTATCGGGTTCGACCTCGATAAAGTTGATGTTAACCAGGTGACCAACGACATCGTCAATAATGGTGATGTAAGTGGACTGCTTGATGCCGTTTCAATCAATGAGTGGAAGGAAAACACCAGGGCAGTCACGAATCAGGGAGAGAACAGCATGTCTGGCGGTCACAACAAGTACTACCTCAACAGTGACAACCAGCTGATTATGCAGCCCATCATCGGCCTTCCGGCTGGCGTTTACAGCTTTAGCGCCAAGGTGGCTACCCCAACCTGGGGACAAACCAATGTTTTCATCCCGAACAACGTCTTTCTCAATGCATTGGTCATCCCGGTTGATGTGGCACAGGAGTTCTTGGGCTATGACTTCGAGAACAATCTGGGCATAGACTACAGCTCCATTCCCATTTCTGAATTGATTTCCGCTTTCTCTACTGGCGATTTTAACCAAGTATTAAACAAACTGTTTGGCTTGTCTGGCGTATCAGGATGGAAAGACATCCTTTCCAACACTTCCAAGATATGGGAGAATATAGAACCCCTCCTCCAGTTTGGCAAGCTCTATTCTGGAGCTGTTGCCGGTAAGGGAATCGACGTCTTTACGAATGCAGAAATGAGATTCATGATCGATGAGGGCGACATCGTCATTCTTGGTATCAACGCAGGTATTACGCAGTTCATCGGAGCCGAGGCTTACCGTGCCGACAATCTGAGACTTACTGGACTTCGGTCCGTAGGCGAGATTCTTACTGCTGCAAGGGCAGACCTGGCTGCAGCAGCCGAGGAAATGTCGCCTATCGAGGCCAACTACAATGCCGATGTGACGGACTTGAGCGCTCAGGCTGCCTTCACCTACGACAAAACTATCACCGAGTATTACAACAACGCATATCTCGCTGTCAAGAACCAGAAGACCAAGAGGCTGAAGGACATCGTTACTCAGGCTGACCTTGACGACCTGGATGTCGTAGATGAAAAGCTTAACCAATACACAGCGAAGATTGCGTCCGACATCGAAGCACTCAAGGCAGCGAAGGAAACATTCGACAAGAACGCCTTCATCGCTCCTGTAGATGGCGACCTGTTCAACATCCTGATGAAGGATGAAACTCCCGGATGGGCAGGGAACGCCGTCACCATCGACGAGGATATGGCAATGCATTTCAGCGAGAAGCCTGGAAAGTCCGCATTCACCCTCGCATTCAGCTTCGAGAAGGCTTCGGATGTATATAAGAACAAGCTCTATGCCTATGTCGATGACGGCCAGACCAGATACTACGTCGGAGCAAAGGAAGGCAGCCTTGCCCTCACGACAGACAAGGCCTTGGCTCTTCCCATCACAGCCACACCTTCCTACACTACGGAGGGAGAGCTCACCCTGATGGCAGGCGGTATGTATCTTGGCACAACCACCGAAAACAACCTCATGGTGCCCACGAACGAGGAAGGTCAGCTGACAGCACTGTCCGTTAGCCCTGCTGCAGAAATGAGGGTTATCGTCACCATTCCTACAGGCAGGAATGTCGGCACGGCTATTCTTCCGTTTGATGCCGTATTCCCCTATGCCGGAGTCAGCGCATGCGCCGTCACAGGTTTTGGCGAAGACCTGCCATATCTTGAGACCGAAAACGTAACAAGCTTCAAGGCCAACACGCCCTACTGCGTCATGGCAGGCCCGGGCAAGTACACATTCACCGGTGTATCCCGTGCTCTCAAGCCCTCCTACGGCGATGGTCCTCTCATTGGAAGATTTGCATCGTACACTACGCAGGGTGGCAACGAATACAAGATGACGGTTGACGAGGCAGATTTCATCATTTTCCGTCGTGCGGACGGAATGATTATTCCTGAGTTTGAGTGCTACCTGAAGACTGACTACCCGAATGATGTCATCTTCTTCAGACAGGCAGATGCTGTCACAGGAATCGATGATATTCAAACTGGAGAAATGGTAAATGGTAAATGCTATGATCTCAGCGGCCGTCGCATTGATAATTCAAAATTGTCTCACGGTATCTACATCCAGGACGGCAAAAAGGTTCTGAGATAATACTCCTTACCTCGAATCAAGTATCATAACAATCAGGAAGGCTTGCTGCGGCAAGCCTTCCTTGCCTAAGATGAAATATTTGCAAAAAAGTCATAGTTATGGAGAAATTTAAATTGAATCATTTTGCTGCCCGTGTGGTTTCCATCGCTGTCCTTCTGGTAGCATTTTCGCCAGCCGTTATGGCTGGGCAGGAGTTCCGTGTCCTCTCGCCGGACGGTCTCACCTATCTCAATGTGAAGCTGGCAGATGGCCGCCTTACTTATAACGCCGGCTATCGTACCGTAGTTAAAGCCAAGAAGAAAGGTGCTGTGCCCGACACACTCGATGTGCCGATGGTACTGGAATCTCCGCTTGGTATCTATACCAGCGTGGGCGACCTGAGCAAAGACCTTGAATACATACAGCAGGAATCTCCTGAACGTTATAACCACACAAACGAATATACCCTTCGCCAAGGAAAGCAGAGCAAGATCAGCTCCGAGGAGAATGACTTGTTTCTCATTTTCACCAACCCCGAAGCAAAGGCGAAGAAACTGATGATGATGGTAGGCTTCCGCGTTTTCAACAACAATATCGCTTATAGCTACCGCATCATGCAGGGGGCTGGAAGCCAGACGACTGCCATTGTCGTGACAGGTGAGGCCAGCGGCTTCCGTCTGCCTACCGACGCTACTGCCTTCATCTGTCCGCAGAGCGACCCGATGGTAGGCTGGATGCAGACCAAACCCAGCTATGAGGAGGGCTACATTTGGGACGAGCCCATCACCAAACGCAGCAACTACGGTCACGGCTGGACCTTTCCCTGCCTCTTCCATGAAGGTGACAAGGGTTGGCTTCTTATCAGCGAGACAGGTGTCAGCAGCAGCTACTGCGGCAGCCACCTGAGCGACGCCACCTCCGACGGCCTCTTCACCATCGCATTCCCGTTGGAGGGAGAGAACAATGGCTTCGGTAGTACAGGCGCTCAGTTGGGATTGGCAGACTGCAAGATCTCTCCCTTCGACTGGATGACGCAATGGACGCCCTATCGTACCATTACGTTCGGCCCCACGCTGAAGCCCATCGTGGAGACGACCATCACGTGGGACGTCGTGCAGCAGCTCTATGAGCCCAGCATCGACTACAAGGGCTCGCGCAACACATGGTCGTGGATTATCTGGCAGGACGCCAGCATCATCTACGACGACCAGGTGAAGTATATCGACCTCGCCGCCAGCCTCGGCTGGGAAGGCTGCCTGATTGATGGTGGCTGGTACGAGAACATCGGACGCGAGGGTATGGAGAAGCTCTTCGCCTATTGCAAGGAGAAGGGCGTGCGTCCCTGGGTGTGGTACAACAGCAACGGCGGTTGGAACAACGCTCCGCAGAGCGCCCGTCAGTGTATGCACAACTCCATCGTCCGCAAGCAGGAGATGAAGTGGTTGCACGACGGCGGTGTGGCTGGCATCAAGGTGGATTTCTTCGGTGGCGACAAGCAGGAGACGATGCGCCTCTACGAAGGCATTCTCTCCGACGCCAACGACTTCGGCATACAGGTCATCTTCCACGGTTGCACCCTGCCTCGTGGCTGGGAGAAGATGTATCCCAACTATTGCAGTTCCGAGGCTGTCCTCGCCAGCGAGAACCTCTACTTCAGTCAGGGTTTCTGCGAGATGGAAGCCCGTCACGCCTGCCTGCATCCCTTCGTCCGCAATACCACAGCCTCGATGGAATACGGCGGTACCGTGCTCCAGAAACGACTCCACCGGGAACCCGGCAGAGGCAATACGCGTCGCACCTCCGATGTCTTTGAACTGGCAACCGCCATTGCCTTCCAGTCCTGCGGTCAGAACTTTGCCCTCACACCTCGCAACCTCACCGAGCAGCCGCAGTTCGAGATTGACTTCATGAAGCAGGTTCCCACCACGTGGGACGAGACGTGCTTCATTGACGGCTATCCAGGCAAGTATGTCGTCATGGCCCGCCGCCATGCTGACCGCTGGTATCTCATTGCGATGAATGCTGAGAAGGAGGCCAAGACCCTTACCCTCGAACCTGGCGTGCTTAGCGGTTTCTCCGCTGAGAAGGCAGTTCTCCTCACCGATGGTCCCGACGGCCAGATGCCTCAGCAGGAACCGCTCCAGCTCGACAAGAAGGGGCGCGTCACACTTACCATCCAATCCCAATGTGCTGCCGTCATCTGCATGAAATGACGCTGTTTTATGAGAATTAGCACAAACAAACAGAGAAAAAAGTGCAAGAAACATAGAAATAATGAAGAATTATGAACCATGAGTTATGAACTATGAATTAAAATCCGTACTTTTGTAGCTCAAATAAAGACATAGGACCAGTTTTTCGTTTTTCATTAATTAAGGAACATGACCATTGCGATTGTTATTCTGATGCTGCTCGGCTATGTGCTCATCTGCACGGAACACATTACCCATATCAACAAAGCCACTGTGGCGCTCTTCTGCGGTGTCTGCGGATGGGTGATGTATGTCTGTGTGGGCCCATACTATATTGAGACGCTCCACGGCAATGTCTTCCATGACTTCTTGGTTGGTCAGGAGTACAACTACAGCATCCAGGCAGTCAACGAGTTCCTCCGTGAGAAAGTCTTTGCGAGGCATATCGCGCAACTCACAAGCATCGTGATGTACCTGCTTGCCACGATGGCTATCGTCGAGGTTCTGGAGAGCAACGGATGCTTCGACTTCGTGGTGAAGCTTTGTCGCTCTCGAAGTACGTGGGTGACAGTGTGGATGCTTGCTTTGTGCAGCTTCCTGCTGAGTGCCAATCTGGACAACCTGACGTCTTCTGTCGTGATGCTTATGGTCATGAACCGTCTGGTGGTCAACCACAGGCAAAGGATGTTGCTGGGTGCCATCATCGTCATTGCTACCAACTGCGGCGGCTGCTTCACCGTTATCGGTGATGTCACTTCGCTGCTTGTCTGGACGCGTGGAGCCGTTACGCCCACCAACTATTCGGCAGCCATCATTCTGCCCGCCCTCGTTGCCACAGCCATACCGACGTTCCTCATTGGCAGGAAGCTTCCGGACCACCTTGACCTGAAGCGCAGCGGCGTGTTGTTTCGTGGAGACGACAGGGATATTAAGCTCTGGCAACAACTGCTGATGTTCTCCTTTGGTATGGGAGGATTGTGGTTCGTTCCTACCTTCTACCGCCTCACGGACCTGCCGCCCTTCCTTGGAGCCTTGTGTGTGCTCGGCGTACTCTGGGTGATGAATGAGATAATCAACCGCAAGCGCATCCTTTCCGACCAACCCCTGACCACAAGGACCAATCGCAGCCTGCAATATGAGGTGATACAGATGATTATGTTCTTCCTCGGCATAGGACTCAGCGTGGATATCCTCATCGAGGTTGGCGCAATGAAGAGTGTGGCCGATTGGTGCAACGATTACATTCACAATATCTACATCCTGTCGCTCGTCCTGGGAGCCGTTAGCGCTGTGATGGACAATATTGCCCTCGTCATCAGCGGCATCTCCATCTATCCTGTTGTGGAAAGCGATGCCGTCGGTATGACGGAATACATGCAGAGCTTTGTGCAGAACGGCCAGTACTGGCACCTCATCACCCTGAGCGGCTGTGTGGGCGGCTGCCTGTTGCCCATCGGCAATACGGCAGGCTATGCGCTGATGAAAGCGGAGGACGTAAGCATCTGGTGGTACTTCAGGCATATCACGGTCAAGGTACTCCTCGGCTGGTTCTGCGCCCTCGGAATATATTTCTTGGTAGATTCTTTCCTGAGATAGAAGCCTCACCCCCGACCCCTTTCCGAGGAGAGGGGAGCGTCGTCGCTCATAATTACGAATTGCGTTTCGCAACTAACATTGCGCATCCAAGAATTATGAATTGTGCATTATGAATTATGAATTGAGCCGCCTCGGCATCAACGACCTCAATGCGATGCAGCAAGATACGCTGCAGACGGTTCGCAAGGGCGCTTCTGTAGTGCTCCTCAGTCCTACCGGTTCTGGTAAGACGCTGGCCTATCTGTTACCCTTGTTGCAGAAGCTCGATGCTGTGAACGACAATTTGCAGGCACTCGTCATTGTCCCTTCGCGTGAGCTGGCCACACAGACCGCTGACGTGGCACGCCGCCTTTGCTCGGAGTTGCGGGTTGCTGCCTGCTATGGAGGGCGGGCTGCAATGGAGGAGCACCAGCTGATGCGTGGCCTTCGTCCCCATCTTGTCGTTGCCACTCCTGGCCGGTTGCTCGACCACCTCCAGAAAGGCAACCTGTTGCCCGAGAACGTCAGCACACTGGTTATTGACGAGTTCGACAAGTCGCTTGAGCTGGGCTTTCGCGAACAGATGCAGGGCATTATCTCCCTGCTTCCCTCCGTGCGGCAACGCATCCTGCTCTCTGCTACGGACACGGACGAGATTCCCGCCTTCGTGGGGAGCAGAGACTATATCCGTCTCAACTTCCTCGACGAAGAGGAAAGCGACGGCCGTATCGCCCTTCGTGTGGTCAAGTCGCCCGAGAAGGACAAATTGCAGACCCTGCTTCGCCTGCTTTGCACGTTGGGCACACAGAAAAGCCTGGTCTTTGTGGGTTACCGCGAGAGTGTGGAGCGTGTGGGCAGCTTCCTCGAACAGCAAGGCGTCATGGCCGATATCTTCCACGGAGGCATGGAACAGCGTGACCGCGAAAGGGCGTTGTACCGCTTCATGAACTCTTCGTGCAACGTCTTTGTCAGTACCGACCTCGCATCCCGAGGGCTCGACATCACAGCCATCGATAACATCATCCACTACCATCTGCCCTTGAACCAGGAAGCCTGTACGCATCGCAATGGCCGGACTGCCAGGTGGGACATGCAGGGCAGCGCCTATTTCATCCTCGGCCCAGAGGAACAGTTGCCCGACTACATCCCAGCGGATGAGGCTGAACCCTACCCCTTGCCCGCAAAAGTACCTCCTCCAGCCAAGCCGCTTTGGGTTACATTATATATAGGTAAGGGGAAGAAGGACAAGATCAGTCGAGGAGACATTGTCGGTTTCCTCACGAAGCAAGGCGGACTGGAGAGCAGCCAGGTTGGCAGGATAGACGTGCTGCCTCATTGGTCGTATGTTGCTGTAGAAAGGGCCTCTGCAAGCGGTTTGCTCAGTCGCATCAAAGGACTTAAGATAAAAGGTCAGAAGACAATCTATGCACTTGCCGGACGTTGAAAATTGCACAAAATGTAGGTTTTGTGTGCATTTTTCTTGAAAATACTTGCACAAAATGTAGAATTGTGTTACCTTTGCGGCCGATTTCAGAAAAAGGACTAAAAAATGGAAGTAAAAGAGGAAGTAATATAAGGAAGTTAAAATGGTAGTAAAAGCACTACGTGCAGGACAATACTAATGAGCTCTAAAACTATCGTCCATGAGCGTAGCGCATTAACTTCCATGAGCGAAAGCGAATTAACTCCCCTTTAACTTCTCTTTAACTTCGAAAATAAAAATAAATATGAAAAAAACATTTCTTAGTTTGATGGCATTGGCCGTAGTAAGTAACGCATTTGCCGGTGGTCTCCTGACCAACACCAATCAGAACGCAGCCTTCGTACGTAACTTCGCTCAGGAAGGCAAGATTGACATCACAAGCATCTATGCCAACCCTGCTGGCGGTGCATTCCTCTCCAACGGATGGCATCTGAGCCTCAACAGCCAGACCGCTTTCCAGGAACGTAACATCGAAACCACGTTCCCCCTGTTCCAGTTCAACACAGAGAATCCCAACCCGACCCACAGGTTCGAGGGCAAGGCTACCGCACCCTTTATTCCCTCCTTCACCCTTTCCTATAATAGAGACAAGTGGAGCGTCTCTGCTCACTTCGCCATCAGTGGCGGTGGCGGCAAGTGCGAGTTCGACAACGGACTTGGTTCTTTCGAAGCAGCCTACTCTGGCATGCTCTATCAGATGTCTTCTACCCTTTTGCCGGCCGGAGTGCAGTTTCAGGGCTACACAGTCAATAGTTTCATGAAGGGTAAGTCCTACCATTTCGGCTTACAGGTCGGCGGCACATACAAATTTACAGACAACGTTGCCGGATATGTGGGCATTCGTGGATTGTATGCAACCTCCAACTACAATGGAGCCGTCAATCCCTCTGTCAGCACGAATGTAGGTACGATGCCTCTCAACAACTACGGCATAGACCTGGACTGCGACCAGACAGGTTTGGGTGCAGCCGTCATTCTCGGCGTTGACTGGAAGATTAACGACAAGTGGAATGTTTCCGCAAAGTATGAGGCCCCGACCAGGTTGAACCTCAAGAACAAGAGCGAGATAATCGTTGTGGAAGATTTGGTAAAGGAAAAGGCAGCCGGCATTCTCAGTCAGTTCGAGGACGGCAAGAAGGTTCGTGAGGACGTACCCGCTCTTCTGGCCCTTGGTGCACAGTACAGCCCAATCGAGCAACTCCGTTTCACTGCCAGCTATCACCAGTTCTTCGACAAGCTTTCTACAAAGTTCCTCAACAAGGAAGAGCTCATCGACCACAACACACACGAGTTCATTCTTGGTGCCGAGTATGACATCTGCAAGCTCATCACCCTCTCCGCTTCCTGGGTGACAACCCGTTACGGTATGAGCGACGAGTACATGAACGACCTTTCGTTCAACCTTTCCAATCACATGGTCGGTTGTGGCGTTCGTATCAATGCCACAAAGAAGTTCAACATCGACCTCGGCTACATGTGCACCTTCTACGAGAACCGCGAAGTCACCACTCAGACTGCCGCAGGTCCTAAGACAGACCTCTTTAGCCGTAAGAACCACACCTTCGGCGTCGGTCTTAACTTCGATTTCTAAATCATTTAAGTTTCGCAAGTACTCATAACTTCATAACCCGGCAGCCTCATAATCCCAGGCTGCCGGCTTTGTTTTTATCTTTCATTTTTGTCTTTTCTCATTATGGCATGGCTTTGGGGACGAAAGCGGATGGGAATAGGAGTCTTTTGATGTTTTTGCAGCAAAAATCATAAAATAATAGGAGATAATTAACAATTTACCTTCATTTGCTTATGACGAATTATAATTTTTGTAATTTTGCAGAAAAGAAACAACTATGAGTACACCTACGCTCAGAGAAATAGCCAACCAGCAGGAGCGAATGAACTACCTTTTGTTGTTCTGGATTGTTTCCACAAACAAACAATGCGATAGTAGGATTGTAAAGATATTTCCAACCTATAGACACAGACGGCAAAACGACCTCTTAATGCCAGAAATTGAAACTATTAATGGTAGCAATATTTTCCATTAATACTAACAATTGTTACCATTAATACCTGCATTTTGCTGTCTTTTTAGGCAATTCTTCGTTGGAATTATAACGTAATGAATTTTCTTGCTCCACTCCTTACGTCACTAGCCTCTATAGACGATGAATAAAGAGATGGGAGGTACACGGGAGGTTTACGGGAGGTCTGAAAAAGAGACCTCCCGTGTCGCAAGCCCTTTATTCATCGGCACTAAAGAACTGTCACGGGAGGTCTGGATGAGAAAACAATTTCTCCCAACCAAAGTCAGACACATTGCATGATGGAACATGCATTTTCTTTGTAGGCCTTTGAGATTTTATGCAAAGGCCTTTGCACAATTACGGAACTACTATTCTGCAAAAAGATGCGACTGGTCGTTTATTCGTTAGAGGGCATAGATTCAGCCTTTCAGCTTACCGTTGAAAGGCTTTTTTGTGTTTGAGGCTAAAAAAATTCTATCTTTTGACGTATTCTTAACTTCTTAACTACTTCCTAAAGTTCAGTTAATAATACTCCCTTGGCTCGTTGCTAACTTCCTTCACATTCGCCTTGATGAGCTTCCAGTGCCCCTTCTTCGAATCGTCTGTGTCGGGCTGCATCGTCAGGAGGGAGTCACCAGGCTCGCAGGTAAGGAAGAGTCCCGTGTCGTTCATCAGCTTGTAGCAGCCGTCCTCCTGTTGGAAGAAATACCAGACCTGTGCGTTTCCGTCAATCCAGACCGTACCCAGTACTGCGCCTTCGTACCAGTAAAGGTATCGCTCGTCCACCCCATCGCCTGGGTCATACTCGTGGGTATCAATGACATATCCGTTGCCGTAGCGGGTCAAGTCGAGCGGAAGGCCTTCCTTCTTCACAGCAGCCTGAGCATTCCACAGACCGCCACGACTAAGCATGAAACCTGATGCTTCATTGTAGAAATTGAGTGTGCCGTATTCATCGATGAGGTCGCTCTTGACAGCAGGCAGTTCCTCTAGTTTCCAGTTGTCGAAATGGAAGACATAATTGATGCCGTCCCTGACGTGATTGAAGTTCATCCGGACATACATCAGGTCATTTGTAGCCGTGAAGTCCACGGTGAGCCGATGGTCTTTCACTGGTCTTGACGGCATTTCTGCCGAAGAAGCGCATCCGCTGTTGTTCATTGTGCGACGTGGCACTCCCTCGCGCACAAATATCTGGAAAAATGCGTCGCCATAGTTTAAAGGCTCGTAGCCATCGGTACTGTAATCCACAGAGATGCGGTAGCGATGCCCCGTCCTGACATAGATGGGACAGTGGGCAGGCTCCTGACCGTCAATGCCGCAGAAGACGACAGTGTTCTTCGATCCCTCGTTTGTCACGCGAAAACATTGCGGCTCAGTATAGGTCCATGCCGTCATGTTTTGGAAAATCTGAGGCTTCGGCCGGTGCGTCTGCCAGTACCAGAAAACTCCTGCACAGAGACAAACCGCAAACAGGCATGCAAAAAGCCTCAACTGCTTAGTCCTTTTTATGCGCCGCAAGTCGTCCTGCAGTTCCTCGAGGTTGTGGTAGCGGCGGTCGATGGGCTGTAGGCAACGCTTCACCACCTTCGATTTGTCGTTTCCAAGGTGCATTCCCTCCAGTATTCTGCCCAGAGAGAAGATATCGTTTCGCACATCAGGCAGCGAGCCTTCCCTCTGTTCGGGCGACATATAGTCCTCCGTACCGCTCGGCTGCTTCAGTATGGCGAAGAAGTCCGAATCGGCCAGCCCGAAGTCAATCAGCTTGACATTCCTGCCGTTGCGCGTCACCATGATGTTCGACGGCTTCAGGTCGCGATGCACGATGTCGAGGTGGTGCAGGTAGGAGACGGCATCTATCAGCTCGCGGGCTATCCTCATCTTGGCATTGCCCGAAGGGTTCGTGGCGAGGTAGTCCTTCAACGTTTCGCCATCCACATATTCCATTACGATGAAAAGACCCTCTATATCTCCCTTTAAGGGAGACTTTTTATTCTCCCCCTTAAGGGGGATTGAGAGGGTCTCCAT
>JAILRU010000127.1 GCA_024697945.1 Bacteroidaceae bacterium
TCTGTTCCCGCTCTGGTCCACCTCTGTCCGCGCTCTGTAACATAGTCTAAGATAGACACCAGAGAGGTATCAGAGGAAAGGCAAAGGGAAGTCAGATAAAGCCCAGGGTTACGTTCAAAGTGAAAAGTTGAAACGGTAAAAGGTGAAAAATTAAAAGTGGCCACAAGAACCTTGAAACGTTGAGACACAAAGAAAATTTAAATTTAAACAACTATGGCAGAAGCTAATTTTCAAAACTATGGCGCAAGCGGTAAGGTAGGCAATCAGGTCTATTACCGCAGTGCAAACGGCAAGACGGTCGTAAGGGAAAAGGTCACCCCCAAGAACCCCAAGACCACTGCCCAGACTCTTCAAAGGGTCATCATCGCTCAGGTAGGTCTTATGTATAAGGCTTTCAAAAGCATCTGTGACCACTCCTTCGAGGGTATCACTATGGGAGCAAAGAGCGCAAATAAGGTCGCTGGCGTGACCGCCAACACTTATGAGGCAGTTGCAGCTGCCCTCCGTGCCAAGCGCGGTGACCAGGTGACCTTCATCACCGTGAAGCAGGGCTTTTCTGTTGTTTTATGTAAAAAGTCATTTTGTCATTTGTCATTTTCGGGTGGTTTCGAGGATGCTTTAGCACCACGGCGCGATTGTAGTCGCGGTTCGAGGATGCTTTAGCACCACGGCGCAATGTTAGTTGCGGATTCCCCCCCAAAAAGACAAAGAAAATAACAGAAAAGTTTGGAAGATATAGTAAAACGGGTGGCTTTTATTTGTTGTATTTACTAAAACCCATTTATATTGGGAGTGCGAGGAAGTGGGTTGTTAATATTTTCTAATTTTTGGCGGCTTGTTTTGGGTATTATGAATTAATGTTGTAATTTTGCAAGCGAAACGGCCTTTGGCCTAAATGAAGAATGAAGAATGAAGAATGAAGAATTTGCTTCCGCTCTAAAAAGGTCAATGAAAAAGATAATCCTTTGTGCTCTTCTGCTTGTGCCTGGGATGGCATGGGCAGAGGCGGTGAAGATTGGCGGTGTTTATTATAATCTGGTTTCCAAGATTAAGACTGCTGAGGTTACGGCGAGTCCGAACAGGTACAGTGGCAGGGTGGTCATCCCAGAGTCTGTGACGCACGAGGGCGCTACGTACAGGGTGACGAGCATCGGAGACAAGGCGTTCTCCATCTGCCGCGACTTGACCTCGGTGAGCATCCCCGCCAGCGTGGAGAAAATCGGGCAGAGCGCTTTCTCGGACTGCTGCAACCTGACCTCGGTGAGCATGGGCAAGGGCGTGACGAGCATCGGCAACTGGGCGTTCTCTTCCTGCCGCAAGCTGACCTCCGTCAGCATTCCGGATGGTGTGGAGTGCATCGGGAGTTATATCTTCTATAACTGCGAGGCGCTGAAGTCTGTGACGATAGGGAACGGGGTGACGCATATCGGCAACTATGCCTTCTGGTCGTGCGGCAGCCTGAAGTCCATCAACCTCCCGGAGAGTGTGGATAGCATCGGGTTCCGTGCCTTCTACGGGTGCCGCAGCCTGACGTCCATCAGGATTCCGGACAAGGTGAGGGGCATCGGGGAGTCTGCCTTTACGTATTGCGAGGGGCTGAACTCGGTGACCATCGGCAGCAACGTCTCGACTATAGGCGAATATACGTTCCAGTTCTGCAAGGGTCTGACCTCGGTCACCATCCCAGGCAGCGTGACGACGGTCGGCAAGGCTATCTTCCAGTATTGCAGCAACCTGAAGTCTGTCACGATAGAGGAGGGGGTGCCCATCATCGGTGAGGCTGCCTTCCAGTATTGTACGAGCCTGACGTCGGTGAACATCCCGAACAGCGTGACGACCATCGGGTTCCGTGCGTTCTACGGTTGCACGGGTCTGAAGTCGGTCTGCTTCGGCAGCGGCGTGAAGGAAATGAAGAGCTCGGTCTTCTATGACTGTTCGGGCCTGACCTCCATCTCTCTCCCCGAGTGTTTGGAGGCTATTGGCGAATTTTCTTTCTGCAAGTGTAAGGGTCTGACCTCGGTCGTCATCCCGAACAACGTGACGTTCATCGGGAATGCTGCTTTCTCGGAGTGCAGCGGCCTGACCTCCGTCACCATCGGCAGCGGCGTGAAGCGGATTGACAGTTCTTCTTTCTCCAATTGTCCTGAACTGACGGATGTCTTCTGCCTGGCGGAGGAGGTTCCAATGGTGAGGGACGATGCATTCGAGGATTCGTACGCCGAATGTGCTACGCTCCACGTGCCGGCAAGCGCTGTGGAGGCCTATAAAGTGAATGTTCCCTGGAGTGGATTCAAGCAAATCGATATTCTGCATTAACGACCATATCGGGGAGCTGGGCGAGGCTGAGACGGAGCGGCTCATTGCCAGCCTGCCCGAATGGCGACGCGAGACGGCGCTGCGGTTCAGGCACCTGCAGGGACGGCGTGAGTGTGCCGTGGGCTACATCGAACTGCTGCGTGGACTGCGTCTCTGCTTCGGCATCAGCGGCATGCCTGCCTTTGCCTGGGGCGAGCACGACAAGCCCTACCTGAAGGACTATCCCGACATTCACTTCAGCATCAGCCACTGCAAGGAGGCGGCGGGGTGTATGGTCAGTGAACGCCCGTGCGGCCTGGACATCGAGTGCATCCGTGAGGCGAAGGAGAGCCTTGTCCGCTATACGATGAGCCCAAAGGAGGCTGAGGCTATCTTCTCGTCCCCCCGTCCCGACATTGCCTTCACGTGTCTCTGGACGCAGAAGGAGGCTGTCCTGAAGCTGATGGGCACGGGCCTCACTGACGACCTGCACCATGTGCTGGACCCTGAGAGGTTGCGTGGCATCGAGATGGAGACTGTCCAGAATCCGTATAGGGGATACGTGGTTACGAGGGCATCATGCTCTTCTACTACGGTTGTGCCGATTCGTTCGTCGGAATGGCAATTTATGACCCTGCAAAAGTCAAGAATCGTTAAAAAGCAAGCCTATAAGCACTTTTTCCTCAATACATTCTTGGCAGAGTGTGCAAAAAATAATAAATTTGCGCCCTGATATGAAAAATAGTCGAATCCTTTTCCTGCCTATTGCTCTTTGCTCCCTGCTCCTCGTCTCTTGCAGCGAATATTCCTATGTGCTGAAGAGCAATGACTATGAGTTCAGGTACGAGACTGCCAAGGCGCTCTATGCGGAGGGTCACTACCGCCATGCCGCAGAGCTGTTCAGCCTGCTCCTGGCTCCATTGAAAGGGACTCAGTATGGCGAGGAGAGTCTCTACATGCTGGCAGAAAGCAACCTGAAGGCGAAGGACTACGAGTCGGCTGCCATGTTCTTCAGAAAGTACTATCAGGCGTACCCCAAGGGGCACTATATGGAGTTGGCCCGTTACAACACGGGATATGCGCTCTACAAGCAGACGGGCGACGTACGTCTCGACCAGACGAGCACGATGGAGGCTATTACGGAATTCCAGACGTTCCTCGACTACTGCCCCGACACCAATCTGAAGGACCAGGCACAGGAAATCATCTATGCCCTGCAGGACAAACTTGTGCAGAAGGAATATCTGGCCGCCAAGCTTTATTATGACCTGGGCACTTACACTATCAACAGCATCTACGGAGGCAATAATTACGAGGCCTGTGTCGTGACGGCACAAAACGCCCTGAAGGACTACCCGTATGCTTCTGCGAGTCTGCGTGAAGACCTCTCCATCCTTGTGCTGAGGGCGAAATACCTACTGGCAAGGCACAGCGTTGAGGAGAAGCGTGTGGAACGTTTCCGCGATACGGTCGATGAGTACTATGCCTTCCAGAATGACTTCCCAGAAAGCCAGTACAAGAAGGATGCAGAACTCATCTTCAACTATGCAGAGCGTGTTATCGCAAAGAAGGGCGCCCTGCTGGACGATGAGGATGAGATAAGGTTTAAGAAAATGAAAAGTGAAAGGGTGAAAAATTGAAAAGGTAAAAATTGAAAATATAAAAATATTATAGCAATATGGATTACAAGAGAACTACAGCACCTAACGACACGGTGAACAGAGACCCGATGAGCCTCTGCGAAGATACTGGTAACATCTATGAGAGTGTGGTTATCATCGCCAAGCGTGCCAATCAGATTTCTGCTGACATCAAGCAGGAACTGAGCAAGAAACTCTCTGAGTTTGCCAGCACTCAGGATAACCTGGACGAGGTGTTCGAGAACCGTGAGCAGATAGAAATCAGCCGCTACTATGAGAAACTCCCCAAGGCAACCCTCATGGCAACCCAGGAGTTTATCGACGGCAAGATTTATTACCGTAACCCCAGCAAGGAAACTTCCCTGCTCGACTAAGCGGACATTATGTGGCAACGCATACAGACGCTCTACATAGTCGTAGCTTTTGCCCTCTGCATCGCTTGTCTGTGTACTCCCCTCGCTAACTTTGTGGTTAGGGAGGAATTCAACCAGACGGGTGCCTATGCAGGATTTTGGGACGGCTACGACCGCGTGGAGATGTATAATCTATGGCTTACCTCAGGATTCAAGCGCGTCTTCTATTTCTGCCCAATCCTGATGGCTCTTCTTGTCATAACAGCGGCTTTGGTGTTCCTTGACATCTGGCTTTACAAGCAGCGTGCACTTCAGATGCGAATAGCCACTTTCTGCATGATACTGCTTGTGGCCTGGAACATCGCCTATGGTGCCGTTATCTACCTCCTGATGTCCAATCTTATGCAAACATGGCGGCCTCATTGGACGGCAGCCTTGCCAGCAGTCGCCCTCATCCTGCTCTATCTGGCATTCCGAGGTATCCTCAAGGACGAGATGCTTGTCCGCTCCCTTGACCGCCTCCGTTAAGGGCAGGGGATTGCAATCTTTTCAGTCGCATTAGGGCTTCTACGTAATAGTAGTCGGCATAGGTGAGGGGCACGTCCACCTCATTCTTTGCCGGCATGTTACCTACGCCGTGCTTCAGGATGAATCCGCCTTGTTCGCCTTCTTCGGCCAGATAGGCGGGCGAAGTGAGTGTGCGGATTTGTTGTTCAGCCAGTTCCATCCATTTCGGTCCCATTTCGGTGCGGTCGAACTGACTCAGCTCAATCAGGGCTGAGGCCATGATGGCTGCAGCGGAGGCATCACGAAGACAATTACCATTCTCTGTTCCAGGGGCGTCATAGTCCCAATAAGGCACCTTGTCGGCTGGCAGTCGGGGATGGTTCATCAGGAAGGTGGCAATATTGCGGGCCTGCTCCAGAAAGATGGGGTTCCTGGTCTCGCGATATATCATGGTGAAGCCATACAGTCCCCACGACTGTCCACGTGCCCATGCGCTGTTGTCGGAATAGCCCTGCGCTGTGTTCTTGGCATGGGGCAGTCCGGTGATGGTGTCGTAGGATACCACGTGGTACGAGCTGAAGTCGTCGCGAAAGTGGTGCTTGAGGGTGTTCTTGGCATGAATTTCCGCTACCTCCTTGTAATAGGGGTCGTCGTACTGGCGGCTCATGAAGCAAAGTATTTCCAAGTTCATCATGTTGTCGATGATGACGGGATACTGCCATTGCTTGCCGAAGTCCCACGAACGAAAGACTCCCAGATCCTCGTTCCAGCGACAGAGCAGGTTCTGTGTTCCCTCGTATATGACATCGAGATAGTACTGCTTGGCTGTGAGGTTGTAGCCTTGTCCGAAGCTGCAATAGAGCATGAAGCCTATATCGTGGGTGTTATAGAGCTTCTTGGCCGGTTCCACGATTTCAGTAAAGTGATGTGCCAGGCGGCGATACTGCTCGTCGTTGGTGTAGTCATAGAGCATCCAAAGGACTCCAGGGAAGAATCCAGAGACCCAGTTGTCATAGCGAACGGTCTTCAACTCTCCGTGTTCGTAGGTTTGCGGCAGCTGGTCAGGGTGATTCTTCATCGAGTTTGCCAACAGGAGCGACTGGCTGGCAGCCCTCTTCAGGCCGCGTTCTATCACCTGGGTTATCGGTTCCTGCTTTGCTGCCTGGACTGTGCGAGAACTCTTGTTCTGTGCCATTGCTCCTAATGGTAACAGTGCCATGAGGAGCATCGTAAACATCTTTTTCATAGTAGGAATTGTTATTGTGGCACCTGATAGCGGATTCCGGTCTGGTTGATAATCTGACGCTTGTAACTCTCGGGATAACCTGGACGTAGCACTGGACGGGGATTGCCTCCAGGGGTTTTCTCGTATTGTCCATTCTCGTTTGTACGCTTGACAGCCATGTCGTTGTACTTGACGATGATGAGCTGTGCCAGCTGGTTCCATTCGTCCATCATGGCACTGGCTGTGCGATGACTGTAGGCGGAGAGATATTTGATGGCCTCTTCCTTGCTCATGGCGGCTGCCTCGCTCTCAATCTTGGGCTGCAGGGAGTTGTAATCGTTTTCCAGACGGTCGCGAACTTTCTGCAGTTCTGGGAAGAGGAGATTGTAGCGCAGATAGACCATGTTGCTGACCCAGTTCTGCACCCAATAGGCGTTGCGGGTGGAGAAATGGAAGGCATCGGATATCGTGCCGTCGTAGCATTCGGGTGCAGTGGTCAGGCAGCAATAGACGGGCGTGAGTGGTACCATATTTGTGTCGTCGTTGGCGAACCATGTAACTCCACCTATATAATCAGGGAGCCAGGAGCGCATCTGGCTGACATAGATGTTGGCTGTCTGCTGTGTGCTGATGGGGCGTTCGTTGAAATACTTCTTGCCATCGACCTCGTAGCTCAGTGGGGTGGGGCGGTAGGGCATTTCCCAAGGACCCATGCCGACATCCTCGGTCATTGCCATAGGTGTACCTTCGTAATGGTCTCGCATCATGTCCTTGACATCCTGAACAGAGAGCGGAGCTTTCGGCTTGACGTAAAGCGGCAGGACCTTGCCGGAAGTGTCGCCCATCGCATAGGAGAGATAGGGCGACATATCCTCGGCCCCCCATTTGTTGAAGTAGCTCCAGACGCGTGCCTCACAATAGCGAAGGGCACCAAAGTCTGCTGGAGCGTAAGCATCTGCAAATGAGAAGTCTGCATCTTTTCCATTGAAATACCCTTTCTCTCGCGCAAAGCTAATGACATCCTTGGCATAGAGGCAGTTGTTCTTGTCTTTGAGCGGGAACTGATGAATGCGACTTTGGTTGGCGTGACCGCTGATGCAGTCATCGGGGATGCGTACGGCAACCCAAACGGTCCCCTTGCGTCCAGGACCTTTTCCAATCATGTCCATAATCCAAACCTCGTTGGGGTCAGCGATGGTGAAGCTTTCTCCCTCGCTCTCGTAGCCGTAGGTATCGACCAGTTCCGTCATAACTTTAATGGCTTCGCGGGCAGTCTTGGCACGCTGAAGTCCGAGGACCATGAGCGAACCATAGTCGATGACTCCGCTGATAGTGTCGGTCAGTTCTTCCCGTCCGCCATAGGTCGTTTCGTGTATTGTCAGTTGGAACTCATTCATCAGCCCAACAACACCGTATGTATGAGGCACTTCTGGAATCTCTCCCAGGTAGTTGTTGCTCTCATAATGATAAATGGGGTGCATGGTGCCGGCAGGATGGTCTGCAGCAGGGATGACGCGTAGTGAACCAAAGGAGCCGTAATCGTCGCTACTGTAGGTGATGATGACGCTGCCGTCCTTCGAGGCTTTCTTGCCCACAATCAGATTGGTGCAAGCGTATGCCGTTGAACATTGAAGATTGAACAATGACCATAGAAAAGTGAAGAGCACTGTCCCCAGAAGTAGTATTATCCTTTTCATAATTTATGCTTTAATTACTAACTTGTCACTTCCTGCGGCTTTGAAGCTCATGTCGAGACCCTTGACGCTGTGGGTGAGGGCTCCGAAGGAGATGAAATCGACTCCAGCCTTGGCGTATGGTATCATGGTGTCGAAGGTAATGCCGCCACTGGATTCTGTCTCGCAACGGTCTGCCACAATCTCAACTGCCTTCTTCGTGTCCTCGGGCGTAAAGTTGTCGAACATGATGCGGTCGCAACCCTCAGCCAAAGCCTCGTCCAACTCCTTCCAATTTCGCACTTCGCACTCAATCTTCAGGTTCTTGCCCTTCTCCTTGCAATACTGCTTGGCTCGGGAAATGGCATTGTGGACGCCGCCGCAGAAGTCGATGTGGTTGTCCTTGAGTAGAATCATGTCGAAGAGCCCGATACGATGGTTCATGCCACCACCAATCTTCACGGCTTCCTTCTCCAGCATTCGCATACCAGGCGTTGTCTTGCGAGTGTCGAGGACACGCGTTTTAGTGCCTGCATCGATGAGTGCCTGCTGGTATTTGTGCGTCATTGTGGCGATGCCGCTCATACGTTGCAGGATGTTTAGCATCAGGCGTTCAGTCTGCAGAAGGCTCTGCACCTTGCCCTTGACACTCATGACGATGTCGCCAGGTTTGACATGTGCTCCGTCCTCAATGTATGCCTCGACTTCCATCTCAGGGTCGAAGCGGTGGAACACTTTTTTGGCTATCTCCAGTCCGGCAAAGATGCCTTCTTCCTTGATAAGAAGCTTGCTTTCGCCCATTTCCGACTCAGGAATGCAGCAAAGCGTTGTGTGGTCGCCATCACCGATATCTTCGGCAAAGGACAGGTCAATAAGCCTGTCGTTAAGTTCTTCTACAGTTAACATCTTGTCAGTTATTATTTAATCATTGTTATTACCATTTTTCTACCCTCTCCTATGAGAGCGGTAGGGGTGAGGCTTTTATTCGTGATGGTACGGTTCGCCGTTGAGGATGGTCATTGCTCTGTAGATTTGTTCTACGAAGAACATACGTACCATCTGATGGGAGAGAGTCATACGACTGAGGCTGACCTCTTCGTTCCCCCGCTGGTGAACGCTTGGCGAGAAGCCGTAAGGTCCTCCTACGATGAAGACGAGCCGTTTTGGACCAGCTGCCATCTTCTTCTGCATCCAGGTTGCGAATTCCATGCTGCTACGCTCAATGCCGTGTTCGTCGAGAAGTACGACATAGTCGCCCGCCTGTAGGTTTCGCTGTATAAGTTCGCCTTCGCGCTCCTTCTGCTCGTTCTGGCTCAGTCCCTTGGTGTTCTTGAGCTCAGGGATGACCTCGACGGCGAAGGGGATGTAGTGGCTGATGCGTTCCACATACTCCTGAGTGATGGTCTCGAAGCGTTTGTCTGTGGTTTTGCCCACCACGATGAGCACGCCCTTCACTGCTCCACCTCCTCTTCCGCAGGTGCCACATATTCGTAGCAGCCTGCATCCGGACCTTCATCTGCTAGGCGGTTTATGCCCCTTCTGTCGAATGCGGGCAAGCCCTTGTATGCTGGGTCGGCAAGAGAGCGGATGAGGCTCTCGGCCTTTGGCGTGAAGTCATAGATGAAGTTCTCAGTATCGAATAGCACGAAGTTGTCCTGACGGACGAGTTTGTCTTCCTCGTCTTTCTTCTTGTCCTGGTCGAAGATGCAGTCCACGAATTGCTCATTGTCGTCGGGCGGCGTATTGAGGAAGCAATGGTGGAAGAGATAGTCGCAGGTGAAGCCATCTAAAACGATGTTCTCGCCCATGATGACATCGGGACCGTAGCCTGTGATGACACAGTTGATGAAATGTGCCTTACGGAGCAGTCCATAATCACTGCCATCTTCCGAGCTGACAAGGTGCAACGCATCACCCCGATTGGCGGTGAAGGGATAGAACTGGGCCAGGGTGCAATATACGAATGTATGCGTGCCGCCGTTGATGTTGACGGTATGTCCCAGAGTGTTGCTTATTTGGGTATTTACGGCGTTGCTGACGCAATTGTTGAGTTGCAGGCCGTCGCCACCGATATTGTGCAGGATGCAACAATCCAACGTGACGGATGGTTTGGTCTCGTCGGGCTTCAACTGCTCCGTGTCTTCACAGATGATACCGAAGCATGAGCTGTGTAGGTCGCACTGGAAGAGCTGGCTGCCGTAGCTGCCACGATGGATGATGATACCCTCCCAGCGACTGGGTGTGTTGTCGTAGAGGAGATAGTCGAACATGTGGTCCATCCTGTCACCTCGCAACACGACGGGCTTCTCTATGCTTCCCTGTACCATCAACTTGCCATAGACGTGCAGTGCCGCCTTGTCGTGGAACATCAGAACCGTGCCTTCTGTGAGCGTCAACGTGGCATCAGACTTCACTACGAGCGAGTCATAGATGACGTAGGGCTTGTCGGTCAGGAGTGTGGTGTCCGTCTCAATTATCAGCCCTTCCTTCTGGATGTAGGCATCAACGGATCCGCCCGTGAGTACAACCGTCTGTGTTGCTCCATTTTCCAAATGGAAGTGCAACTTGTCCGTGAAGTAGAGCGGTTCGTTCGTGCCAGCCTCTGGCGGAGTCATTTCGATGCGTACCACAAGACTGTCATGATGCAGCACCTCGAAGTTGTGCCAAATCCCTTCTGCCAGATAGCGTCCATCCACATTGACACGGAAATGACTACCTGCACCGCCTTCCAGCTGTATTGTGCCGATGCGCATACCATCACCGTTATTGTTGTAAACGTAAAGCGTCTTGGTGCTGCTGGGTATGGTGCTGACCAGGGTGTCAAAAGCGATGGTATCCTTAGAGAAGGAAAGCCGGAAGCCAAGATTGTCCGAGAAGCTTTCGTAATCGGAACAGGCCACAGCCAAAAGCGCCAGCAGGGGCAAAAGGAATTTTATTCTCATTGATTGTCGTTATAACGTTCTTTATTTCTTCGGAGCGTTCTCTAAAATGGCGAGCAAGTGGTCCCAAACCATTTGGACAGTGGGGATGAGGAGTTTCTCGTCGGGACTGTGCACACCACGCAGTGTCGGGCCCATGCTTATCATGTCCATGCCAGGGAACTTCTCGCTGAACAGGCCGCACTCCAGTCCTGCATGTATGCCGAGCACCATGGGGTCTTTCTTGAAGAGTTTCTTGTACTGTTCTACGGCAATGCTCAGAATCTTGCTGTTCGGATTCATCTTCCAGCCGGGATAGCCTTCACCGATATCGACTCTTGCACCAGCCAGCTCGAAGGCAGCGGCAAAGGTGTTTGCCATGTTGACACGGGCACTGTAGATGCTGCTCCTTTGGCTACCTAGCACGTCGATAGTCTTTGTCTCGGGAACTTTGTGGATGCTTGCCAGATTGCTACTTGTCTCGACTAGGTCGAGATCCTGACAAATGGCATAGACGCCGTTATCGACAGCCTGCAGGGCCTTGATGAGCCGCTGGCTGCAATCCTTTACGATTGCGCTTGTGGCTGCCTCCTCGCTTTCCAGTGCGAAGACCATCGTTTTCTCTGTGACGCTGTATTCTTCTGCAACATCAGTCTGATAGAGGTTCCAATCGACGGTGATGCTCTCCTTGTCCTTCATGGGAACGGTGCAGAGACACCACGCCTCGCGGGGGATGGCGTTGTGCAGACCGCCTGCCTGAATGTCAATCAGGCGCAGGTCGTACTTCTGCTGACTGGTATAGAGGAATCGTGCCAGGAGTTTGTTTGCATTGGCGCGTTTTTTGACTATGTCATCGCCGCTGTGACCACCAGTCAGGCCTTTAATGCTGAGCGAAAAAGTGAAGAACCCAGCAGGCAGAGCCTCCTCTGTGTAGTCGAACTGGGCGATGGTGCGACAACCGCCGGCACAGGAAACGAAAATCTGTCCCTCGTCCTCGCTGTCCAGGTTAACCATTAGGCGACCCGTCATGAAGTCCGACTTCATTCCTTCCGCACCCGTCAGGCCTGTCTCTTCATCGCGGGTGAAGACACATTCCAGTGGACCGTGGGCAATATCCGTGGACTCAAGTATGGCCATCTCCATTGCCACACCGATGCCATCGTCTGCGCCCAATGTTGTGCCTTTTGCTTTCATCCACTCCCCGTCGATGTAGGTCTGAATGGCATCTTTGGAAAAGTCAAAGTCGAGATCGCGGTTCTTCTCGCATACCATATCCATGTGACTTTGGAGCACGATGGTCTGTCGGTCCTCCATTCCAGGGGTAGCGGGTTTGCGGATAACGACGTTTCCCACTTCGTCGCGACGTGTGTCGAGGTTTAACTTCCGTCCGAAGTCGAGCAGGAAGTCAATCATCTTCTCCTCCTTTTTCGATGGCCGAGGAATCTGGTTCACTTGTGCGAAGCACTTAAAAACACTTGCTGGTTGTAGATTATTCATTTTTTTATGTATTTATCTATATTATTAACTCCTAATTACTATTAATATTGTATATTTGCACGACAAAGATACGAATTATGTTGAAACTTGCATTACTTACGCTTGGAATTGTTGCTTTATCAGTACTCTTTTTATGTATAAAGATGATTCTGAAGCCCGGCAGCCGATTCGGAAGCACCCATATCGGTGAAAGCAAAGCTATGCGCGACCGCGGCATCCATTGCGCAAAAAGTATGGCAATGGGAGAGAAGCGAAGCCACTCCAAACACAGATAAAGTCAATAATAAAACAAGCGGCAGTTGCTCGATTCCCGGAACAACTGCCGCTGATGGTAAAAGTCGGTGCCTTATGTTCAACGCATTCTGGTACCCGTGCGAGCCTCTACCACGTTGACTACATAGTCGCCCAGCTTTTCGCAATTATTGATGAGGTCCATGTAGATGGTGCCTACGGCATAGGTGTATTTGTGGTTGTTGATGTCGTAGATGTTTTGGGACTTCAACTGGTCGCGGTAGTTGTTTATCTCGTTCTCTATGTTGTAGCTGCGGTTTACATCGAAGTAGTCCTTGCGTCCGTTTATCAGCTGGTTCATGTGTGTGAGGGCCTGGTCGGTAAGATCCATCATCTGGTGCAGATGGTTGTATTGTGCATCGTTGAAGTGGTCTTCCTTGCCTTGATACTTCCGGCTGATGGTGCGAGCCATGTTGTAGCAACTGTCTCCGATGCTCTCCAATTCGGAAATCTCGCGCAACATACCGCGAATCTTGGCCTTCGTCTCGTCGCTGAGGTGGGCGTCGCTCACCTGGTCCAAATAGTTGGCGATTTCCAGTTCCAGGTTATCTGAGATATTTTCGTATTTCTCGATGCGAGAGTAAAGTTGGCTGAACTCTGTCTCCTGGTTGCTCTTTTTCATGCCTGTGGAGGTGGAGGAGAGCGTCAGCAGCTCGCGGACCATGTTGAACATGCGCTGCATGCGGGCTGCGAAGGCCTCTATCTCCTTTTGGGCCTCCAACACGGAGAGCTCGGGCGTCTTCATGATGCCAGAGGTGATGAAGTGCAGGCGGAAGTCTTCCTCCTCGTCCACCTTCTTGGGCTTGATGACCCAGCATACCAGTTTCTCAATTTGTGGGATGAACCAGATAAGGATGAATGTGTTTGCTACGTTGAAGCATGTGTGGAATGCTGCCAGCACGAAGTTCAGCTTGCTCGCATTGGCCATGAAGGCTGCCACACCTGCCGATTCTTTTGTCATTTCCACGTCGTAGCCCACGAATCCACATACGGCATCGACGAACGCACGGAATACGAACAGAATCCAGAACACACCGAAGAAGTTGAAGAACATGTGCGAGAGCGCTGCCCGACGGGCTTGAGTGTTAGCTGAGAGGGCCGCCAGATTTGAGGTGATGGTAGTGCCGATATTTTCGCCCATTACCAGTGCAATACCCTGATAGATGGGCATCGCACCTGTGGAGCAAAGAAGCATAGTGAGAGCCATTACTGCTGCTGATGACTGCACACAGAACGTGAGTATGCCCCCCAAGAACAGGAAGATGATGGTGGTGGAGAAGGCATTTGGGTCGAACGACATGAAGAAGTCGGTCACAGCAGGGTTGTTGCCCATATCCATTGATGTGCCCGTTGCCTTCAAGGTTGTCAGTCCAAGCAGCAGCAGTCCTAATCCGAAGAGGAAGTCACCGATGTAGCGGTGCCTCTTCATGTAGATGAGGATGATGCCTATGAAGAAGCCGATGTAGGACACGAAGCTGATGTCGAAGGTCGAAGCTTCGCCGCCTCCCGATGTGCCGATGGCCATAATCCATGCCGTTAGCGTCGTACCGATATTGGCACCCATGATAACAGAAATGGCTTGTGCCAGTGTCAGCAAACCGGCATTGACGAACGAGACCGTCATGACGGTGGTAGCTGTGGAGGACTGTACGGAAGTTGTGACCACCATACCCGTGATTACACCCGTAAAGCGGTTTGTGGTCATTGCACCAAGGACATGGCGCAACTGTGGGCCAGCCATTTTCTGCAGTGCCTCGCTCATAGATTTCATACCGAACATGAGCAATGCCAGAGAGCCCAATAATTTGAAGACGATTAGGAGAGACATAAGAGTATATTTGAAAAAGTTAAATCGTCGAAGACGCTGCAAAGGTACGAATAAAAGTGAATAAAAACAAAATTCTTGTTTTTTTAGTAGGCTTATGATTGATAGATTGATATTTTATCCGTACCTTTGCACCGCTAATATATAACAATGTATCACAAATGACTATGAAGTATTACCTGACAATGGCAGCTTTTGCGGCTGCAACATTGCTGCTTGGTGCCTGTGGCGCCAAGGGCGAAGATGAAGTGACAACCGACGATGCTCAGACCGAGCAGACCGGCGAAATGAGAATTGCCTTTGTGGAGCTCGACACCCTGATGAGCCAATACCAGCTCTATAAGGACTACAGTGAGGTGCTCACACGCAGAGGTAACAACATTCAGAAGACGTTGGCCCAGAAGCAGCGTACTCTTGAGAGCCACGCGGCTGCCGTACAGAAGAAGTACGATAACAACGAATTCACGACCCGCGACGAGGTTGAACGTGCACAGGCTTCCATCCAAAAGGAGCAGAATGACCTGGCAGAGTTGGCAGACCGCCTGCAGAGCGAGTTCGCTATGGAGCAGGCTCGCATCAACGATGAGGCTCGTGACAGCATACAGTCCTTCCTGAAGCGTTACAACAAGACAAAAAAGTATGATTATGTGATGGTAAAGGCTGGCGACAACCTTCTTATCGCCAATCCCAAGTACAACATCACAAATGACATCGTTAAAGGATTAAATAAACGATACAAGATTAAACCCGAAGTAGCTGAGCAAATTAAGGCTTCGATGGAAGAAAATGATTAAAGTTTTGATTGAAATTTCTTGATAACTTCTTCCCAAAAAATTTGGAGGGTTCATGCTTTCTTCGTACCTTTGCAGGCATGATAGAACTTTCAACACATATTGAGTACTTGCTTCTCAGTCATGACAAGGTGAGTGTTCCTCTGTTGGGAACCTTCATCCGCAAGGACATGAGCAGCAAACGTGTCGATGAGGAGGGCATCTTCCTGCCTCCTTATCGTACCGTTTCCTTCCAATGGGATGAGCAGGAAGCTGGCGAGGATTTCGTCTGGTCACTCTCCAAGCTTCATAATCTTACGCGCAATGAGGCCAGAATCATGTGTGCAGAGTATGTAGATGAGCTGCAGCAGACACTTGCAGAGGAAAGCTCCGTCTCTCTGGGCAGTATGGGCTACATGCTTCGCGACACAGAAGACGGGCAAATCTGCTTCATGCCTTTGCAGTCGGGCATCGCTTCGCCTGCTTATTACGGGCTTGACGCTGTTCCCTTTGCCAAGCTGAGCAACGATGTGCGCCAGCACAGGGACAAAAGGAATGCAGGTCGCAAGACGAAGCTCACCTCCGTCGTGACCGACCAGGATGCTATCGTAATCCGCATCAACCGCCGTGTCTTCAATTACGTGAGTACGGTTGCAGCTTCCGTAGTGCTCTTCTTCGCATTCACATCGCCTTTCGGCAGACCCGTCGATATGGGAGGAAATCAGAAAGCTGATACGGAATTCCTCCTAAAGCCGAACTTGCTTCCCGCTGTAGCAAAACCTGAACCGAAGCAGGTCAAGACACAGCCTGTGGCAAAGACAGAGCCAGTAAAGGCACCCGAGGCACAACCGGTCGCAGAACCTCATCAGAGCGAGGAACCATCAGCAGTCAATGTTCCTGCCTCCAAGCCCTACGTCATCGTTCTGGCAAGTGCCATCAGCAAAAAGAGCGCCAAGAGCTTTGCCGACAAGCTTCAGGATAAGGGGGTTAACGCCCAGGCTTGCGAGTTCGGAGGTATGGTACGCGTCATCATTCCAGGCTTTGAGACTCAGGATGATGCCTACGCAGAGATTCGTCGTTTGAAGGCAGAGAGCAAGGACCTTTCCCACGCATGGCCCTGCTGCGTGAAAGAAGAGGTGAAGCCTATTGATTAGACCACGGAAGGAGCAAATGGTAAATGCTTAAATTGTAAATGTGAGATGAAAAAGGTTCGTTGCCCTAAGTGCAACAGCTATACGTTTTTCGACGAGACGCGCTACCAACCTGGTCAGCGTCTCGTCTTTGTTTGCAGCGAATGTAAGAAACAGTTTGCGGTAAGGACCCTGTCGGGCTCCTCCCAGACCCCTTCTGACTTCCTCTTAAAGGAAGAGAATTCAGAGCAGGAAGCCTTCCCTAAGGGAGGATGGGTAGGGTCCGTCATCGTCGTCGAGAATACCTTTCACTATCGTCAGGAGATTCCACTCGAGATGGGCGACAACGTTTTCGGACGCTTTGTGCAAGGCACCAACATCAACAAACCTATCGAGACGGTTGACCCAAGCGTCGATACACGTCACTGCATCATTCGTGTTCAGCGTGGGAAGGACGGACAGCTGCAGTACATCCTCCGTGATGCGCCATCCGGTACAGGCACTTTCTACATGAACGAGATTTTGCGCGACCAGGACCGCATCCGCCTCCAAGATGGTTCCGTCATCACCATTGGTGCCACGACACTCATTATAAAGTTAGAATGTTAGAATGTGAAACCGTTGGCTCTTCGTTTCCTCGCTACTGACCTTGACGGTACGCTGCTGACTTCTGCCAAGACCATTACGCCTTATTCCCAGCAGGTACTCATTGAAGCACAGAGGCGTGGACTGACCATCATCCTTGCCAGTGGACGTCCGTTGTGCAGCATCCTTCCTTATGCCCGGCAATTGGAATTGGATAAGCATCATGGCTATATTATTGCTTTCAACGGGAGCCTCGTCTGGGATTGTGCCGCAGCACGGGCTGTTCGTGAGCAGACCATCCCTCTCAGCATCATTCCTGAACTTGCACATGCCGTACATGACGATTTCCGCATTCATGGCTATAAGGGAGATGACATTATCGTGCAGGGAACGCCCGACGATTGGTCGAGATATATTGCCCGTGCCAACAAGATGCCTCTGATTCAGGTTGAGGATTTCACGGCTGCCATCACCGACCCTCAGCACAAATGTATCATCACTGGTTCTCCCCGCAAGCTTTGGCACTTGGAGCGGAGAATCAAGAAGCAGTTCCAGAACAGTCTCGATGCCTTTCGCAGCGAGAGCTTCCTCCTTGAGGTCGTGCCCAAAGGTATTGACAAGGCCATTGCTCTCAGGCTGCTTCTCTCTATGGTTGGGGGCACGACGGACGAACTTTTTTGTTGTGGAGATGGCTACAATGACCTGAACATGATGCGCCTGGCAGGCGTTTCCTGTGCCACTCGCAATGCCAAACTGCCTGTCAAGCGAGCCGCAAGCTTCACCACAGAAAGCAACGACCGCGATGGGGTTGCCACCGCGGTCATGCAATATTTTTGATTTTTATTTTTTAACTTTTAATTTTTAATTAATTAATCCTTAATCTCTTTCGGTTCAACAAGCTTCCAAAGGATAGCTGCTACGAGGGCACCTGCAAAGGGGCCAACGATGAAGATCCAGAGGTTGGCAAGCGCTTCACCACTAGCGAACAGAGCGGGACCAATGGAGCGGGCGGGGTTGACACTTGTACCTGTGAAGTAGATGCCTACCAAGTGGATGAGAATCAGCGTCAGACCGATAGCCAGGCCTGCAAAGTTGCCAGTCGCACCGTTCGTCTTGTGTGTTGCGCCCAACACTACCAGCACGAAGAGGGCTGTGAGTATAATCTCAGCAGTAAGGGCAACGCACCAGCAGCCGTTACAGCCTGCTCCGATGCCATTGGTTCCAAGGCCCGAACCCGGGTAGAGTGCTAACAGGGCAGCGCCGGCGATGATGGCACCAACAACCTGACCTACGATGTAACCGATGCAGTCCTTCACACTGATACGGCACGTAACGAGGCAGCCCAGCGTGATGGCAGGATTGATGTGGCATCCGGAGATGCCTCCGATGGTATAGGCCATAGCTACAACAGAGAGACCAAAGGCAATGGCTGTTCCTACAACGGCAGCAATTCCACCTTCGGGAGTTCCGCAACCAAGACTGACGGCTGCACCGCAACCCAGGAATGTCAGTACGAACGTACCGATACATTCAGCAATGTACTTTTTCATAATTTTGTTGTTGTTTTGTGTCCGCCCTGAAGCGAACGGGTTTTGGATTGAATTTAGAGTTTCACAATTCTTGAAATTGCTACTGCAAAGTTACGAAAAAAGTTAATATGATAGTCTTTATATCTTACCTTTTTTATTAATTAGGTGTCTAATGGGTTGTTTTTTTCACAAGAAGTCGTATATTTGCAACCGAAAAGGCATCAACAACGCGGCTATCAAGCGAATCTTTAAATACAGAGACTATGAAAAAAACAAATCTGATGCTGCTCTCTTTGGCAGCAATGTGTGGAACTTTCTGCGGATGTCAGCCTAAGGACAATACGCTGACAAAGGCTGAGGAAGAAGAGGGATGGGTACTGCTGTTCAACGGTCAGGACCTTTCCGAGTGGAAAAACTTCAACGACACCGTCCTGAGCAACGGATGGACGGCTGTGGATGGCTGCATCCAGGCCAGCGGAGGCGGTGCCGACGACTCGGGCTACATCGTTACGAAGCGTAAGTTTGCCGACTTCGAGCTCACCTGGGATTGGAAACTGACGCACGGTGGCAACAGCGGCATGATCTACCACGTGGTGGAGAATCCTGCCTTCTCGGTTCCCTACGTGACTGGTCCTGAGTATCAGCTCATCGACAACGAGGGCTGGGAGGAAGTGAATGCTCCCGAGAAGTTGGAAGAATGGCAGAAGTTGGGTGTCGATTACGCCATGCACCTACCCGACTACTCCAAGATGCACGTCAATCCCGTGGGCGAGTGGAACACCTCGAAGATTGTCTTTGACAATGGTCACGTGGAGCACTGGCTCAACGGCGAGAAGATTTTGGAGTTCGAGGCTTGGACCGACGACTGGTTCGAGCGGAAGGGTAGTGGCAAATGGTCTCACGCTCCCGAATACGGCCTTGCTGCCGAGGGTGTCATCTGCCTCCAGGACCACGGTGACCCTGCTTCCTTCAAGAACATCAAGATTCGTCCGCTGCCTCATAAAGGCGGACAGACCGAAAGCCTCTTCAACGGCAAGGACCTCACCGGCTGGGAACCCTTCGGCGACGGCAAGTGGAGCGTAGATGAGGAAGGCAATCTGGTAACCGAGAACGGCGACAACAAGCAGTATGGTTATCTCTGCACACGCAAGTACTACAAGGACTTCGACCTCACCCTGGAATTCAAGCAGGAGAGCAACGGCAACAGCGGCCTCTTCTTCCACTCCTTCATCGAGGGCTTCAACACCGTTCATGGATGGCAGTGCGAAGTGGCTCCCAAGGGTAGCGACACAGGTGGCATCTACGAGTCATACGGACGTGGCTGGCTACAGCAGATACCCGACGAGAAGGAGGAAATCCTGAAGGAAGGTGAATGGAACACCCTACGCTTGCGCGTAGAGGGAGGTCATGTCCAGACTTGGCTCAACGGTGAGCCGATGGCTGACCTGGAAGACGAACTCATTGGTAACACGCCCGGACGCGTCATGCTGCAAATCCACGACGGAAACGACATTAAGGTCCTGTGGCGTAACTTCCAGCTGACGCAGCTCTAATCTCAAGCTTTCTTTGCTTTGAATCCGATGCTCTCAACGGCACGAAGGATGTCAGCTTCGTTGGGTGAACCTTTGATTCTTGCCGTGCCTTCGTGAAGAGAGACTTCCACCAGCTCTACGCCCTCAACTGCGGCAATGGCTTTCTCGACGTTTGCGGCACAATGGCTGCAATTCATTCCCTCTACATTATATAATATACAGGATTCCAGATCTGTCTCTTCGTGATGATGGTGGTGATGTCCAGCAAAAAGAGCCCTCAGCAGGAGCACAAGCAAAATGGCTGTGCAGATGTAGGAGAAGATGCTGATGCCTTCATCGTGACAAGCCGTTTCTAAAATACCGCTCTGCACGGCAAACCACTCCTGCGGCAACAGATAGTCTATACCCAGCCCAAAGAGCATAGCACCGACGATGATGGAGAGAAGG